>CAZEXX010000365.1:0-3296 GCA_964516885.1 uncultured Anaerolineales bacterium | reverse complement strand
GCCGCTCTGGCGATCAGGGGAACTCCTGAGTTGGCCCGCGTGCTGGAGGGCCCTGTACCGGAATGGAAGATCTTCAGCCCGCCTGAGGCGGGCAACGGGCTGGGCGGAACCGACTATGGTCTCCCCCGCTTCGATGCTGCCTCCTTTACGTCTCGCTTCCCGTTCGGAACCGTCAAGCTGGCTGATATGACGATTCCGCTCCAGGTCGAGATCACCGGCTGGAGTCCCTTCACGCCGGGCGATCCCGACAACAGCAGCCTGCCGGTGGCGGCGCTGGAGTACAGCTTCCACAACCCCACAGACGCCCCGGTCGACGCCATCTTCTCGTTTCACGCCCGCAACTTCATGGCCATGCCCGCTGAGCCCCAGAGCACCGGCGCGGCCGTTCTCGCCGCCGAGAATGGCTTTGTCCTGTGGCAGGCCGGCAGCGAGGAGAAGCCCTGGGAACAGGGCGCCTTCAGCGCGATCGCGGATGCCCCCGGCACCAAGGTCAACTGCGCCTGGTTCCGCGGCGGCTGGTTCGATCCGCTGACCATCGTCTGGAAGTCAATCAGGCAGGCCGCAATGCCGGAGGCCGGGCCGCTGACCGAGGGTGCCCCCAGCCCCGGTGGCAGCCTCTACGTCCCGATCAGCCTGGCAGCAGGCGAGAGCACGGTGATCCGGCTGCGGTTCGCCTGGCATACGCCGGTCACCAATCTGCGGCTGGGAGCTGATGGCGAGGCCTGCTCAGCAAACTGCGACTGCGCCGGCACTCACAAGCCGTGGTACACCTCCATCTTCCAGGATGTAGCTGCGGTCAACGCCTATTGGCGCGCGCACTATGACGACTTGCGGGCGAAGACCGCGCTGTTCACCGAGACCTTCTACGACACGACGCTGCCTGCTGAGGTGGTCGAGGCGATCGCCGCCAACCTGACAATCCTAAAGTCGCCCACCATCCAGCGACAGACCGACGGCGAGCTCTGGTGCTGGGAGGGCTGCTGCGACACCCGCGGCTGCTGCCACGGCTCCTGCACCCACGTCTGGAACTATGCCCAGGCACTCCCCCACCTCTTTCCATCTTTGGAGCGCTCGCTGCGCGACACGGAGTTCTTCGTCGATCAGGATGTGCGGGGACACCAAGCCTTCCGGGCCAGCCTGCCAATCCGCCCGCCGGACCACGATTTCCACGCGGCCTCCGATGGCCAGCTCGGCGGCATAATGAAGGCCTACCGAGAATGGCGCATCAGCGGCGACGAGCTGTGGCTGCGGCGCTTCTGGCCCAGAATCAAACAAAGCCTGGACTACTGCATCGAGACGTGGGATCCTGATCACCTGGGAGTGCTGGTGGAACCCCACCACAACACCTACGACATCGAGTTCTGGGGCCCCGACGGTATGTGCACCTCCTTCTACCTGGGCGCGCTCAAGGCCGCCGTCCTGATGGTGGAAGCAGTCGGCGACAGCGTCCCGCTGTACCAGGAGCTACTGGACAAGGGCATCGCCTATATGGAATCGGAGCTCTGGGACGGCGAGTACTTCATCCAGAAGATCCAGTGGGAGGGGCTCCGCGCGGCGGATCCTACCAAGAATCAGAGTTGGACCGTCAGCTACTCGCCCGAGGCAGAGGCGCTGCTCAAAGAGGAAGGGCCCAAGTACCAATACGGCAAGGGCTGCATCTCCGACGGCGTGCTGGGCGAATGGCTGGCCGAGGTGTGCGGCATAGGCGCGATCCTGGACGCGGACAAAGTGCGCAGCCATCTTCTGGCGATCCACAAGTACAATCTGAAGCACGACCTGAAGACGCACGCCAACCCGCAGCGCCCCACATTCGCCCTGGGCGATGACGGCGGCTTGCTCCTCTGCACGTGGCCCAAAGGCGGCGCGCTCTCCCTCCCCTTCGTCTACAGCGACGAGGTGTGGACGGGGATCGAGTACCAGGTTGCCTCGCACCTGATGCTGATGGGCGAGACCGAGGCCGGTCGCGAGATCGTCCGCGTGCTGCGTGATCGCTACGACAGCCACGTCCGCAACCCCTTCGACGAGTACGAGTGCGGCCATTGGTACGCCCGTGCGATGGCCAGCTACGGGATGCTCCAGGGGCTCACCGGTGCGCGCTACGATGCTGTCGAGAGGACGCTCTACCTGCAGCCCACGATCAAAGGTGATTTCCGCGCCTTCCTCGCCACCGCCACCGGCTTCGGCATCGTCGGCGTGAAGGACGGCGAGCCCTTCGTCGAAGTCAAGCAGGGGACAATTCCGTACGACAGAATCGAATACAGAATCAGCGAATGACAAAATGAAAGAGTGAGCGAAAAAGGACGGGCAAGCGACTGAGCGCAGATCATCCTATCACTTGCTCGCCCTATCTCTGATTCGCTGATTCTGTATTCTTACATTCTCCCCATTCATCCCATTCCAAAGGAGATCGCTATGAAGAAGCTTTGCGGAATACATCTGGGCATTGGCCACGACGCCGGTGTTGACGCGCTGATCGAGGAGTTGCCGGCGCTGACCGAGATGGGACTCAACCTGTTGATCCCCGAGGTCAACTATGGGTTCGCCTACCAATCGCATCCCGAATTGCAGGCAGACGACCCCATCACGATGGCGGCCGCTCAGAGGCTTGCTGCCGCGTGCCGGGATCACGACATCCGCCTCGTCCCGCAGTTCCAGTGCTTGGGCCATCAGTCGTGGGACAAGCTCACTTACCCGCTGCTGACCGCCTACCCCGAGTTCGATGAGACGCCCGGCCAGTTCCCCGACAACGAGAGCATCTACTGCCGCAGCTGGTGCCCGCAACACCCGGACGTCAATGGGATCATCTTCGACCTCTTCGACGAGTTGCTGGAGGCCTTCGACGCCGACGCGCTCCACGTCGGACTGGACGAGGTCTTCCTCATCGGCTCGGAGCACTGCCCGAGGTGCAAGGGGCACGATCCCGCCGAGCTCTTCGCCAAAGCCGTGAATGACTACTACGGCCATCTATCGAAACGACAGGTCGAGGTGTGGCTATGGGGTGACCGGCTGCTGGACGCCGAGACCACCGGCTACGGCATATGGGAGGCAGCGGCCAACGGCACCCACCTCGCCATCGATATGATCCCCAAGGACATCGTCATCTGCGACTGGCACTACGAAGTTCTGGACAGCTATCCTTCGATCGCACACTTCCTGGACAAGGGCTTCCCGGTCCTTCCGGGCGGCTGGCGCAACGTCGAGGCAGAGGAGCTGCTGCTGGATGCCACGCTGGCGCACAAAGACCATCCACAGATGCTGGGCTATCTCTGCACCACCTGGGGCGCCGTCAAGCCCGG
>CAZEXX010000364.1:0-3751 GCA_964516885.1 uncultured Anaerolineales bacterium | reverse complement strand
ACCTCGGCCAGACCGATGACGCGGTCCCACCCCAGCATCGTGGCAATCTCCGCCGCCCCGAAGTCGGCACCGGCAGTCTCCAGCGCGGGCACGGCCGGCACACAGGACGGCGCCTGCACCAGGACACGCAGTGGCAGATCAGCGCTGGCCTCCAACATATACGCCACCCCACGCAGCCCCACAACGTTCGCGATCTCGTGCGGATCGATCATCACCGTAGTCGTACCGTGCGGCAGCACAGCAGCCGCAAAACTCTCAGGCCCAATCATACTGCTCTCGATGTGGAGGTGCGTGTCGATCAATCCGGGTGTGGCGATCCGGCCTTGCCCGGCAAAGGTCTCTGCCGGGGGAGGACCGTCCCAACATCCCGGGCCGGCGAAGACAATGGTACCACCCGAGATACCTATGTCCGCCGGATAGATCTCTTTGGTGTAGACGTTCAGTACACGTACATCCTCAATCAGGAGATCAAGAGGACGTTCTCCGCGCGCCGCTGCGACGCGCTCCAATCGAGTACTCATACTATCTCAACTCCTTGCTTTAGACGATGCTCAACTGGCAAGAAAAGCACGAGGTTGAGTACAGCAGCCAGCGCGCTCAACAGCGCCGCCAAGATCATCGGTGCCGGATAGCGGTTCTGAGCAAAGAAGGCCCCCGTAACCGGTGCGGCAATCGCCTGGCCAATCCAGAAGGCGATATTAAGCCAAGCCGCCATGACCGACCGCGAACGCCGTGCCACATCCATGGCGAAGGCAAACGCCAACGGCGATGTCATAAAGAGCAATGTGTTCTGCATCCAGTAGGCTCCGGCACCCAGCCAACGGTTGGCCGTGACTGCCAGAACGAGCATAAAGAGAGGGATCAGCGCTCGCAGTCCGGACATCAAGCGCACGATGCTGCGCGTTCGCGCCGCCATGGCCGGTACGATGATGGCCCCCATGAGCGCCGGCACCAAAGCCAGCGCAGAGATAATGCCGTAGAACTCGCGGGTCGTGCCAAGATAGTAGAGGAAGTACAGATTCATGAACGGCGCGGTTAGGCCTATGCTCAATCCGATCAATAACGTGACCACCGATTGCTGTCGGACGAACCGCCCCATCTTCCACAGATAGTCGCTGACGGCAGGTCGCACCCGATCCGGTATCGGCGTGGGCTTGATACCCAGGACAGGCACGATGGCGAGCGCCGTCAGCCCTGTCGCGGCAAGCAGCGTATACCTGTATGCAAGCGTCAAGTCACCGGTGAGTCCTTCAAAGAAGTTGGGCACATAGCTGGCCAGAAGGGATCCGAGGGACATCGAGACGCTAAAGACCATACTGTTGACGGTGTAGACGTGGGTCTGTGCCTCAGGCTTGGCGTTGGCAGCCAGGAACGGAAGCCGAACGACAAAACTGCCGGCAAGAGCCAGACCGTCCAGGAACGCCGCAGCAGCAATCAACGGCACCGACGGGGCCACAAGCTGCGCGATCTTCGCCACGGCCGAGACTCCAAAGACGAGGATGAACGTTCGTTTGAACCCAATCGCGTCCGCCAGAAAACCGATCGGGATCGAACCAACCGCTTGCGCAAATGGGGCCGCACTGAGGACAGCACCGAGAAGATCCGGCGCAACCCCCATAGACAGGATGTAGAGGTTGAAGTCCACCGCGAAGATGCCCTGTGCAAGCCCCCCGAGCGCGCCGGCTATGAAGATCAGCCAGCAGTTGAGATTGAGGCCACGGAAGCCGCGAACGAGGCTTGACAACCCACCGCTGCGCGCCGGCGTCGCCCCTTTCACGCGGCCTCACCGGCTTCTGCCGCAGTTGACAGGAGAAACGGCAGAACGTAGTTGGACTTGGCCAGCAACGACCCGGTAATGATGGCTGCCAGTGCCTGCCCCAACCAGAAGGTGATCTCCAGCCATGCAGACATGGCGACCCTGGCCTTGGCAGAGGCAGTCCCCATCGCAACCGCCAACCATAGCCACTGCGACATCGTGAAGAGCGCCCTGTAACCCCAATACCCGCCCGACCCAACCTCAGCGGATGTCGCGAGCGCCTCAACCGTGCTGAAGAACTCGCGGCTCGTGTTCAGGTGGAAGATAAAGTAGAGGTTCATGAACAGCACGATCAGACCCAGGGTCAGGCCAATAAACAGCTCGATGCCCGCCGACTTGACACTCAGAGAATCAATCCCCCACAGGTACGGTTTCAAACTGATCTTCCGCTCGTGGCGCCTGACCTGCGGTGCGAGGAAGCAAACCGGCACGATCGATGCCATGGTGAAGATCCCAGCGACAAACAGGGTGTACCGATGCTGGAGCGTCAGATCGGCGGTGAACCGGGCGAGCAGGTTGGGAAGATAACCACCCAGGAGTGAGCCGGCGGCAAGCGTCACGCTAAATAGCAGGCTGTTGATGCTGAAGACATGGGCGCGATCAGCAGCGCTGGAGTTGGTCGCCATAAACAGCATACCTATCACGAAGTTGCCGGCAAGGGCCAACCCACCGACGAAGGCGCCGGCCGGGACAACGTACGCGTTGCCGGTGGCGACTTGTGCCATTTGGGCCAGTCCCGCAACGCTATAGATGAGGATGAAGGCAGCTCGGAAGCCGAAGAGCTCGCCGGCGTGCCAGCCTCGAAGCGCCGCCAGGACGTAGATGGTATCGCTCTCCATCTCGCCCGAGACGATACCCGATTGGGTCAAGATGATGCGCAGTTCAGGATCGCGAGCATCCGCTCTCTGTACTGGGTATCACGACCCGGCAACTCCGGAGCGATCTGAGCACCCACCTCCCAGAAATGCAGCTTGTCCCGACCAAGCTCCTGTCCTCTCCCAGTGTGCATATCGAGCGCGTAGTCAGGGATTATGGGAACGCGCCCTTCCTCCTCAACCTGGTGCTTGATCAAGTTCACCATCTCATCACTGGAGCGGTCCTTCTGACAGCTGCACAGGTATCTTACCGCGTGGACGGCCAGCAGCAGACTCTCTCCACCCCGGTGACCGAAGGTCTGGTTGATATCATAGAGGCTGCGAACAAGCACCGGAGCCTGCAGATCCCCCCAGCCGATGTCTTCCACGGAGATGACCAACAGGCGATACCACAGATAGGACTCCAGCTCCGGGCTGGTCGTCGCCATCTCATAGGCCAACAGCACCGCGTTCTCCACATTGCCGCGTCGGATCTCTTTCTGCAGTGCCGAAATGACCTGATCGGCGGCAAGGCCATGACGCGTCCGGACATCCACCCACGGGTCTCGTGCTCCAGAAGCCATACGTAGTCCCTCCTATGCTTTCGCTAAGTAGTCTTCGATGGTCGCGGTGTAGATCGCAATCGCTTGGGCAGGCTAACCAGGTCTACCCACTCATCGGGTGCGTGGGCATTCCCCCGGTCGGCCCGAAGCCACACAGCGTCGGGGTCCCGGCATCGATCAGCATGTATCCCTCGTTCGCGGGTCCGGCACCGGCGATAGGCCAGGGCTGGCCCGTGATCGCGCGCGCGTAGTGCTGTGCCAGCAGGGCCAAGGGGTGGTCCATCGGGATCGCAGCACCCGGCAGGTCATTCTTCACCATCACTGCGCGGATGACTTCGTCGATCCGCGCGCGCACGTCCTCAGCCGACTGTCCCGGCATCAGGCGTATGTCCACAAGGACCTCCGCCCCGGCCGGCACCATACTCTCATACTCGCCGCCGCGAAACAGCGTACCCGGCGTCTGTGTCGGCACGGTCGAGCGTGACCACCACATCAGCCAGGAGCAACATTGTAGGCAT
>CAZEXX010000363.1:0-3790 GCA_964516885.1 uncultured Anaerolineales bacterium | reverse complement strand
TCGACGCTTCCGCGTGATCTGCAGCAGCATCGCACGGCGCTCATCTACCTGGCGGGCATCTCCATAAGTGTCTTCGCCCTCACCGATCGCAAGGAGTAAACCTATGGAACAAGTTAGACAGACCGGGGGTGGCCCTCAGCGCTGGATCGACGCAGTGGTCCGGTGGGCGCGGCGCAAATCACCGTGGATATTGCACTACAACACCGGCGGCTGCAATGGCTGTGATATCGAGATACTGGCCACCCTGACCCCGCGGTATGACGTGGAACGCTTGGGCATCCTCAAGGAGGGCTCGCCACGTCACGCCGATATCCTCCTCTGCACCGGACCGGTGACCCTGCAATCACGCGACCGTCTGCGCCGCATCTACGAGCAGATACCCGAGCCCAAGTGGGTTGTATCAGTGGGCACGTGCAGTTGCTCCGGCGGCGTCTTCAGGGGGGCCATCAATGTCGTGGGCAGCGTGGACCAGGTCGTACCGGTGGATATGTACATTCCGGGCTGTCCCTGTCGCCCGGAGGCCATCATCGATGGCTTGGCCCAACTTCTAGGGAGTATTGAATGAGTGATGCATCTCGTCCTAACGCCACCCATGACACAATCGCAAGCGCTCTGGCAGGGCTCTGCCTCAGCGCCGAGACCCGTATCAAGTCCGCCCCCGGGGACGAACTCGTGATTCGCTTGCCCGTGGAGAATCTGCGGGAGGCCGTGGCCCTCCTCGTCAACCAGCTCGGGGTGACGCACCTGACCACCATCACCGGCGAGGATCTGCCGCCCCATCTCACGCTCAAATATCACTTCTGGCAGAAACGGGGCTTCACCCTGGAGGTTGAGCTCCCTGGCGAGGCGCCCGTTGTGGCGTCGATCGTTGACCTGATCCCGGGTGCCGCACTCTATGAGCGCGAGGTGCACGGCATGTTTGGAATAGCGGTCGAAGGGCACCCTGACCTGCAGCCGCTGCTGCTCCCGGATGGATGGGAAGGGCCGCCACCGCTGCGCAAGGAGGTGCACAGTGGCTAGGACCGTCATCCCCATCGGCCCGCAGCATCCGCTGCTGAAAGAGCCCCTCGCCTTTCAGATCATGCTCGAAGGCGAGCACGTGACTGACAGTACGATGCGGATGGGGTACGTGCATCGAGGCATCGAGCGCCTCTGCCAGGAGCGCAGTTTCGTCCAGAACATCCACCTGCTGGAGCGCGTCTGTGGCATCTGCTCCCACGTGCACGCGATGACCTATTGCCGCGCCGTGGAGCTGCTCTTGGGTCTTGAGGTGCCGCCCCGGGCAGCCTATCTGCGGGCGCTGCTCTGCGAGCTCGAGCGCATACACAGCCACCTGCTGTGGCTGGGCGTCCTGGCCCGCAACATCGGCCTGGACACGATCTTTATGTATGCCTGGAGCGACCGTGAGATCGTGTTGGATATTATGGAGGCGCTCTCCGGCGGGCGTGTCTCGCACGCCATCAACATCATCGGAGGCGTACGTTCGGACATCACACCGGAGCACCGCGAGGAGATACTCGAACAGCTCACAACGCTTGACCGGCAGGTCACCCGGCTGCTGGGCGTCGTCGAAAACGAGCGCAGCATGCAGAGCCGCACGCAGGACGTCGGCCTTCTGTCGCTGGAACAGGCACGCCGCTATTGTGTCGTCGGCCCCGTGGCACGGGCTTCGGGTTTGGATGCCGATCTGCGACGCGACGAACCGCGCACGCCCTATGACCGGCTGAAGTTCCACATCCCGACGCACACCGCAGGCGATGTCTGGGCGCGCACGCTCGTCCGGACGCAGGAGACCCTCATCAGCGTGAAGCTCTGTCGCGACATCCTCGAGGAGATCCCGGAGGGTCCCTTGGCGGTCCGCGCCCCGCGGCGTGTACCGCCCGGCGAGGCCATCAGCCGCTCCGAGGCGCCCAGAGGCGAGGTCTTCTACTACGTCCGCAGCGATGGGAGCGACACGCCGGCGCGCGTGAAGATCCGTACGCCTACCCTCCCCAGCCTGCTCACCCTGCCGCAACAGCTCAAGGGCGTCAATATGGCGGATGTCTCGGTTGTCCTGTCCGGTGTCGATCTGTGCATTGGGTGTGCCGACAGATGAGCGACTACCCAAAGAATCACCGGCGCGGTAACCGCCGCATTGAACACGATGCTCTTGGTGCGAGGTAACAACATGAATGCACTGATCAAGATGCTGATCTTTCCAGGTTTCGGGTTCCTCTTCATCGCTGCACTCACCTTCGACTGGATTGACCGGCGAATGATTGCGCGCTACCACGGGCGCGTCGGCCCCCCGTGGTACCAGCCCCTGGCAGACTTCATCAAGCTGCTGGCCAAAGAGGATATCGTGCCGGACGGTACCCACGGCCTGGCAGCTGCCGCGCTGCCGATCGTCTCCCTGGCGGCGGTGCTGACGGCGAGCCTCTACATACCCATCGGCGGCATCGTCGGGGCGTCCTTCGAAGGCGATCTCATCGTCGTGTTGTTCCTGCTGACCCTGCCTGCCCTGGGCTACTTCCTGGCCGGCTGGTTCTCGGCCGGCGTCTACAGCGTGCTGGGAGGCCATCGCTCACTACTGCAATACTTCTCCTACGAGGTGCCCTTCCTGATGGCTGTCGCCTGTCCCGCCATTCTCAGCGGCTCGTGGTCCATCGCCGGGATCCGCAACTTCCAGGCACAGACTGCCTGGAGCGCCGTGATGCAGCCTCTCGGCTTCATCCTGGCGCTCATCGGCTTGATCGGAAAGTTGAAGCGCGATCCCCTGGATATCCCCAGCGCCAAGTCCGAGGTCGTCGCCGGGCCGCTGACCGATTTCAGCGGGCGCAAGCTGGCCCTCTGGCATCTCACGATGAACATGCAGACGGTCCTCGGGATTTTTCTGTTGGTCAACCTCTACTTCGGGGGGAGCCGCTTCTTCGATCAGGCGCCGGCACTGCTGGTCTTTGGGCTGAAGTCCGTGGCCATCCTATTCTCGCTTTCCACAGTAAGCGCTCTGTACGCCCGCCTGAGAATCGACCAGCTTTGGGATCTCGGATGGCGCATCCTGGCCCCCTTGGCACTCATCCAAATCCTGGCAACCCTGTGGATCGGAGGCTGACTGTGAGACAAGCGGCGCTAACTCTCCTGGAGAGCCTGAGAACTCTGGCCTACCTTCTGCCGCAACTTGGACGGGCCATCGTCACGCGTCCGGAAACCGTGAAGTTCCCCTTCGCGCCGGCGGTGATTCCCATAGGGTACCGGGGACGTGTGCAGATCCACCCGGAGAAGTGTCGCGGGTGCGGCCTGTGCGTCCGGGATTGCCCCGCCTTCGCCCTTGAGCTGGAGAGAGAAGATCGTGACACCTTCAGGCTCATCTACCACCCTGAACGCTGCGCCTACTGCGGCCAATGCGAGGTTAGCTGCACCTTCGGTGCGATCTACCAGAGCAACGAGTTTGTGCGCGGCACGGATGATCTGTCGCAACTGGTCGTGACCCTCGTCGATCGGAAGCCGGCCTGAGCCGGCGTGCAAGGCAAGGTGCTGCGAGTCCCTCCTCTTGATCTCATTTCCAGGGTGGGTACACGCATCTGAACCGGTGTTCGGCCTCAGGGGACCGACGGGACGCACCTACGCGGTGATCTGCCGTTGTAGAGACGTGCCGGTGGCACGTCTTCCGAGGCTGCAACGTCGAGCTGTTGCAGCCTCCGTCCGGAGGCAGAAGACGACCCACCGGGTCGTCTGTACAAGATGCAATCAAGTTTCGTACAGACGTGCCGGTGGCACGTCTTCCGGTGTGCTACACCTCCTGAGGCAACCC
>CAZEXX010000362.1:0-3796 GCA_964516885.1 uncultured Anaerolineales bacterium | reverse complement strand
AACGACACCTAGCCAAAGGAGTCCCTATGACCCCGATCCGCATCGGCCTCTACGGTACAAACGGCCACCAGATTCAGAATGCCCTGGTCGACCACCCCCTGGGTAAGTGCGTCGCCACGGCGGCGCTTGATCGCGCGCGACTGCCCGAGCCGCTGCAGGCGGACAGCAGCATTCGCCACTACGACACACTCGACGAAATGTTGGCCGATGACGAGATCGATCTGGTCTCACTCTGCTCGCCGCGGCGCCGGGATCAGGCTCAGGAAGCCATCCGCTCTCTGCAGGCAGGCAAGCACGTCTACGCCGAGAAGCCTGCAGCGATGTCCGAGGCGGATCTCAATGCCGTGATCGCCACCGCACACCGCACCGGCAAGGCCTTCCACGAGATGTGGACCGGTTCCGCCATGACACAGCCTTACTTCACTATGCGCCAGATCGTCCAGGCCGGCACCATTGGCACGGTCGTCCAGGTCTTGGCGCAGAAGTCGTATCCTATGCACGATCGCCGACCCCAAGACGAGGATGTCGACGGCGGCCTGATCCTGCAGGTGGGTGTCCACGCCCTGCGCTTCGTCGAATTCATCGCCGGAACCAAGGTGGACGACATCTGGGCCATCCAGACACCGCTCGGCAATCCCGGCGAGGGTGGTTTGCGCGTGGCGACCTCGATGATGTTGCGCTTGGCCAACGGCGGCGTCGGCAGCGTCACCTGCAACTATCTCAATCCACCCGCATTTGGGCTCTGGGGCAACGAGATGGTGCGCATCTTCGGGACCGAAGGCTTCATCGAGTCGACCAACGGCGGCACGCAGACGCGACTTGTGCTCAATGGCGAGGACCGTGGACCGCTGAAGATCACAGGTCCCGGCAAGCGCTACCTGGATCTTTACCTGGCCTCGCTCACAGGCCCCAGCCTGATGCCGCTCGCGCTAGAGGATGAACTCCACCCAACCCGGGTCCTTATCCGCGCCCGTGCAGACGCGCAAGCGCGGCGATAGGACGAGCTCACGCCAAGGCGCTGAGCACGAGAGGTAAGAATCCGGAAATCGAGAACAAAGCATCAGCGAACGACATTCAACTCATAGCAAGCAGGAATGACTCTTGACTCTTGACTCTGAACTCTTGATCGCAACCTTCGGACTTCTGACTTGTGACTGAGGACTACCCTATGACACCGCGACAGCGCTTCCTAGAAACCATGCACTTCGGCAAACCCGACAAGGTCCCACTGCAACCCGGTGGGCCGCGGGAATCTACCCTGGCTGCCTGGCACCAACAGGGGTTGCCCAAGGATGTGAACTGGTACCCGTATCTTATGGACCTCTTGGGGGTTGAGATCGAGGCCACGAAACCTCACGTCGATCCCGGCGTCTCCTTCATCATGATCCCTACTTTCCAAGAAAAGGTGCTGGAGCACCGCGACGGACACTATATCGTCCTGGACTGGATGGGTGCCATCACCGAGATCTCCGACAAGTATGATTACACCTACATACGCCGGGCCAAGGATTTCGTGACCCGCAAGTGGCACCGGTTCCCCGTGGAAAGCCGCGTGGACTTCGAGGAGAAACTTAGGTGGCGCTATGATCCTCAGGACCCCAGCCGGTTTCCCGATGATTTCGAGGCGCGGTGTGCTGAGTTACGCGACCGAGATTACGTCGTGACGCTCTCCTTCAGCGGCCCCTTCTGGCAGATGCGCGAATGGTGCGGCATGGAGGGCCTCTGCATCCTGATGGTGGAACAGCCTGAGTTTGTCGAAGAGATGGCTGCGTTCTGGACCGACTTCATGCTCAAGACGCTGGCGCCGATCCTGCGCCACGCGCCTCCCGACCACGTCGTCATCAACGAGGATATGGCCTATAAGATGCACAGCATGATCTCACCGAAGATGGTGCGGCGGTTCCTGATGCCCGCGTGGGAGCAGTGGATCGCGGCGATCAAGGCTGCCGGCCCCGAGACCGTGATCGATATGGACTCGGACGGCTACAACGCTGAACTGCTGCCGCTCTGGGTCGAGGCGGGATTCGATGCGTGTTCGCCTATGGAAGTCGCTGCCGGCAATGACATCGTCACCTACCGCCGCCAGTACGGCACCCAGATCGCGTATCGCGGCGGCATTGACAAACGCGCGCTGGCCAAGGGCGGCGACGTGATGCGTGCTGAGATTATGCGCGTGGTCCCCCCCTTGCTTGAGACGGGCGGCTACATCCCCAGCTGTGACCACGGCGTCCCACCTGATATCTCGTGGCCCAATTTCATCGAGTACACGCGGCTGCTGGCGGAGCTGACGGGGTGGGCGTAAGACGGTTGCACGTTGAAGGTTGAAAGGTTGTGCGTTCCGGCGACAAGTCCGAAGTCGGGGGGGGCAAGGGTCAGGCTAGTGTGCCACACCAGCCGCGCAGTGACCCTGGGAGCAGGCCGCATGACTCAAGACTTTTGACTTTTGACTCCTCCGCACACCGAAACAACACCGATATCAAAAAGGATCAGGGACGACAGACTATGGGATCACAGCAATCCGCCCGAGAACGCCTGGTCGCCGCCCTGACCGGCAGGCCGGTCGACTGCCTACCCTTCAGTCCCTTCCTCGCGTACGTGTGGGAGAGCTTCTCTAAGGCCATTCGAGACGAAGGTCAGTTGGCCTTCCACCACCGCATTGGCGCCACGCCCCTGTGGCGCGGCGCTCCCTGCCCTGTGCGGGCGGTTCCCCCGGAGCAGATGACGGTGGTGACCCGACAAGCGGGCACTGATATCCACGTCGAAATGCGAACGCCGGTTGGCACACTCACCCAGCGAAAGCGTTACAGCCCGGTGGGTGACACGGAATTCCTCATTGAGCATCCTCTCAAAACCGCAGAGGACTACAAGATCCAACTCTGGATCGAAGAGCACACGGCCTATGAGGTAGACCTGGCCCCGGTCCGCCAACACCTTGCCGGGGACGGGCGAGAGGGACTCTCCATCGGGATGCTGCTCCCACGCTCCAAGTCCGCCTACCAGATGCTAGTCGAGCACTACACCGGCACCGAGGAGCTGGTCTACGCGCTGGCTGACTTCCCCGAAACCGTGGAGATGCTCTGGCAAACGATGGTCGCCAACGACCTGAAGGCAGCCCAACTGGCGATGGAGACCGGGCTCTACACCTACTACCTCACGTGGGAGGACTCAAGCACACAGAATTACTCACCGCGCCAGTACAAACGCTACATTGCGTCTGAGGTCCAGCAGTGGTGCGCTCTGTTGGGGACCAATGGCATGCACTACATCCAGCACGCCTGCGGGCACCTTCGCCACTTGCTCGCGCCGATGAAGGCCAGCGGCGCGATGGGCGTCGAGTCCATCTCCCCTCCCCCCACGGGCAATGTCAGCCTCAAGGAAGCGCGGGACCTTGTGGGCCAGGACTTTGCCATCATCGGGGGCATCGAGCCCACACACTTCCTCAACCTGGCGTTGGAAGACCTGGGCGCCTACGTCGAGCAGGTCATCGCTGACGGCCGTGGCGGCCCCTTCGTCCTCGCTAACTCCGACTCGTGTCCCCCCGGCGTCACAGTGGAGAAGTTCAGGCTCGTCGCGGACATAGCGCGCACCAGCAAGGGATAGGGGAGAAGGGAAAGGGCAATGGGGACGATAGCTTACAAGACAAGAACCACGATTCACAATTCACCCAGATTGCTTGTCCCGTATCTTTTCGCCCCAGCATCTGAATCGTGAATCGTGACAGTACTCAATAACTCACACACAACCAGCAGCAGAGGTCATTCCCAATGCACAACGCCATCTACATCCTGAACACCGA
>CAZEXX010000361.1:0-3814 GCA_964516885.1 uncultured Anaerolineales bacterium | reverse complement strand
TCAAGCGCTACGGCTACGCGGAGGCTACAAGCCATCTCAACGAGTGGAACTACGTTTCTTTCAAGGGCCTCTGGGACGCAGGCAACGAATTCGCCCGGCGCAGGGCCTTCGAACGACAGAAAAACGAGGAGGGTGCCAGCTACATCGCCGCCACACTCACACTGATGCAGGATCTACCGATCGACATCGCCAACTACTACGACGGCCAGCCATCGGCGCTCTTCTGCGGTATCTTCGACTACTACGGCGTCCCCCAGAAGGCATATTACGCGTTCAAAGCCTTCCGCCGGCTCCTCGACTATCCGGATCGGCTGCGAGTTACGGCCACACCGGTCAGCGGCGACCTGCGATATTTAGCTGCCGGAAACCCATCGACAGGCTCGGTTGCACTCCTGGTCAGCCGTTTCGCAGGCGAACCGGGGGAGGTGAAGATTGAGCTTACCGGCATGCAAGACCTGGCCAATCTGACCTACGATGTGAGGTTGATCGACAAAGCTCAGGACTTCGGCATCGTGCAATCCGGTCGTCTCGCTGACGGAGAGACCAGCTTGACCGTCGCAATGGGGGCCTATTCGGTGGCCCTGATCACGGTTCACTGATCCCAAATCCCCAGGAAGCCCAGGAGACCCATGTCGATCGACTTCGGACCGGAGCGCTGGCACCGGGTTGTGCAGGACTACACCACCTGGTGGGCCGGTGAGTTGGCCCGACCTCTGATCCACATCGAGCTCACCGGCGCCGATCCAAGACGGGCCAGAAAGACGAAAAGCACTGGCCCGAGCTCTACCGGCGGATACGCGACGCGGGAAAGCTGATCCAGGTATTCGGCGGCTTCGACACCCTGGATGAACTCGCGGCGCAACTGGGATCCGTCGAGGGAATCTACCTGATGGGCAGCTACGACATCTCGCGGGAATCCTGGGTTCAAGAGGAGCTTGCACACTATGGCGCCGAGTGAGAGACGGGACGACGGCCCGACTTACGTACTGGCCCTCGACCTTGGTTCGACGAATGTCAAGGCGGCACTCTTCCACACCGACCGTGGCTGCATCGGCGAGGCAGGCCTGCCGGTCGCCTATATCGCCCGTGAGGTGATGACCGGTGGGCTCTACCGCGCCGAGCTGGATGCCGACCTCACCTGGGAGACCACCGTTGCCCTGATCCGGGAGACCTGTGCGCAGGCCGGCATCGCAACCCACGACATCGATCGCATCGCGGTTGCCAGCCAGGCCCAGACATTCGCACTGCTGGATGACGCAGAGACCGCTCTCACGCCCTTCTACAGCTGGCTTGACAGCCGTGGCGAACCCTACCTGGCCGAAATAGCGGAACGGCTGGGGGCCGAGTTCCACCACCACTGCAGCTTCTCGGCCGGGATGTCGGAGATGCATCTTGCCAAGCTGCTGTGGCTCCGGCGCACGGCGCCGCACCTACTGGACCGCGCCCGCTATGTGATCCAGCTACCGTCCTATGTCCTTCTTCGCCTCACCGGACTGAACATCCTTGACCCCAATCTAGCCGGGATGAGCGGGCTCTACAGCATACCCCATGGATGTTGGTGGTCGGAAGCGCTCGACCTCTGCGACATCTCAGCCGCTCAGCTCCCAACCCTGGTACCATTGGGAGTTCCAATAGCCGCAACACGCCCCTGTCCCGACCTGCCACTGTCGCCCGATCTTCAGGTGGTCATGGCCGGAAACGATCATACGGCGGGTGCCTTTGGCAATGACTGCCGGAAAGGTGACGTCGTGGTCACTCTGGGGACTGCGCTGGTGGCATACCGTTTCGCCGGCACCGCTCCCGGACCCTACAGCCACTCCGGTTGCTGGGGCCCCTACCCCGGCGGCAGTTTCTACGAACTGGCCGTGCACAGCTACGGCTGCCTGGCCCTTGACTGGTCCCGGGAGCTGCTGCTGCCTGGACAGGACGTGCCGGCCTTCATGGACCTGGCGCAGGGCGCCAGCCTCACCACTGGAGGTGAGGCTGTGCATCGCCCGACGCTCTTCTACCCCGACCGGATCGGCACCGATGGGGCCTGGGTCGGGACCGGCAATCCCAGCAAGCGCGCCCTCGCCGTTCTGGAGGGCATCGGCTTTACCCTGCGCCGGCTGATCGTGGACGATCTTGGGATCACCACCGGACTCAGAACCATCACCGTCGTGGGCGGCGGCAGCCGCAGCCCCTTCTGGCGCCAGGTGTTGGCCGACATTCTGGCTTGTACGGTACGTGTCGGCACAGGTGATGCTCGCACAGGCGCCGCAAGGATGGCCACGGCCGATGCCCGGTGCTTCACACTGCAGCCAAAACAGGCCAGCTGGCAGGAGGACACCCGAGGGGCCCTCCCTGACCCCGGGGCCGCCCGCCACTATCAGGGTCTCTACAGACGTTGGCGTGAGAGCGATCCGTCATCAGGAGCTTAGCCTGGCCAAAAAGTGATCGACTTACCATCAGAAAGGAATGAGCACGATGACAGCTATTCTACCCCGATTGGGTCTCTGCCCGATGGGAAAGTTCGTCTTCAGCAACGAGGACGCCATCCGCCAGAAGCAACTTGTGCAGCGAAAACTTACGGAGTGGGACATCGACTACACCGACCTCGAGGGTGTCCTGGATGACGGATTGGTGAAGGATCAACGCCACGTGGACGCAGCAGTCGCTCACTTCAAGCGTGCCGGCGTCAATGCCCTCTTTATGCCACACTGCAACTTCGGCACTGAGGGGGCGGTCGGTATGATCGCCAAGCGGCTCGGGGTGCCGGTTCTGCTCTGGGGTCCGCGCGATGAAGCTCCGCTACCCGACGGCACCCGCCTCCGCGACACCTTGTGCGGGCTCTTTGCCTCCAGCAAGGTCTTGAGGAAACTGGGCGTGCCCTTCTCCTACATCGAAAACTGCCGGATCGATGACCCTGCCCTGAGAGAGGGTGTGGACACCTTCCTGAGAGCGGTCAATGTCGCCGATGCACTGCGCAGTGGCGTTCGCATCGGGTTGATCGGGCAGCGCATCGACTTTTTCTGGTCGACGATCGTGAATGAGAGCGAGTTACTCCAGACCTTCAACGTGGAAGTCCAGCCTTTCGATATGGTTGAGTTTACCGCCTACGCCAAGCAGCGTGCAGCAGAGGGAGAGGCCGTCTACGGGCGCGAGGTCGCGGAGATGCGCCGGCGTTACCGGATTGAGGATCTGGAGGATGCGACACTGATCAACGTGCTCGCGGTACGCGACCAAATCCTCGCCATAGCGGAGGACAATGGCCTGGAGGGCATCGCGTTCCAGACATTCATGTCCGTCATCGATGCGATGGGCGCCTACTGCATATTCGCTGAGGGTGAGGTCGCCGAGAGCTACGCCTTTGCCCTTGAGTCGGATGTACATGGAGCTCTGACGGGGATCATGCTGAGGCGTGCAGCCCTCGGTCAGGTCCCTTGCTGGCTGGCGGAGTTCACCGGGCGCCACCCAACGAACGACAACGCAGCCCTGCTCTGGCACGCGGGGGCCCCCCTTTCGCTGCGCCATCCCGAGTCCGACGTCACCATCGGGCATCACTGGATCCTGCCGAGCCCGCTCTCCGGCATGACGCATTTCCGTCTGAAGGACGGACCCATCACAGTGGCACGCTTCGATGGCGATACGGGCGACTACAAATTGGCCGTCGGCGAGGGCCAATCGACAGATGGCCCATACACACAGAACAACTACGTGTGGATGGAGGTCGATGACTGGCCTCGTTGGGAGCGCACATTGATGGAAGGGCCGTTCCCACACCACCTGACGATGGCCTATGGCCACTTCGGTCAAGCCCTGATCGAGGCATGTA
>CAZEXX010000360.1:0-3815 GCA_964516885.1 uncultured Anaerolineales bacterium | reverse complement strand
TCCGCCATCCTGGGCGCAGCCCAGTGGCGTGCGCGGGATCGCTTCCTGACGCAGGGCTGGACGGTGGACTTTCCGGAGCCTGTGGCCGATACGCCGGGCGCTACCGGGACGACGATGTCTCGCGCGTGTGTGAACGCGCCGTTGGACACGTACGCAGAGGCGGAGCTCGCCTGGGTCCTGGATGCCATCGAGGCCGGCGGCTACGCCTGGGTACGGCAGCGCATCTCGTGGGCTGATGCCGAGGCGGAGCCGGGCATACTGGACTGGTCCCGGCTGGATGCGCTCTTTGAGAGCCTCTCGGGCCGTTCGCTGGAGCTCATCGCTGTGCTGGACGATGCGCCGGCCTGGACCGGGACCCCGCCTGACCCGACGGCCTATGCCGAATGGGCCGGGGCTGTAGCAGAGCGCTACGGTGACCGGATCACCTACTATCAGATCTGGCACAATCCGAATCTTGGCGACAATTGGGGTGGTCGCGCTAACGCGTTCGGATACGCCGATCTCCTGGCGCAGGCCGCCGGGGCGATTCGTGCCGAGGATGGTGACGCGCGTATCGTGCTGGGGAGTCTGGCGCCGACGTCTGAGCGCGGTCAGCGGAACTACGCGGAGGATCTCTTCCTGGAGATGCTCTACGAGGCAGGGACGGCACCGAACTTCGATGTCGTCTCGGTCCAGTCGTACGGCTTCGATACTGGCCCTGTTGACCGGCGCGTAGCACAGGATGTGCTCAACTTCTCGCGCCCTATCCTGGTTCGTCGGGTGATGGTGGAGCGAGGGGAGGGCCATAAGGCCATCTGGGCCGCCAATTTCGGCTGGAACAGTATGCGGCAGGGCTGCTGGCCGGGCGGCCCGTCCATCTGGGGCAGCGTCGGCGAGGCCGACCAGGCCTCGTACACCGTGGCTGCGCTGGAGCGGGTGGAGCGCGAGTGGCCCTGGATGGGCGTGCTCTGCCTCAACAGCTTCCAGCCGCGGCCTGAAGTGGCTGATCTCGCCGTCCCAAATGCTGAGCAGCACTGGGGCTTCGCCCTGATGACGCCGGAGGGCGAGCCCCGCCCTCTCTACGAGGCTGTGCAAACTTGGGCGGCAGAGGCGGCGCAGACGCCGGTGGCGCACGCGGGTGCCTATCGCGCGGATACCGATCTGGCGACATTTGACGGCACCTGGACGTTGGGGCCGCAGGGCGCCGATACCGGCGAACACGGCGAGAATACCGTGAGTTTCACCTTTGAGGGGACCGGTGTGGCACTGACTGTGCGCCGCGGGCCCTATCGCGCCTTTCTGTTTGTGACCGTCGACGGCGAACCGGCGTCGGCACTTCCGCGGGATCGCGATGGGCGCGCCTATGCCGTGCTCTTCGATCCCCTGGCCGAGGCGGTGACCGTGACACTGGCCCAGGGGCTGGCGCCGGGCATTCACACTGTGGAGATCGAGGCAGAGCGTGGCTGGGGACAGTGGGCGCTGGCGGATTGGCGTGTGGTCGATGCGCCAGGATCGGCGGTTGAGCTTCGCCGGGGGTATCTGCTCTTCGGCGTGCTGGGGCTGCTGGGCGCCGCCGGTGTGGCGTGGTCGGTGCCCAGGCTCGAGCCTGAGGCCCTGGCGCGCCGTGTGCAGGATGTTTGGGACGGTCTGGCCGAGTGGCTGCAGATGCTGATCTCGTTTGTGGCTGCCGCTATCGCGCTCTTCTCGGCCTGGCAGATGCTGATGGGCGAGGCCGTCTTCCGTCGACTGGGGGAGCACGGGGACTTCGTTGCACTGGCGCTGGCCACGGGGCTCTTCTACGTATCGCCGTGGCTGATCCTCACGCTGATCGCCGGCCTGCTGATGTCGCTGATTGTGGTCCTCCGGCCGAGCCTGGGGTTGGCGCTGGTGATCTTCGCGGCGCCGCTTTATGCCTATCCGCTCTCTCTGGGAGGGCGTGCGTTCGCGCTTGCGGAGCTGGTGCTGCTGCCGACGTTGGCGGGTTGGGCTCTGCGTTGGCTGGGAACCGCCATTCGCGAGCGCAGGCGCTTGTGCGATATGGTCTCTGAGGGCGTCCGCGCGATGCTGTGGCCGTTGGCAGCTTTGGTTGCGATCTCGGTAGTGTCGTGCTTTGGGGCACAGCATCTGCGCGAGGCGCTGCGGGAGCTGCGGCTGGTGGTCGTCGAGCCGACGCTCTTCTTTTTGGCGTTGGTCACGCTGCCGATGAAGCGACGTGAGCGCTGGCGTCTGCTGGATGCGCTGGTTGCCGGCGCGCTGATGGTGGCGCTGGTTGGGTTAGTGATGTACTTCCTGGGATATGTGATCACAGCGGAGGGCGGGAGCCGCAGGCTGCTCAGCGTCTACGGGTCGCCAAACAACGTGGGGCTCTTCCTGGGGCGCGTGCTGCCGGTGCTGGTTGCCGTGGTGCTGTGGGCCGGTCCTGAGCTTGAGGCGGACCTTGGCTGGGGCACGCGTGCGCGCGCGTGGTTGGGGGAATTGCTTCAGGATCGCAGACGCAGGGCCTATCTACTGGCCATCGTGCCTGTGGCGCTGGCGCTGGGCCTCAGCCTATCGCGGGGCGCGATTATTCTGGGCATACCGGCGGCGTTGGTGATGATGGGTTGGTTGGCCGGTAAGCGCTGGCGCCGGGCCACGGTGGTGGTGCTGCTTGTGGGCGTGATGGCGCTGATCCCGCTGCTGCGGACCCCGCGCTTCGCGGGGATGTTTGACCTTGGCCAGGGCACGACCGGGTTCCGGATATCGTTGTGGTACAGCTCGCTGGGTATGATCCGGGACCATCCGTTGCTGGGGGTGGGGCTGGATAACTTCCTCTATGCCTATCGCACGCGCTACGTGCTGCCGACGGCGTGGGAGGAGTTCAGCCTGTCGCACCCCCACAACGTCTTTCTGGACTATGCCACGAGACTTGGTCTCTTCGGACTGTGCGCTTTTGTCTGGACGCAGGTGGTGTTCTGGCGCCGGCTGCTGCAGCCGCGGTTGCGGAGCCTGCGGGCGCGGAGCCTGCGGGCGCAGAGCCCGATGCGGGGGGGGAGAACAAGTCGTGCGGCCCGCGCGCTCGCCATCGGGCTGGCGGGCTCCATGGCAGATTTCCTGGCGCACGGTCTGGTGGACGCTTCCTACTTCATTATCGATCTGGCGTTCGTCTATATGCTTTCGCTGGCCCTGGCGTCCTGGCTGGACGAGGGTGCTCTTGATAGCTAACCCGCGGAGGTCTTCGTGAAGCGCTCACGTTCTCTTTGGTTGGCAGGGGTGGTGGGTCTGACGGTGTTGGCTGCCTGCGGCGAGGTCGATGACCCGCTGGCCGTGGCAACGACGGTTCCGGCGGAACCAACCATCGTGGTGGAGGTAGTCGCAACCGCAACCGCTGTTCCTCAGGAGCCCGCGGCCCCAGCGCCGGTGGCGCAAGCCGATGTGTCCGTAACGTTTGAGTCTGGGACCGTGGATGTCGGAGAGACGGTCGTTGCCGTTGTCTCTGTGGACAGGGTCAGCGATCTCTACGGTGTAGAGGTTCACCTCGCGTATGACGGTGATCTGCTGGACGTCGTGGATGTTGAGAGCGAGGTCGAGGGAACGCAGATTGAGAGCGGATCCCTGCTGGCCATTGAGTTTGTCGTCCTGAATCAGTGCAACGATGCGCAGGGACTGATCGATTACGCGGCCTCGCAGATGCCGCCTTCGGAGGGTGTGAGCGGCGGGGGTGAGATCGCGCGAATCACGTTCAAGGCGGTGGCTGCGGGGGCTGCGGAGCTGCGGATTGTGACTGTGGTATTGGCCAGCTCAGAGGGTCGTGCGATTCCGGTGGCGATTCCGTCGGAGAGTGTGGCGGTGACGGTGGA
>CAZEXX010000359.1:0-3840 GCA_964516885.1 uncultured Anaerolineales bacterium | reverse complement strand
AGAAGGCCCCAAAGCCTGCAGAAAGCCTTTGGGCCCGGGAGCGGAAGCGATTCTCGAAGTACGCCCATAACAGTCCGATGCTCTGCCGAAGCGTGTTACTCGGGCTTTCGCCTCCATTCTGAGACACACCCTCCATCCCCACCTCACTTGGCTTATGAGCAAAGATACCCTACACTCAGTCCTGGACTGAAGCGCCGCTTTGCCGCAACATCCCACGACAGTATGCACCATGCGAGATCGTTGAAAGGCGGGCATTGTGAGGGTATAGCCGGATTCTGTCCGCGTAGTGACACGTTGCGTGGCAAGAAACACGGACCGAGAATCGAGTAGTTCGCATCGCGGTGACAGCATCCCATGAATACGTCCCTGTGTCAGAGACGAACACAGAAGGAGACAAGATGATCATACGCATGTGGCATGGGCGCGTGCCGACGAGCAAGGCACAGACATATCGAGCGTTTCTGAACGAGCGAGCGATTCCCGATTACCAATCGGTTGTGGGCAATATCAGCGTCCACATCCTGGAGCGCAAGGAAGGTGAAATCACCCACTTTACCACTATGACGTTCTGGGAGAATCTGGATGTGATCAAGGGTTTCGCGGGAGATGATGCGGAGCTGGCAAAATACTACCCCGAAGACAAAGACTTCTTGCTCGAATTTGAGCCTACGGTCGTACATTACGAAATTGTAGGACAATCGTAGCGTATCTGTGCCCCGCTCACGTGGTCTAGCCCGACGACGTGGTGCGCACGGTCAGGAATGAGGTGCGGCTCGTGTTTTTCGAGGCAGCACCTCCGGTCCCCTCTCCCGTTCCCACGGGAGAGGGTTAGGGTGAGAGCTCTGCTCGGCCGTTCTACTCGGGCCGGTGTCGGCCCCAGCGGATAGTGGACTATTTTCGAAGTGATCAGCAGCTAAGTCACCGATGAGAGTGTAAAGGAGAGAGAACCATGACAGCGATTCACGTTGATGTTCCCAAGACCATGCGCTCTGTGATCTGCTACGGCCCCGAAGACTACCGGCTGGAGGAGATTGCCGTGCCCACCGTCGACCCCGGCGAAGTGCTGGTGCGCATCCTTGGGGCCGGAATCTGCGCGGGCGATGCCAAATGCTATAGCGGCGCGCCCCTCTTCTGGGGGGATGCGGATCGTCAGGGCTATTGCCAGCCCCCCATCACGCCCGGCCACGAATTTGTCGGGGAGGTGGTCGCTCTGGGAGAAGGAGCGGCAGAGAAGTACGGTCTGGAAATCGGCCACCGGGCCATCTCCGAACAGATCGTGCCGTGTGGGGAATGTCGCTTCTGCCAACGAGGCCAGTACTGGATGTGCGACAGAAAACACGACGTCTACGGCTTCAGGCAACGGACCCCCGGTGCGATGGCCGAATACATGCGCTTCCCCGCCGACGCCATTAACTACCGCGTTCCTGACGCGCTCACGACCCGGCAGGCCGTCTACATTGAGCCGCTGGCTTGCGCCATCCACGCTGTGCAGAGGGGAGAGATTGAGTTTGGGGACACCGTGGTCATCTCCGGTTGCGGCTCGTTAGGTCTGGGGATGGTGGCCGCGGCCCGACTGAAAAATCCGGGGCTGCTGATTGCGCTTGACCTGCTGCCTTCCCGGCTGGAAGTGGCCAAGAAGTGCGGGGCCGACCTGGTTCTGAACCCGTTGGAGGTGGACGTGGTTGACGAGGTAAAGAAACTGACCGACGGATACGGCTGCGATGTCTACATTGAGGCGACCGGGCATCCGAAATCGGTGCTGCAGGGGCTGCATATGATCCGCCGTCTGGGAACCTTTGTGGAGTTCAGCGTCTTTGGCGAGCCGGTGACGGTCGATTGGACGATCATTGGCGATACCAAGGAACTCAACATTCACGGGTCCCATCTTGGGCCCTATTGCTACCCGCCGGCAATGGATATGCTGCTCAAGGGGCAAGTTCCGGCGGACGACATCGTGACCCACGCCTTCCCCCTTGAGCAATTCGAAGAGGCTTTCCAAATGGTGCAAGACTACTCAATGGGTTCCATCAAGGTGATGTTGACTCCCTGATGCACCGCGGCAACGTTGTTGGCGGAGCCAGCGCCGGCGTCCGGAGAACCACATAGCCCAGGACGAGAGGAGCGTAGCTTCAATGAAATCTGCCAATCCCATTAACATCAGCGACAACGGTCGCTACTTCGTCGATTCCCACGGAGCGCCGGTCTTCTGGCTTGGCGACACGCTGTGGGAGCTCTTCCGCTGCTTCACCCCAGAGACGGCGTTGCCCATCCTCCGCGCCCGGCAGGCCCAGGGGTTCAACGTCATCCTGATCATGCTCACGGGCGTTGACCATGTCCATCTCAACCCCGACACGACCAAACCGTTCGTCAATCTCAGGGGAGACGCGCCGTGGGTCAACGGCGATCCACTGCAACCCAACGAGCGCTACTTCGAGCACATCGATGCGATGATCCGGCTGGGCGAACAGACCGGACAGACCTTCGTGGTCGGCATCTACCACCAGTGGCACCGCGACATAATCCCCGTGGAGAAGGCCCGCCCCTGGGCCAGGTGGATCGCGGAACGCTACCGGGACGTGCCGAACCTCATCTGGTCGATGTATCCGCGGGCGGAGCCGGCCTACGCCCCTGTCTGCCGAGAGCTCGCTGCCGGCCTCCAGGAGGGCGACCGAGGCGCGCACCTCATCTCCGTGCATCCCGACCCCAGCGTGGCCTCGTCGAGCTTCCTCCACGAGGAGCCCTGGCTGGCCTTCAACATGATCCAGACCTGCATCGACTACGAGCGCATCTGCGAGGCCGTGATGGCTGACTACAATCGCGTCCCGGCGAAACCTGTGGTGATGGCCGAGGGCGGCTACGAGGGGCTCGAGTTCGGCAAGCTGCAGACGGCGCATGAGATCCGGAAGCAAGCCTACTGGTCGCAGCTTGCCGGAGGCTATCACGTCTACGGCCACAACGATGCCTGGACCGCGGCTGAGCGCTGGCGCGACTGGATCAACGCGCCGGGAGCGCAGGACCTCCACCGCTTCCGAGAGATCATCACCGCGATCGCCGGCTGGTGGACCCTCGTGCCCGACCCGGCCCTGATCGTGGCGGGGGCCGGTAGCGAGGACAAGCTCAACGTGGCCGCACGTTCGGCCGACGGCCGTTGGATCCTGGCCTATCTGAGTGAACCGTCAACGGTCACGCTGCGCCTGACCGACGCCGTCGCCCGCGCCGGGTACCGTGTACAGGTGATCAATCCGGCGACCGGTGAGCGTCTGCCTTCCCGGGACATACCTACTCAGGCGCAACACACCGTCTCGACGCCGGCGGGCTGGGCGGACGCCCTCGTGCTCGTCGAAGCACGCCCCTGAGCTGCGAGAGAAACACTGAGGCACGATCACCACAGAACCGGTTGGCCGGCAGGCCAGATCAACATCTCATCCAAAGGACCAAACATGACATCAGCGAATTCGAAGCTTGCCAGGATCCGGGTCGATGCCGGTCGGTGGCTGGGGGAGCTCCCCCACAACTGGAACTACATCGGCTATGATGAGATCAACTACACCTACACCCCCGAAGGCCAGGAGCTTCTCGGCAAGTTTATGGCCTTTCAGGAGAAGCCCTTCTACATCCGCGCCCACCACCTCCTATGCACCGGCAACTGCCATGGTTCCTACAAGTGGGGCTCCACCAACGTCTATCTGGAGAATGAGGCCGGCAACCCCATCTACGACTGGACCTTCGTCGATCTGATTCTTGACACAATCCTGAAGCACAACTGCAAACCCTTCGTGGAGCTCGGCTTCATGCCGCAGGATCTGGTCGATTCGGCGCACTATGACGTCGCGAAGGACA
>CAZEXX010000358.1:0-3852 GCA_964516885.1 uncultured Anaerolineales bacterium | reverse complement strand
CGAGAACATGGCCACGGACGCACTTCGCGCAACACCACCAAAGCAATAGGACACAGCAAATGCCGCATCCGATGACGCTCAAGGCCCTCCCCATTCGCAGGCATCTTGCGTTTATGCAGGGCAACATCCTGATCCTCACCATCACGCAGGCGTTGGGCACAATCAGCCGCAGCATGGCTTTTCCCTACGCTTCCCTTTACATCATCGCACTTGGCGGCAGCCCCGAGCAGATTGGACTGATCACAGCACTGAGTCCATTGGCCGGCCTGTTGGTCTTCCCCATCGGCGGGTATCTGGCCGACCGAGCTGGACGCGTGAAGCTCATCGCACTGGGAGGCTATCTATCCAGTGCAGTCATGCTGCTCTATGTAGTGGCCCCTAGCTGGCAGTTTCTGGCCCTGGGCGCGTTCCTGCGTGGCTTCATCGTCTTTCACTTCCCCCCTACGTCCGCGATAATCGCGGACTCATTGACGCCCGAGGACAGAGGCAAGGGCGTGGCGACGATGAACACGATTTCGGGTACCGCAGCGCTAGCAGCCCCCTATCTCGCCGGAGTGATCCTCCATGCTTGGGGCGACGAGACGGGAGCGCGGATCCTGTACGGTATCATGACGGTGATCTACCTCATCAATACCGTCATCAACCACCGCTTCCTGAAGGAGACCTCGGCCAACTCAGATCAGACCCTGGACCTGTCCGAGCTCTCAGGCATTTTTCGGGAAGCCTACCGCACCATTCCGGCACTGCTCAGACGTCTACCGACCACAGCAAGAGCTCTCACGGCGATCGTCATCTTGATGTTCGCAGCGAATGCCGTCGCCAGCCCATACTGGATAGTCTATGCACGAGATCACATCGGACTCTCGACCACAGACTGGGGTTTGATCTTGCTCATAGAGATGATCGTCCGCAGCCTGCTCTACCTGCCGGCGGGCATTGCCAGCGACCGGTACGGGCGAGTGAGGTTCATCCGAGTATCGCTGCTCATCTCGGGACTCGCTGTACCGATGTACGCAATGGCAACCGGCTTCACCCACGTCTTGCTGATCCGCTTAGCTATCGCCGTTGCCAATACTTTCTTCCTGTGTGCGAGCTCTGCGATGATGGCAGATGCCCTGCCGAGAGACATCCGTGGCAGAGCCATGGCAGCGCTGGGTCGCGGGACGGTGATGCTCGGTGCTTCATCGGGAGGCACAGGGGGACCGGGACTGGGATTCCTGGTGATCGTGCCCGTGATGTTTGCATCGCTCTTGGGAGGCTACGTCTACAGTTACAATACCACGTTGACCTGGCTCGCCGTTATGGCAGCCAGCGCTCTCTCGTTGATCGTCGCCGTGACACTTCTGCGGGACGCAGAGTTGGCCGAAGTCTAGGAGAAGCCGGTTGGCGCTGTCCACGGCCTGCCCGTACACTGAACGTGTGCGGGTTGGCCCTCGACGACCGCGTGTCGGAACCCTACATAACGGGCCACAGCGCATTGTGGTCACCCACCAGAACAGAGGTACGCTATGACTATGAAATTCGCCGACCGGGTACTACACCTGGCACCTGAGGGTGCCCTTCATATGCTTGTGCGCGCCCGAGCCTTGCAGGCTCAGGGACACGACATCATCGAGTTCCAGATCGGGCAGCCGGACGTGCCCACCTATGACAACATCGTCGAGGCCGGGATTCGAGCAATTAATGAGGGGCGGACGCGCTACAACCCACCGCCGGGCATACCGGAACTACGTCAGGCCCTGGCCCACGACGCCGGGAAGCGGCGAGGTCTTGAGATATCGCCGGAAGAGGTCGTCGTCATGCCTGGCGGCAAACCCACGCTCTTCTTCCCGACCTTGGCGCTCGTGCAGGCGGGCGACGAGGTCATCTACCCTGATCCAGGCTTCCCGACATATGCAGCTATGGTCGGTGTTGCCGGAGGAACGCCGGTGCCGGTTGCCCTCCGCGAGGATGAGGACTTCGCCTTCGACCTGGACGCCTTCGACGCCGCCGTGAGCGACCGCACGAAGATGATCGTGATCAACTCACCCAGCAACCCCACGGGCGGAGTGCTGTCGATAAGTATGCTGGAGCACATTGCTGAGGCTGCGCTGCGCCACGACGCCTGGGTGCTCTCTGATGAGATCTACAGCCGCCTCGTCTTTGACGGCGCGAAGGCCCCCAGTATCGCGGAGCTGCCCGGTATGCGCGAGCGCACCATCATCTGTGACGGCTTCTCCAAGACCTACGCCATGACCGGCTGGCGCCTGGGATACACTATCGTGCCGCAGCCTCTGGCCGAACGGCTGGGGCTGCTCATCACGCACAGCGTCACGTGTAGCGCCACCTTTACCCAGTATGCGGCACTTGAGGCAGTCACCGGGCCACAAGACCGGGTAGCCGAGGTCAGGAGCGAGTACCAGCGCCGGCGAGACGTGATGGTCTCAAGACTCAATGCCATCCCAGGCGTCCAATGCCGGATGCCCCTGGGCGCAATCTACGCCTTTCCCAACGTGAAATCCTTCGGTAAGAAATCGGACTGGATCGCCAACTACCTGCTGGAGGAGGCCGGTGTGGCGCTCCTATCCGGCACCGCCTTCGGCGAGGGCGGCGAAGGTTACCTACGCCTGTGCTTTGCCAGCTCAATGGAGGACATCAAGCGCGGGCTGGACCGTGTCGCGACCGCCCTGGCCAAACTGGGATAGACAATCCCCATCAGATCCGGCCCCGACCGCGTGGGCGCCCGTATCCGTTCCCGCGTGAGACGACGTGAGAATAACAGTACACAAGCACCTATGAATTGCCCTGAGTTGCCACGATTTGGGGGGCGCTCTTGCTTGAGGGCAGTAGCCAGATGGAAACCGGCACAACCGTGACCCGTTGTCCAGAAGTGTCGTGTTGAGCAGCCGCCGATGAACGCACCCCTTTCGGACAGACGTAGCGGTGCCGCGTCTTCTTTGGGTTGCCCCCTTCCTGCAGACGATCCTGCGAACCCCAGGGTTCGCGTCTTCTTCGGGTTGCGCCCTTGTTAACCTTAGCTTCTGTGGCAGCAACTCGCCCCCGAACTAGAACGCACTCATTTTGGGCGAGTCACCTTGCGCATTCCAAGATTCCTGCTACAATGCCCTCGACGTTAGGGTGAGTAGCTCAGTTGGTTAGAGCGCACGGTTCACATCCGTGAGGTCCCGAGTTCGAGTCTCGGCTCGCCCACCAAACGCCACGCGGCCCACACCGTGTGGCGTTTTTCTTTGTCCCAACGCCCTGCGATGCACGCTCCGGAGATACCCGGTAGGGCCCCACCCGTCAGCATCTCCGACGCACCGATACGGCTCTGCAGACCCTACAGAGCAGCCTTCTGAAGCACGTAGCTGACATATCTCGCTCGCCCACTGGTGAAATCGCCGTAGATGCGGGACCCTGGCGCCCCGGCGAACTCCTCCATCAGCCCGCTCAGCAAGCGCGGGGCCGCTCCCCGAATCTGATCTGACTTCCGCACGTTGTCCATCGCCATCGCAGCGACAACGTTGGGTGTGATGTCCTGTCTCACAAGGGTCCGCATCCCAGATTCGGCGAACTGGCTATCCAGCAGGTCCAGGTACTCGTTCCCTCTGAAGTCGGCAAGCAGAAGATGCCCTCCAGGACGCAGTACGCGGACGACCTCAGCCAAGAAGCGAGGCATTGAGCCATAGCAGTGTGATGACTCGACGTTGACCAACGCATCAAAGCTCGCATCGTCGAAGGGGAGTTCTTCCGCGTCACCATGGACAAACCGCAGGCCCGGCCGATTGTAGGTCTGCCGGCACAGTGAGACCGCGTGTTCCGAATAATCCAGTCCTACCATCTGCGCGGGACCCAAATAGCGCTTCACAAAGT
>CAZEXX010000357.1:0-3893 GCA_964516885.1 uncultured Anaerolineales bacterium | reverse complement strand
ACGAAGGAAAAATGCACTTCGTCGAGGGCCTGATGACCATGTGGGCGGATAAGGATATCCGTGATAACGCCCGTCGTGATTATGAGTCCGGCACCAAGTTCAACAAACAAACCATCGCGGAACTGATGCGCGGTGTGATCTCTAAATCGCGGGCGAAGTCCATTCTCATTTCCTATCGGGACAAAGCATTCCCCCGCGAGCCTGAAATCAAATCGATGCTCAGGGACCGTTTCCGGAGCGTGTCGGTCAAGCGGATGGATATTCGTTACAACATCGCCCGTTACGGCGCTCCGGGAGGTGGGGCCGACGCGCAGGAGCTTTTATTCGTCGCGGGCGACCCCATGGCGGCAAAGGCCGATGCCCCCGCCAATTTCCATACGAGCGTGACCGGGGAATTGCTTGTTGATTCTCTGAGTACGGACGCTGTCGCCTCTCAATCTGACAACGGCGATAAACAGTTCTCGTTCATCCTCACCCACATCGGCACCAATAAAAATGGCGATCATTTTACCGAGGATGAATGTCGCAGTGCTTTCAAAAGCGCGATCAACAAGAAAGTGGACCTGTTCCACAGCCAGGAGTTTCGGGACATCGTTGGCGGGATCGTATCGACCGATTTTGTCGATGACGGCAAGAAAAGCCGGATTGAAGGGGTTGCTGAACTTTACACCGGCGAATCGGAAAACGCTCGCCTGGCCTACAAGCTGCTCCGCAAAGGCATCGTCAAACAAGTTTCCATGGAATGCGATTACGCGGAAGGCGAGTGCTCGATCTGCGGAAAGCGCGTGAAGAGCAAGGCCGAATACTGCGTCCATCTGAAAAATTACAAGGGCGGCTCATATCAGGGCAAACCCTGCTTTGAATTTCTTCACGGCGTCACATTCACCGGCATGGGGCTTTTAGACAAAAAGGGCGCGGATGAAAGCGCGCTGATCAAACAGGTTGCAAACCTTCAGGAGGATAAATCTATGGCTGACAAAGATAAGGACACCACGGGGCAGGATGAATTCGTCGATGACGATAAGTCCAAGGAACCCGGCGGTGGCGACACGGAATCGGAGTTGAAAAAGCTTCGAGACGAAAACAAGCGGCTCAAGACGCAGCTTGAGGAGGCGCAAAAACGCATCCAGGAAATGGAGGCATCTCAAGCCGCTGCGGAAAGTCAGGCGAAAGCCGAGCAGCTTCTCAAAAAGTGGGAGGCCAAAGGCCGGACCTTTGAAAGCGAAAAGGACCGGACCGCCGAACTGGAGCGGCTCTCCGGACTTAGCGAGGAGGCTCTGGCCGCGACTGAAAACGTCATCGAAAGTCTGACGGGAACCGCATCGGACCCATCCGACAAAACCAAATCCGAAGCGGCAAGCAAAAGCCGGATGAAGACCGACGCCGGTGTCGATCCCCTCGTGGTGGATGACAAAAAACCGGCGAATCTCGAGGACAAGCTCAAATCGGGATTCATGGCGGCATACAAAGCTCATACCAATCAGGAGGTAGCGTGAAATGCCTTTTCTCGACGTAAAACATGATACCGGCATCGCTTACGGGGACGGTTACGCCCAGGGCGACGCTGAAAGCGGACAGGTAATGCGAGTTGTCGGCAACGACCTTTTTGCGGTCGCCGATGATGCGACGGACCCGGCCTTTGGCGTGCTTTTCAAGGACGTGAAAGACGGCGACATGCCGACCATCTACACCGATGGCGGCGTTTATGAAACCGACAACTTCACCGGCACTATTTTGGCCGGGGAGCTTTTGAAAGCCCACAACACAAACGGAAATCTGACCAACGGCGTAGGCGCCGGCGACACCGTGGTGGCCAAAGCCATTTCGGTCGACGGCGGCATTCTCAAATTCAGGCTGCTGGTATAGGGAGGCAAAAATGGAAACAACCGGAATCGACGTTGGCTCCCAGGAATATATGGAGGCCATGGCCGCGCTGCTCTCGGAAGCGGTTTCGACGGACGAGGGGCTAAAAGCCCTCGCAGCCGCAATCGCCGCGCCCATCTCGGAGGAGATCAAGCGCAAGGAAATCACGCCGCTGCTTTTGACCAAGCATATCCTGCCCAAGGGTGAAACGCCCAAGTACCAGAAGAAGCCGAAGGTGAAAGCCTATTGGATTTCCAAAAACGGCGAGGCGCAGGAGTCGGTGCTGGGCGAGGACGAGGTGGAGTTTTCCATCGGACGCATTCATTCCGCTCCGATGGTGGACATCTCGGTGCTCAAACACGGCAACATCGGCACCCTGGTGGATATCCAGAAAGTGGCCGCGACCGAAATCCGCAAGGAGATCGACAAGCGCACCATCACGGTGATCAGCGCGTCGGTCCCATCGGAAAACACCATCACCGTAACCGGCGGAAAGCTCACCGAGGACGCGCTGAACGAGGCGCTTTCGATTCTCGAGGACATGGAGCTTATGCCCTCGACCATCATCATGCGCGGCGCGCGGTTTAACGACATGCGCGGCTGGGACGGGATCGATCCGCAGACCAAGCACGAACTGCGGCTCAAGGGCATCTACAAGATTTACGGCGGCGCGAACATTCTGACCACGGCGTCGGCTGACCTTTCCGAGGTGCTGATCGTCCCGGACGAGGAGATCGGCAAGTACGCGATTCGGCAGCAACTGAGCACCGAGTCCATCGCCAAGGCCTTGAAGTTCAAGACCGGCTGGCTGGTGTGGATGGAAGCCGCGCAGGGAGTCACCCGCCCGGACATCATCACGAAGATCGTGATCCAGCCATAAGGAGGCCGCTATGCCGGATATTAGGAATCTGACGAAAACGCGCCTCGTGCTCCCGCTGGAATCCGGAACGGTGGTGATCCTCCCGGAAGGCAAAGCCCATGTGCCCCGTATGGACGGTCCCGTAATCAAGGCCGTGGAAAACGGTCTGATTGAGGTGATCGGCGCGAAGCGGCAGAAACTGGCCTTTCCGATCAACGACCTATTGGCGCATGAGGCGGTCGCGGCAGTTGAGACCATCGAGGATACGGACATGCTGCGCGATCTCTTGGCCGACGCAAAGGCGAAAAAGGTGAAAGACGCCATTAATCGGCGGCTGAAACTGTTGGAGAAAGAAAACGGCAATGACGGTCAGTGAAGCCATCGCACTGCTCAGGGTGGACCTGGGCGATCCGAACGGAGAGATGCTTTCGGATAATGATCTGCTGCGGGCGTTAACCCGTGCGGTGACCGCCGTAAATCGGGACCTCGGAAGATCGTATGCGATTGAGGGTGACGAGATCATTCCCGATCCCGATTCCAGCGATGAATTCGATCTGATCCTGCTTCGCGCTCATGCCTTTTGTTGCTCAATGCTGCGCTCGGCGGCAAGCGCCAACTTCGCCTTTTCCTCGGCTGACAAGAAGGTGGACAAGTCCATGCAGGCCAAAGCCTGGGGCGACCTGGAAAAGGATCTGCTGGCCAGATACCGCGAAGCTGTGTCCCGGATCAACCCTGAGATGAATGACGGCCTTTTGCCGGTGGAAAACATGAAGCCCCAGATATTCGAGGTGGGAAGCGATGTCACTTCTGACTGACCGGGAAAAAAAGAGCATCGAAAATGATGTGGGCGAATTGATCCACGCTGACGATTCGGTTTGTCGTGTGATCCGCCCTGCCAAAGAGGGCGAAGGTGATTTCTACGGTTCGCATGAGGCATCAGAAACGGTCATCACCGAGGAATTGTCCATCGAATTTCTTCCAGGAACCCCCGAGGGTTTGGAACAGGAGGGCGCTGATGCTTCCGCCAATGTTGATTACGACGCTGATGTTCAGGAAGGCGATTTCCTGGTGGTCGAAGAAGTTCGGTACCGGGTCTCGCACGTCGATCCGCACACAGCCTTCGGTGCGCAGTCGCACAAGACGCTGATCCTGGAACGCGAATACAAGGAAA
>CAZEXX010000356.1:0-3895 GCA_964516885.1 uncultured Anaerolineales bacterium | reverse complement strand
CCTTGGTCTGTTAGGATGAAACTCTCACGTATTTTGCCCCTTTCGTGGTCCAACACATGGGGGTCACCTTAGGGACAACGAAAAGGGAAAGCCGGCTGGTGTGTGTCAATGACTTTGACACACACGCCTCCTTTCCCTGATGAATGAAGTAGCCGATGATGAGATGGTGCGCTTTGGAGACTTGGGAGTCTAGGAGTTCAGCAACCAAAGCCCTCAGATGACGCAACCGCATCCCATCCACATCCACAATTTGCCGTCTCAGGTCATCGAACGCCAAGTACTCCCACAGTTCTCCGAGCTATACCACACCGTGTCAAGCGGACACGTAGACGACGGATGGAAAGACACCGTGTTGCTGATGCCCAGTAAACGCGTCAAGGTCCTGATGCGATTCGAAGACTACGCAGGCCTCTACGTCTATCACTGCCATAACCTGGAACACGAGGATATGGGCATGATGCGCAACTACAGGATCAGAGCTTGAGCAGCATAGCACAATGTACCATGTTGGTATTGCGTTTTGAGGAATAGCAGCTAGACTACGCTTGATTCCGGGAGAGCGGACTATCACCGGGGCGCATAGGCTGCGCCCCGGCGGCTTGTCTCCATACTTTCGAGGTGATTAGTGAAGCGGCTTTTCTCACGCAGCAGGCTCAACAGAGCGATTTGGACGCAGAATCTTATCTTCCTGGCGGTGGCATTCTTCATGCAGCGCTTCGGCCTGGCCCTCATCGACGGCGCACGGATCAACTTCTTCGTCGAGACCTTGGGGCTCGGTGGGGGGCAGGTGCTTTGGCTCGAGGGCATCCGTGAGATCCCCGGCCTGGCGTTGATGTTCATCGCTGCCCTGACGATGCGATTGCCGCTATCATACCGCACAGCTGCGTCGGTGCTGCTTATGGGCGTAGGCTTCGGCCTTTATGCCTTTATCGATTCCTACAGCGCACTACTCGTCGTCGCTGTCATCGCCAGCCTCGGCATGCACATGTGGATGCCCCTCCACAGCTCACTGGCGATGGGATTGAGCCCGGAAGGGAAAACCGCCAGCGTCCTGGGCCAGCTCAACGGGGTTGGATCCTTCGCCTCGCTTATCGGCATGGGCGCCCTAGCGCTCATCACCTGGGCGGCGAGCGATCTCTCCCTCTCAGTTTACTACCTTGTCGGGGCAGGACTGGTGATCATCGCCGCATTCCTCCTCCTCCGCATCCCCCCCACGGTAGGGGCGACAGAGACCGAGCCCCCTCGCATGCTTGTCAAGAAACGCTACTGGCTCTACTACGTGCTAACCTTCATCCAGGGGTCCCGCAAGCAGGTTTTGCACACCTTCGGTATGCTTGTCCTGGTGCAGACCTTCCATCTGGAGGTCTGGCACATCGGTCTGATCTTGCTCCTGAGCAGCATCATCAATCTGGTGGGATCACCCTATATGGGGACACTGATCGACCGGATCGGGGAACGTACCATCCTCACCACCACCTATGCTGGGCTGGCGCTGACTTGTATTGGCTTTGCCACCATCCACAGCGTCTGGCTGCTCGTCGTTCTGCTGCTGCTGATCAAGCTGCTGGTCACAGCCGGCATCGGGCTTGAGACTTACGTCTATCGCATGGCCCCCAGGGAAGAACTCATCCCAACACTCTCTGCGGGGATCAGCATCAATCATGTTACATCAGTCGGCATGCCGCTGGTAGCGGGGGCCATCCTGCCGCTCATCGGCTACGAGGGCATCTTCTGGGGGACCGCCGTGCTGATCCTGCTATCGATCCCCTTCGCGCTGGCGATAAAAGCCCCACCGGCTGCGGTGCCGCAGGTTGCTATGGTCACACAGGACTGAGTTAGGAGGCCAAACTCGGATGAGCCTTCTGGAACAACAGACCAGCATCAACGCCAACTACATTGTCGGCAGCCACGATATTGCCTTTATCGTGTTGGACACGCTGCGCTATGATGTGGCGAGGGATGCGTTGCGGACGGGCAAGACGCAGAATTTGGCCGCCATCCTGCCCGGAGGACAATGGGAAGCGCGCCATTCGCCGGGGAACTTCACCTATGCCACACATCACGCCTTCTTCAGTGGCTTTCTGCCGACCCCCATCACGCCGGGCCACCACCAGCCGCGGCTCTTCGCGGCTCGTTTCCCCGGCAGCGGCACTACCGCCGAGCGCACCTATGTCTTCGATGCGCCCGATATAGTCACCGGACTATCCAACGTGGGATATCACACACTTTGCATCGGGGGCGTCGACTTCTTCAACAAACAGAGCCCGCTGGGCAGCGTGCTCCCGGGGCTCTTTTCCGAAAGCCATTGGGCACCCGAGTTGGGGAACAACAGCCGCCACTCCACGGAGAGCCAAGTTCGCCTGGCGACACGCCGGTTGGCCGAGATCCCGCGGTCACAGCGCCTCTTCCTCTACATCAACGTCTCTGCAATCCACCCGCCCAACTACTTCTTCCTGCCCGGCGCGAAGGAGGACAGTCTAGCGTCGCACGCGGCAGCGCTCTCCTACGTGGACCACCATCTACCACCGCTCTTCGCGGCATTGCGGCAGCGCGGGCCCACTCTTCTGATCATCTGCTCGGACCACGGGACAGCCTACGGCGAGGACGGTTTCTCCGGACACCGCATCAGCCACCCCGTGGTCTGGACCGTGCCCTACGCTGAGCTGATCCTGCCGGGCGCACTGGGCACCGCCACCTAGGCGACCATTAGCGACCGTCCTGCGTGCCCAGCGCTCGCAGCCGGTCCATGGCCTCACTGATCCGCTCCAGCGGTGCCGTTACAGAGAAACGGACATACCCCTGTCCCGAAGGCCCAAAGAAAGATCCCGGTGCCACCGCAACACCGGCTTCTTCCAGCCAGCGACCGGCGCAGCCCTCGGCAGTCTGCCCCTCAGGGATGCGCACCCACAGATAGAGGGCTGCGCGCGGCATCGACACGGGCAAACCGAAGTCGAAGAGCCCCGCGGCAAGGACATCCAAACGCTGTGCATACAGAGCGTTCCGCTCCGCAATCCACGCCGGGTCCATAGCCAGGGCTCGAACCGCCGCCTCCTGAAGCGGATGGAACATGCCGGAGTCCACGTTGGACTTGACCTGGGCCAGTGCGGCGAGCACCTCAGCGTTGCCGACAGCCATGCCCATCCGCCACCCAGCCATGTTGTACGTCTTGGACAGTGAGTTGAACTCCACAGCAACATCGCGGGCACCTTCAACCTGCAGGATGCTGGGAGCCACGTACTCTCCGTAAGTGATATCGGCGTAGGGCGCATCGTGACAGACCAGAAGATCGTGGGCCCGCGCAAACTCGACGACCTCGGCCAGGAAATCAAGATCTGCGACGGCCCCGGTCGGGTTGTTGGGATAGTTCAACCAGATCAACCTGGCCCGGTCGGCGACATCCGCGGGGATGTCACCCAACGCCGGCAGGAATCCTCGCTCTGCGAGCAGCGGGAAGGTCACGACCTCAGCGCCGGCCAACATCGCCCCCATCGTATACGGCGCATAACCCGGGTCCGGCACCAGCACCACATCCCCCGGATCAAGGCACGCCAGCGCAAGGTTGACAATGCCCTCCTTGGACCCGATCAGCGGCACAACCTCGCTCTCCGGATCGAGGGTGACACCAAAGCGCCGGGCGTAGACGTCGGATATCGCGCGCCGCAGCGACGGCAGCCCACGATATCCGGAATAACCGTGGTGGCTGCTCTCCTGAGCCGATCTACAGAGCGCTTCGATCACAGCGTCCGGCGGTGCCAGATCCGGATTGCCGATATCCAACCGGATCACGTCAACGCCGCGCTGCCGAACCTGATTGATCTTGGCAGCCCAAAGGGCGAACGGGTAGGGAGGAAGATGAATCAGACGCTGCGCTTTTTTCATTATGAAGACCTCGCTC
>CAZEXX010000355.1:0-3967 GCA_964516885.1 uncultured Anaerolineales bacterium | reverse complement strand
AGCGAGAGTCCGGCCATCCGTCGCCAGGCTGCCATATTGGCTGAGCGATTCCCGCGTTTGCCGGTGAAGTATATTCCCAGCGGTGCCTTGTCCTTGGGGATATAGCCCAGCGAGACCCGATACTGGGCCGTACCCATCGGCGTCCGTTGGGCTCCCTTTCCTCCCGGGAGAGGGCTGGGGTGAGGGTCTCTGGGTTGTGCGCAGAAGGCGAGGCATTCCCGTTGCTTTGGTGGGTCAAGCATCGTGTCCTTGGGGCCGGGGTGTCGTCCGTCAAGTCGTGATGCTAGGTATGCTTCGTCCCTACACACTCACGCGTTAGTTTCTCCCCGCAGAACGCGTATCTGGTAGACCCTGGCTGATTCTCCCTCACCGTGGGTCGCCAAGATCTGCAATCGCAGCTGTGTGGTCGTTGCCGGGGGCAGCCGGTGACGCCTGCAGCGATGGATGTTGCACTCCTCCTCCACCCATGTGTGCCACGTGTCATTGCGCCACACCTCCAGCCTGTATGCTTTCACCAGGTAGGGCAGGACCCGCTCTCCCGATTCCCACGGATTGTCGTGACGGAACGCGGTCAGGTTGTCGAAGGTCAGGCGGACCTCAGCGAAGGTCTGTGGCGTGGGCCACGTCAGGGTCAGGCTCTGCGGCAGCGACGCACCAGGTGCCGAGATCCACATGTTCGTGGGGCCGTGGCTGAAACGGCGGTGGAAGCCGTTGATGACATTCTCAGCTTCGCCGAGAGGCGGAGAGGGTACGAGGCGCAGTGTTGGGACTGTGCGCGTGGGCTGCCACTCCGGCAGATGGTGGCTGTGTTCAATCATGCGAGCCAGCACCAGGTCCGACCGAGAGCCCGAGGTCCTACCTTCGGCCGGACTCGTTGCCTGTTCGGCCAGAGCCCACCGTACGGCTTGATTCTCGCTGATGGCGACCAGCAAGCGGTCGTCGTCGGCTGAGGGGTCTCTCGCTCCGATATCCAGCGGAACCGGCATGACGATGTAGAACCATCCTCTGTGTCCTGCCGGCACTGTCACAGGGATCTGGGCGATCTGGGAGAAGGCGGAGTCCCGCAGGTCATCGCGTTGGTGCCGGTCATAGATGTCAACAGTAGTCCACTTGGGCTCACGGCTGGCCCGGTAGATCGTGATGTCAAGCGGCTGCGGGGCGCCTGTTGTGGTCTCCAGATAGAGTTCGATTGCCTCAAGGGTAGGGGGCCAATCCCACAGCACGGCGCCGGCCCGGGCGATGAGCGGCACCCTCAGTCCTGGGCTCTGGTCGTTATAGCGAAGTTCGCTGCTGCTTGTGATGGAAGCTGATGGTGCCAGGTCGTCCGCCGGACTCAGGTCGCGATTCAATATCGTCCCGTCTGCAGCCATAAGCTGCTGCTGGAGCTCCTCCAGGTGGTCTGTGTGGATGGTGCGGGGGGAGCACTCGTGGCGGCAGCACAGCGCTGCAGCGATGCCCACGGCTTGACCGATCGCGCCACCTGTGCGCATCAAGCGTGTGGAGGAGTGCGCCAGATGGGTAGCGCTGATCAACCGACCGGCCAGTAGCAGGTTTGGCACGTTCCGTGAGTAGCACGCCCGGTACGGAATGCCGTACATGGGTGGAATGCTGTGGCCAAAGATGTTGCCTGTGCCTCCCAGAGGCTGGTGATCGTCCAGATCGTGGCCACCATAGGCGATGTCGTCTGGGAAACGGCAGCCGCTTTCCAGGTCGGTTTGGGTTATCATCACATCGCCCAGCAGACGGCGGCTTTCGCGTTTGCCCGCTTTGGGGCTGACCCATAGTAGGTCCCAGTTGCGCGCGGCTTCTCTGTGCGGGCCGTTCTTGATGTGATCCCATTCGGCCCACAGCTGCTTGAGCAGAAGCTCGTAGATGGCGCCGTCTTCGCGGATGGTGTCCATCGAACCCCCGGCCTCCGTCACGTAGAGGAACTTGATGTCTTGTTCGTCAGTCAGCCAGCCGTCGTGATGGTGGATGAAGGAGGAGAGCCGGCTGTGCCAGACGCGTGGCGCAAACGGTGGTAGTCCGGGCGGCGGTATGAAGACGATCTCGTGGTCGGTCCGCTGGGCGATAGCGACGAGGCTTGTGCCCTGAACGGTATTGGTGCGCTTCTCTGGGGCGGAGCGTTCGCCGAACTCATTCTGTGCCTCGCTCCCCACATCGAAGTCTGCGCCGGACAACACGCCGATCTCGCCGTCGCCCGAAGCCTCGATTACCACGTGAGCTATATCGATGCGCACGGTCTGGAATGAGGCCAGATCCTCGACGATGACCCTGACAATGCGTCCATTCGAATCGAGAATGGGACGTCGGGCGTAGTGGCGCTTCAGGACAAGGACGCCTGCCTGCTCCAGCTTGGTCTGGACCACAGCCTCAAAGCGACGTGAGATGTTGTAGGGCATAGCCCCGCGGCTCACCTGGGTGAAGCCCCGAACCCATGCGGCTTCCTCGTGTATCTCGTGGATGATGCCGGTCTCGGTGCCGTAGGGGTTGTATCGGTCGGCGCCGGTGATGCCAACGCCAACGTCAGGCCCAGCGTTGCCGCCGAGCACGGCGTCTTTCTCGATGAGGATCGTCCTGCAGCCCATTCGTCCTGCCTGGATCGCGGCGCAGTAACCCGAGACACCCGCGCCGATAACCAGGATGTCGCACGTGTGATGGCGTTCGATATGCACTTCACCAGGGGGCATTGTGGTTTCCCTTCTATTCGTTGCACTGCCATACACACCCATCGTCTCCCAGTTGTTGGCTCTGTCAAGTCATCAAGCGCTAGGCTCGCATTGCACTACCCGGGAGTGTGGCTATGATATCTGAAACTTGGAGGTGTCTATGAAGATCACCAATGTCGAGCTCTATCTGACCTCTGATGTCAACAGCAGCGCGGTCTTTATTCAGATTGAGACCGACGCGGGCATAACCGGATACGGTGAGGCGACCAACCACTTCTTGCCTCATTCATCTCTCGGGATGCTGAAGGATCTGACACCGTATCTCATAGGCGAGGACCCTGAGCGTATCGAGTACCTCTGGCAGGCATGCTTCCGGCGCCGCTTCTATCGGGGTGGCCCCGTGACGGGAGCAGCTATCAGTGGCATCGACATGGCGTTGTGGGACATCAAGGGCAAGGCGCACGACATGCCTGTCTACCAGTTGCTGGGCGGTTTGGCGCGCGAGAAGGTGCGGCTCTACGGACACGTGACCGGGCGAACCGCCGCAGAGATTGCTGAGCAAGCTCGGGACCGCGTGGCGAAGGGTATCACGGCGATCCGCTTCCGGGCTTTCCACAGCTATGATGACGTCGACCTGCACGACCACCGCATGGCTGTAGAGCAGCAAGTGGAGTACCTGGCTGCCATCCGAGAGGCTGTGGGTGATAGGATCGACATCATTCTTGAGTGCCATGGCCGGTATGATCCGGCGTGGGCGATTGAGCTCGCCAAACGTGTGGAGCCGTACCACCCCTTTGTGATTGAGGATCCGATCCGTCACGAGAACCCGCAGGCCTTGGCACAGGTGAGAGCGGCCACGACGCTGCCGTTGGCCACGGGCGAACGGTATCACAACAAGTGGGAGTTTCGCGAGCTGATTGTCAATCAATATGTGAACTACTTACGCCCTGACGTCTGTCACTGTGGCGGCATCACCGAGATGCGCAAGATCGCGGCACTGGGCGAGACCTACTATCAGAACCTGATCCTGCACAACAACGCAGGTCCTCTGGGCACAGCAGCGTCGCTCCACGCGGCGCTGGCGATTCCGAATGTCACCTTGCTGGAGGCGCCGTGGGTCAATGGTTCTGCCGAGACGGATGTTGTCGGGCCGTACCCGGAGGTGGTTGACGGCTATGCGCTGCCGCCTGAGGGCCCAGGACTGGGGATCACCTTTGATGAGGCCTTGGCGGCGAGAAAGCCTTTCCGTCCGTCACTGCAGCCGCGGCTGAATGCACTGGATGGTTCTGTGCGCGATT
>CAZEXX010000354.1:2062-4021 GCA_964516885.1 uncultured Anaerolineales bacterium | reverse complement strand
TGGCGCAGCGAGCCGGGCGCCTACAGCGACCTTGAGCTGGTCTCCGGCAACGGTGATCTATCGGCCAACATCAGAGTGATCCGCGTGCCGTAGCCCACCCAGCAGAGCGGGCAAGATGCCCGCGGTCCCAGAGAATAGCTCAATATCGTCGTGGGCGCTTCGGATAGGTTTGGAACGGCGTGCGAGGCTCGTAGGTGACCCAATCGCCGGTCCGGTCCAGCCGGGAGAGCGACCTCAGCAGGTCAAAGGTCACCCAGCGCGATGCCTGCGGCGGTTCGATGTCCCACAGGCCGTACTCACCTTGCAGCCCTTGCACAAACGTCACAATATCCGCGACCCGATCATCGCTCAAGGTGGCACCGATGCGCCACGCCAGATCAAGGATCTGAGCCAGATCGAACCGTCCGTAATAGGTCATGAAGCCACGCGTTGGCGTAGCGCCGATCAGACGCGAGACCTCGTGCCCGAGCGTGGCGGCCTCCCGCGTCTCACGGCCCAGGAGCAGATCGAGAGCACGCCGCGCCTCCGACCCGGTACGCCGCTCTGGGTGGTGCGCCAGACAGAGCAAGACCCCGGTCGTGTTCGACCGGCACCCCCAGCGAGAATGCGGCATCTTGCGGTAGCCGGCGACGTAACCGTAGGTGCCCCCACCGGCGATGCCGGTGGGCCACGCCCCATCCTCCAGACGGCGCGCCAGCAGCCACTGATATGCGCCCTCCGCGCGCGGATCGCCTGCGTAGCCGCACATCGCCAGTGCGCGCAGTGGCAGCGCAGTCTGGAGGGGCACCATCGAGTACCCCTCATTGTCGTCGGATTCCTGATAGCTGCGTGGTGGGCCCCAGGCCCCATCATCGCGCCGGCAAGAAAAGAGATACGTCGCTCCCCGCGCCACCGCAGAATGCTCGGGCCCAAACCCAAGATACCCCAGCCGCATCAGCGCCAGCATCGTCATCCGCTGGGCACCGCCCTGCCAGGCGAGGTCCCCACGGCGCCACGCCCCGTCCGCTTCCTGAGCGGCCAGTAGCGGCGCGACTAAGGGATCGGCCTCCCGCAGGTCAACCAGCTCCCGCACCTCGGGATCATCCTCTGGCCGCCCCAGCAGCTCGTGCAGCACCAGCCACCGCAGGCAGGGTGACGGATCGGCGAGAAGGAGAGGGAGCCAGGTCATATGATTGCCTCTCCCCTTAACAGAACCGTGCACGGTACCGTCAAGAGTCTTGAGTCAAGAGTCATAACAGCGCTGCGAAGATCGACTGCATTATGCCCCACACTCTGGCAACATGACTCAAGACTTTTGACTCTTGATCTCGGCTTCCGACTTCAAACTTCCGACTCATTATCCCGCCTCCCAAGCACCTCTCTCAAGTACCTCCCCGTCTCCGTCCCCGCCGCCGCGACCGCCTCGGGTGTGCCTTCCGCAATAACGCGACCGCCGTCGGGGCCGCCACCGGGGCCCAGCTCAACCAACCAGTCGCACGCCGCCAGAAGATGCGTATGGTGCTCCACGACAAAGACGGAATTACCCGCATCCACCAACCGGTGCAGCACACGGCCCAGGCGCGCAACGTCCTCGAGGTGCTGACCCACGGTAGGTTCATCGAGAATGTAGAGGGTCTCCCCAGATGACGCTCGCCGCCCGTTGCGGGCTAGTTCTTTGGCAATCTTGAGCCGCTGTGCCTCGCCGCCGGAGAGCGCATATCCCGGCTGCCGCAGCACCAGATAACCGAGGCCGACATCGCGCGCGGCGTCGAGTTTGCGGGCCAGGGTCGGCGCCTCATCAAAGTGCGGTCTGAGGTGATCGTAGACTTCATCCAGCGTCCTCTCAAAGCAAGCGGGCAGCGGCACACCGTGCAGCCGCACGTCCCACGCCTCCGGACGGTAACCGGTCCCGCGGCAGGTCTCACATATCACGTGCACGCTGGGCAGGAACCCCATATCCAGTGTCGTGGCACCGCGCCC
>CAZEXX010000354.1:0-1962 GCA_964516885.1 uncultured Anaerolineales bacterium | reverse complement strand
ATATCACGTGCACGCTGGGCAGGAACCCCATATCCAGTGTCGTGGCACCGCGCCCCCGGCACACGGAGCACCGCTGCCCCAGCGCCTTCGCATCCAGGCCCAGAACCCGGGCATCTTCAGTGTCAGCGTAGATCCGGTGCAGCAGCTTGGTCAGCCCCAAGAAGTCTGCGGGACTCCGCACGCCGGCCTTGACCTGGTCCACCAGCAGCGCACGCCGGGGTGCACCTTCAATCGCATCGTGGTCGCCGGGCTCGACTGGCTCGAAGGCCACAGACGTCGTCTGCTTCTTGGGAGCCAGCGCGCGCCCAAGCGTGTCGATCATCAGCGTGCTCTTGCCCGAACCCGACACGCCGCAGACGCCAACCAGCACCCCTCTCGGCAGGCGCACATCCTCACCGCACAGGTTGTGGGCCCTGGCACCGCGGATTATCAGCCACTCCTGCGGCGAGCGACGACGATCCGGAATGGCAGGCACCCGTCGTCCGGTCAACCAGCGCGCCGTCAACGTGTCCGTCTGCAGCACCGAGTCCGGTGACCCGGCTGCCACGACCTCGCCACCCGCGACACCTGGCCCTGGCCCCATATCGACCAGGAAGTCGGCCGCACGCATAACACTGGGATCGTGCTCTACAACAATCACAGTGTTGCCCTCAGCTCGGAGCTCAAGCAGTGCCCCGATCAGGGCATCAACCTCCGACGGATGCATGCCCCGCGTCGGCTCGTCCATCAGCACCGTCAGAGATGTCAGGCCGCTGCCCAGCAGGCTCGCCAGCTTGACACGCTGGGCCTCGCCGGCTGAGAGCGTTGCGGCATCCCGGTTGAGGTGGAGATAGCCCAAGCCGACCTGCAGCAGGAAGTGCAGACGCTTCCGTACCGTCTCAAGGCTCGCCTCGACTGCAACCGCCGCGGTCGCCCCACCACCGGTCCGCACCACCGTGGTATCAACGCCGGCCATGACCTCGGCCAACTGCACCAGCGGCATCTCGCTCACCGTAGAAAAAACCTCACCGGATAGCGTCACCGAAGCATATTCCGGGCGTAGCCGCGCCCCTTGGCAATCGGGGCACAACTCCGTATCGGTGTAGGTGCCACCGGTGTCCCAGTCTCGTATCCAGCCGTAGAAACCGGGGTAGCCCCAGCGATGGATACTGGTCGTGCCGTTGCGGCTCTCGTGAATGACCTCCAGCTTGTCCGGATACCCAAACAGGAAGGCGTGCCGCGCCTCGGAGCTCATCTCATTCCACGGTGTCGTCGCAGGATCAAATCCATAGACCTTGGCCAGCGCCTGCACGACCTCGTAGCCGCCGTTCATCGGCTTGCAGAGATAGCCTTTGGGGAAGAACCCCGGCGAGTACATCGCACCGCCGCAGATGGGCCTGTCAGGGTGGATAATCAGCTTATCGGGATTGGGCTTCCGCAACGTCCCTACGCCGTGGCAAGTGGTGCACGCAGCCGCATAGACCGATGGCGAGAAGTGACGTGGCGCTGCCACAGGGTACGTCGCCTCACACGAGGGACACAGCCACATCGCGGCGCGCCGGCGCCGCGCGAGTTGCCGCCCCGCACTCTGCCGCACCAGCGGCACACCGCATACAGGACAGTCACGCTCCCCCAGCCACGAGAAGAGCACAGCCACATGGTGCAAGATCTCGGTCGCCGCCCCGACTGTGTTGCGGCGGCCAAACCGCCCACGCCTTCCACCATCCACAGTCACGGCCACGCCCAGGCCGGAGACATCTCTGACCGGAGCCTCCGGCCCCTCCCGCGTCCCTTGGCGCTCGTACATGGAGAGTGTCTCCAGGAAACGGCGCTGCGCCTCCGACTGCAGGACGTCACCCACCAGACTGGATTTGCCCGACCCTGACACACCGGTCACGACCGTAAGGCGGCCTTTGGGGAAACTGACATCCACATCTCGCAGATTGTGCGCCGCGGCGCCCACGATCCTGATCGCAGAAGCCG
>CAZEXX010000353.1:0-4023 GCA_964516885.1 uncultured Anaerolineales bacterium | reverse complement strand
TGGCCCACCGTATGCCCCGTCGGCTCCACGCCGAACTCGTCGGCGTCGTCCTGCGTCCAGGCGAAGCCCTTGAAGATGCCGTCTTCGAAGAAAGAGACAGGCTCGCGCACAATGCCCATGAAGTCGCGCTTCTGAGGGAAAGTCTCGCGCCGAGTGGGATCGTCCACCAGCGTGAACCTTTCTGATAGCACCTGCTCCCCGATCTTATTCTCGCTCATACAGCAGTAGCCGCGCTTCATCATCCCGCCACTGACGCCGATCCAGTTCATAAACGAGACCAGCTCCGCCGTCGCGGCGGGACCGAGAACGATATCGTAGCTGCCCAGCGGCAACTGCTTCACGGGATCTTGTGTGAAGCGCTCGACCAGGAAGGCCAATTCATCGTGGAGCACTTGGGGCTCGAGATCCGACTTCTGCTGTGCCGATTGCTCGGCCTGCACCTCCCACTTCTCAGTGCCGTGTGCCAGGACCGCGGTCACCTGCGCATCGGTGGTGCGGAAGAACTGCGTCGCCTCCGAGCGCGTCGTGATCTGCGCCACGGTGTTTACGCCGCTGGAGAAGATGCCGGACATCTGAAGGTCCGCCGTCTCAAGCCCGGCGACAGCAGTGTTGAAGGTCTCCAGCATCTCGGCGTTGCTGATCTCAGCCAGCACAGCATCATACGAGGTCTCGTCGGCAAAGGAGCTCGAGAACTCCGGAACGGCAGGATCATACCCCAGAGGCTGGGTATGCTTGACCATATCAGACACGGTATCGATGCTTTGTTTCATCTCGGCGACCTGGTTCAGGTCGGTGATCATCTCGTAGCTGGCACGCCGCCGCCCAGAGAAAGCAGTGATCTCCAGGCGGATCAGGTGCTCGTTGGTGTTCAGAGAGACGGCGGAGTTGGCGAAGCGCATCAGCGCGCTCTCTTCCTCGTGATAGATGAGGGATATCTCGCACTCCTTGGTCAGGGCATAGGTACGCAGGTCGCACAGGGTCTGTAGGACGCGGTCTTTCATCTTACTCTCCTATCCTCACGTTGTCGAAGCGGCAAATGGGAACGCCGTGCCCTAATTGCATGACCTGATTGGGCTGCCCTTTCCCGCAGTTGTCTACGTAGACCACCTCCCACGTCGAAGCGTCACCGACAGCCGACAAAGCGTTCCAGAAATGGAGGGTGTCATCCTTATATGTAGCATTCTTCACCACGTCCGTGACCTCGCCGTCCTCCACCAGCCAACCGATCTCACAACCGAAGTGGAACTGCTCGCGGTTAGAGCCGATCGACCAACTTCGGTCGCCGTCGAGGACAATACCCCGCTCGGTCTGGGCTACAATGTCGTCCAGGGTTCCATCCGTGCCGGGATCGATGTTGATGTTGGTCATACGCTCGATAGGCACACGGTAGAACGAAGTGGCGCGGTTTGCCCCGCTGCTCTCGGAGAAGATGATGCGCCGGGTCCTCGCATTGGCCTCCTCGACCATCTGTCGACCGGTGATAGCACCGACCAGGAGTCCCTTGTCGATGAGAAGGTTGTTCTGCGCGAGGACGCCGTCGTCGTCGTAACCAAAGCTCCCCGGGCTGTTGGGCAGCGTGGCGTCCGCGCGCGCAGTCAACCTCTCAGAACCGTAGCGCAGCTTTCCGAAATCCTCAAGCGTGACGAACGAGCCGCCGGCGTAGGCCAGCTCGTAACCCAAGATGCGGTCAAGCTCCAGGGCGTGTCCAATCGTCTCATGGGTCTGCAGGTACATGATGCCCGGCATGAGAATGACCGAGCGATCATCCACAGGACAGATCTCAGCCTGCTGCACCTGGTTGAGTTCGCGCACAATGCGCTCCGCGTGCGCTGCGAAGGTTTCCAGATCGATGGACTCCCAACCGCGCGTGTCGCCCTGGCGGCCCAGCCGGAAGGAACGCTCGTGAGTCATACCGTCGGCGTCCGCCCCGAGGACACCGATCTGACCGAAAACATCGGTAATGTGCTTCTCGATCTCACTCCCCTCGGAGTCGACGAAATCGACATGTTTGCGGACGAAGGTCAGCCGGCCGATGCGCTGGAAGACACCGGGTTGGTCCAGCATCTCGTCCGTGGCCTTGAGGAATGCCACCTTGTCCGCGAGCGACACCTCGAACGGATCGATCTCACAGGGGCTGGTGAAAGCCGCCTGCACGATATCCTTTTCCGCGAGGCGTACCGGAAAGGTCACCCGCCTGGCGGCAACCCGCGCATTGTCGAGTGCCCTGTCGAAGACCGCATTGAGATCACTCACGTCAGATGAGGCCGAGAAGCCCCAAGCGCCCTGGTAGAGCACGCGACTACCCACACCGCTCTGACGTGAGCTCGCAGCCTCCTTCAGATTGCCGTTCCACATCGTCAGCTCGTTGGTTTCCTCGAAGGGAACCCAGCGGCAATCCACATAAGTGGCGCCCGACGCTCTGATGCGGTCAAGATTCGCCTTGATCCGGTCCTGCATATCCATCCTGTCCTCCTTGCATATCACAGCCTTGAGGAATTGTCCTGGCTGTGCTAGTGACACACCGTCCGACAGCATCCGCACACAGATCGCGATGCTGCTGAACAAGCCTAGTGTATACCGACCCGAGCCCCCGGCAAAGCCCTGCACAGCCCCAAGGCGACCGGCACACTCCCCTGTACAGACGCGGCGAACGCCTTGGGTTCGCGGTGAGGCGTCTTCTGCCGTCGACATCACCTCCACACCGCCGGTAGACGATCCACCGGATCCTCTACCCGGAGCCCCGTACCCTCGGAGAGCTCCCCCGTAGAGACGCGGCGAACCGCTTGGGTTCGCGGTGCCGCGTCTTCTGCAGCCCACAAGTCAGGAAACCAGCGCCTCCTCATACATCGCCACGATGTTAGCCGCCGGCACGTCGGGCTGTATGTTGTGCACTGCCGTCAGCACGTGCCCGCCGGGCCCCAGCTCACGCTTCCGGCGGCGCACCTCGGCCCGGACATCATCAGGCGTGCCAAAGGGGAGAGTGTGCATGGTGTCCACCCCACCCCAGAAGACAAGTTCATCCCCAAAGCCCGCCTTGAGCTTTGCCGAATCCATCCCGCGAGCGCTCACCTGCACAGGGTTCAGAGCCTGGATGCCCATGTCGATGAAATCAGGCAGCAGGTCCACGACGGAGCCACACGAGTGGAACAGCAACACCGCATCGGTCCGTTCGCGGATCATCCGAAGGTAGCGCGCGTGGCGAGGCTTGATGATGCGCCGATACATATCCAGTGACATCGCCGGTCCCCGCTGATCCGCCACGTCGTCCGCCGTGCTGACCACGTCCACGAGATCCCCGACAGCATCCAGCGCCCGGCACAGGATCTCAATCCGAATCTCCAGGATCGCGTCCATCAGTGCACCGATCAGACCGGGGTCGAGCGCCAGGTCCATGTACCACGGCTCGAAGCCCCGCATATACTGGCTGGTGTGAACGAAGATGTCAGACATGTGCAGAATCAGCGCGCAGTCGGTGGTCTCTCGAATGCGAAGAGCCCGCTCGCGAAGTCCGCGCGTGATGCCGGGGTCCGTTGGATCAGGCCAGGGATACCGCGCGATGTCTGTCACGGAGATATCGCCGTCCAGCGGCGACTGCACGACATCGAAATAGTGACCGCCCGGAGGACAGGTCCGCACAACGCCAAACTCGTCGCGATGCATCAGTGAGCCGTCGTCCGCAGGTGGCAACAGGACTTCCGAGGAGACATCGGACTTCCCCAGGAAGACGCCACGGAAATCGATTCCCAGCCGCTGCAACACCACCTCCGCCGGCGCAGCCAAGCCCAGCATCTTGCTCATCCCGTGGCCCGATGGCTTGCCGGCATCCAAGCCCTGAGATGCTGGGGAATCGGCGTCCGCCGCCAGTCCGAGGAAACCCACCAATGCCTCGTATGGCAACTGGAGGATGCCCGTGTTCCTGGTCGAGCCAAGATCAACCGGCACGCGATCCGGCGTCTCGTGATGCAACGCAGCCAAAGCTCGCTCTCGATGGTTCACAGCGCTCCCCCTTCTGACAGGAACTGG
>CAZEXX010000352.1:0-4064 GCA_964516885.1 uncultured Anaerolineales bacterium | reverse complement strand
CCCACAATCAGGATCAACGTCTGGAGCGTCACCTTGACAAGGGTGCTGATGCTGGAGACGGCCGCGGGATACTCTGCCTTCTCATGCGCATAGAATAACGCCGTCAAGCCCGTGGCGATGGAGTACGGCACAGACCCAGCATAGAGCAAGACAATGGCCAGGATGGCCTGTCGAGAGGCAGGTGACGTGAGGCCCGCGATCACCGTCTGCCGCACGCCGATGACGCCGAACACCAACGGTATGACCAAGAGACTCAGAGCCAGGCGAATCAGCGACGTATTGATCAGGTAGCGTCTCGCATCCTGCCGGTGCCGTGCTACCTCACGGGTAAGGTAGGTGTTCAGTCCGAAGTTGGTGAGTATGTCGAACCAGAGGAAGATATTGATGGCATAGTAGTAGTCGCCGGCGTTGGCAGGTCCGAGGATACGCAGCATCAACGCTGCAAACGCAAAGTCCACCCCCCGATTGAAGACGTTCAGCAGGATCGGTACGATGCTGTTCTTGGCCAGCCGTTGCACGGTGCTGCTGCCGCCTTGATCGCGATAGATCAACCGCCAGGCCCACACCCCTGCCAGGAAAACGACAACCATCCCGCTGAGGAAAGAGAGGAAAGCTCCAATCTTCACGCTATCAGGACTGTACTTGAAGCGCACGACGGCGCTCTCGTCCAACCACACCCCCCGGAAGTTTCCCGCGACCCGGGCTATCGAGACCTCCGTCTCCTGATCGTTCCCAGCCCCGAGCGGGCGCACGAAGGCCTTCCAGCCGGGAGCGAAGGCATCGGTCAGCACCAACCAGGAAGGTTCCTCAACCACGGCCTCAACCAACACTTCATTCGCGCGGTACGATGGGACCCCCTGAGCTACCGGCGTGCCCAACTCAGGTTCAGCTCTCTCGTCCAAGGCGGCGGATCGCGAGCCGATCCACCCCTCAGCCGCGGCCTCCAACACCACATAGAAGCGTGGATCATATGTCAACAACGCCGGCCCGACGGCCTCCACGTCCGGTACCTCCACCGTCGCCGTCCCCGGCAGCGTGAAGGCGCGCGGGGCCACACCCAGGTTCTCGTAAACACGCACCGCATCGTCCCGGTAGAGCTGGCGGTATTTCGGGAGTGGGATCTCCACCTCGCTCACGATGTACTTGACGTTGAGCATATCGGTGAGGGGACTATCCAGGCTGGAGAACTGCCGGAAAGGAGCGATGCGGTTGAACTGCAGTAGGCCCTGTGGTTCAATCCAGCCCATATACCGCGCGTACTGCGCCGAGAAGAGGCTGTCATATCCCCGAACATCCTGAAACCGGTAGAACATACCAGTATTCATATTGAACGTATTACGACCCTCAGGATCGAACGTTGAGAATCGCCAGAGCCCAGTATCCTGCTTGAGGAATGCCACCACAGGCGGCTCATAGCGCAGCAATGCCGGATCGACCGCCGGATTGAACCCGGCACCGAAGGCCACCAAATCCACGACGACGACCACCACAGCCAGAGCTTCCCAGGCCGGCAGCCTGCCCAGACGCTGCGACAGCCAGATCGGGCATCTGGACACCCGCAGCACAATCCCCGCCATCCCCAGACACGCTAAGAAAACCAGGACCTCCGGCACCAGATAGGAGTAGAAGGCGGGCGCATCGGGGAAAGCGTAGGAGGCCTTGGCCAACGACCAGAACGCGCGCTCGACCAGCGGCGCGATGCGATCATAGGCCAGCCAGCTTCCCAGGAGACCGGCCGCTCCCAGCAGCGCCCCCCAAATCGCCACAGCTGCGATGACAGTGATACAATTGGGTGCAGCGCCCCACAGAACAAGTCTCAGGATCCGCGAGCGCCGTGATGACGTCCTGGAGGTTGTCCCGACACTACCAGAGGCCCCTGGACCGTGGACCTTACGGTACTCGGCCACCGACGTCACCCCCAGACCCGCTAGGGCTGAAACAGCGATGGTCAGTGGGAAAACCCATCGGAACGGCGAGTGCGACTGATCGAAAAAGGGCAACGCATAGATCAGACCGTAGATCGGTGTGCCGAACACACAGCCCAGCGAGAAAGCCGACAGCACAGCAAAGAAAGGCACGTACGGCTGCCGCAGCCATCGACCGACCCCGCTCAGGAACCGCCGGATGCCGGAATTCTCAGAGACCGGCGATGACGCCACCAGCGCCGGTGGCCGCACGACGGCGATCAGCGACAACAGCAGCGACAGAATGCCCAGATATGCGCCACCCTCCACGTAGTTCTTGATGCCCCAATCAAACGACGAGATCGCCTCGCCGTGGGCGTTGTGTTCCGCGCTGATGCGTGCCCCGGTGAACAGATCGACAATTGTCGTGTGGGTTGGGTTGCCGAAGAAGTTGGGCACCAGGAAGGTGATCAGCCGGCGCTTGGGATAAGCCCACCCCAGCACATCCGCCAGCGTGACCGCGCCCTGGCGAAAACTTCCGCGGACAGTCTCATAGAAGGGAAGCAGCTGCACGGCCCCCAGACCGAGGCCGATGCCCAGAATCAGCACAACGCCTACGGCCGGGCTCAAGACCTCGGTACGCCACGCCCTCTTCGGATGGGTGAAAAGCTGATAGAGGAGACGCCACGCAGCGAAGCCGGCGGTGACCAATGCGACGAAGTAGGTGATCTCAGCGTGGCCCGCCAGAGTCTGCAGACCCAGGGCAGTGGCGCCAAGAAGGGCCCAGGGCAGCATCGCCCGCTCCTGAATCCAGAAGCGGCGGCGCCCGACGGCACACTCAACGCAGGCCAGGATCAACGGGAGCCACGCAGCCCCCGCGATGATCATCGGGTGGACCACCGATACAACCATGAAGCCGCTGAGTTCAAAGACGATCCCGGCGACCAAAGCCCCCATCCGGTTGGCGCGAATCACCCGCGCGAGCACATACATCGAGATGCCGGCCATACCCAACTGCAGCACCGTGAAGACACCAAAAGCACGGGCTACCGGCAGCAGGAAGAAGATCCAGGTCAGCGGATAGAGGGCCGAGTGCTGTCCATTGGCCAGGAACGTGTGTCCGGAGAAGAGATAGGGATCCCAGAGAGGCAATGTCTGTGACGATACCGCGTCAACAATGAACTGCTTCCAGGCGTAATTCTCGAGAATGAGGTCGGCAAGCAGCGGGTTCTGGACCGGTCCCACATCCGCACCGGAGCGGTAAGGCTCAAAAAGATAGAGGGCATCGGCAGGGAGCAGAGTCTTGTTCCCCATAGAAACCGAAGCAAACAGCAGAAGCGGGAGAATCAGCAACAGCCCCGCATAGATCCAATCACGCCAGAGTCGTCGCATTATCCGCTCCATCAGAGGATCAAGAATCAGCAGCGTCCCAGGAGAGTTCAATGCCCATCTACGGGACGCCGCCATCCTATCATGCAACGAGGTTTCTGCAACCCGGTTGACACAACCGGGTTGATTTGAGCACGCAGAACAGGGCCAAGATCAACTCCGGCCCTGTTGGAATGCGTATTCAGCTATCAAGCCAAACCATCGACGATCGTGCTGCCGACCAGGAGCCGCCGCTGGGCGTCAGGCCTCTGTGTCGGCTGCGACTCAGGCAGTGGGCAAGCTCAGCGCTTGGCGCAACTCCGCCAATCCGTTCGTCTGCTCCAGCATCGAAGCGCTGACAAACCGGATCTCATACCTCATCCGCGGTATCGCGGTGCCATCCGGTCGCGTGCCCCGCTCCCAATCTCGATACGGATAGAAGAATCAAGCGGCTTCGTTCAGCCGTTGATCAAGGTAGCCCATCATGACGTACGAACCCGACCCCGACCGCGCCACAATAAGAAACTGTTAGAGATCAAGCTGTCCCAAGAAGAGATCGACGCCCCTGCACTCTATCGCGGGGTTGCGGAGTATCAGTGCTACCGCACGCAGAACATCATTGTGGTTCACAAAGCCATGGGCATCACTGAACACGTCCGTGCCCATGATCGTAATCCCAATCACTGACAGATCGGTGTGGTGGGTAATCCGGTGATCGGATGAAGCAGCGACTCACGTCCGCTGCGGCGCAGCGCATTCTGCACCCGGAAGCGCAGCTCGTAAACGTCAAAG
>CAZEXX010000351.1:0-4078 GCA_964516885.1 uncultured Anaerolineales bacterium | reverse complement strand
CCCGCGTGCAGTGCGCGAACCGTGAGGTCTACTCCCAGAATAACCACCTGCGCTAGCCGTTGGGGCCGGTGTCCGCCCCGACGCAGTCGGGCTGACACCGGACCGAGCAGAACGGGTCCTGCATTTTCACGCTTGCGTGGTGTGCGGTAGCACGTGGCGTCTATTCTGAAATGTGCCGCTACGCTTCGAACTCCCACAGTGCCCGGAGCTGTGCCTCCAGATTGGCGCGCGGTGTCTTCTGCGGGATCTCGTAGCAGGCGGCGCTGAAACAGCGGGAGTCGCCCAGTGTCGGACAACGGCGTGTGGCTGTGTAGCCCTCTTCGGGTGTTCCCCCAAGCCGATGATGTCCGCGCCGGCCTCGATCTGCGCGCGGGCGAAAGTGATTTCGACCTCGACGCATATCTCCAAGAGATCGCTCAGGAACTCGGGGTAGTCATACAAGTCCATCAAGGAAGCGCTGACGCCACGCAGACCCGCGGCCTCCGCCAGTGCGCCTTCCACCCAGCCCATCACGGGCACATCGTTCCTGTAGCGGTCGTGCATCTATTGATCAGGAAGTCATTGGCGTCACATAGCACGCGATGGTCCAGATAGTAGCGCGACAGTGTTGCCCGATGGCGTGTGCTCCGTAAGCCATAAAGATGTTGAAGTTGGGCGCTCGATCCACACTTTGACCGGCCAACCGGCGTGTGACGCGTTCGAAGCTGTTCATCACCGCTCAGTGCACCAAGAGGGCGACATTCTCAATGTGATATGTCTGTGGGAAGAGGTCCACGGGCTGGACCCATTCCAGTGAGTATCCATGCTTGACCAGCCGGCTGCAGTCACGGGCCAGCGTGGCCGGATCGCATGAGACGTAGACGATGCGTTCCGGGCTGTGCTCGGCCAGCGCATCCACCACCTCGGGCTCAAGACCGGTACGCGGCGGATCCACCAGGACAGCGTCGATCTTTCTGTTGACTTCGTGGATCATCGTCAGGACCGGGCCTTCCAGGAGGGTCACGTTGTCGAGGTGCGCCAGGTTATGGCGGGCGTCGGCCACCGCCGGCGGGTTGACCTCGATGCCGGTGACGGAGTCGGCCTCTTCGGCGACAAAGGCGGTGAACAACCCGACGCCGCAGTAGGCGTCCAAGACGTGTTCATGGCCCTTGAGATCCAGTGCTCCCATCACAATGTTGACCAGCTGAGCCGCTTGCGCGGAGTTGACCTGAAAGAAGCTGGTCGCCGAGATGCGGAACTCCCGGTCGTGCACGTGCTCAAGGATATAATCTAGACCGATGAGCGGGGCCACAGCATCGTCGTGACGTATCTGTACAATGGAGAGTGGGAAGTCGACCTCCAGCAAGGGGGATTCTTCTTCTCTTGCCTGCAGGAGGAGCATCAGGTTGCTGGTGGCGATTCCAGCCCGCAGCTCCAGCCATTCCAGTTCCGGGTAGACCATGTCAAGGGATTGGAAGAGTTGGCTCAGCAAGGGATGGAGGATAAGACAGTCCTTGATGGGATAGACGTTGTGACTGCGCGCAGCCAAGAATCCCAACCGACCGTCAGGGTCCACACGGAAGAGGGCGTGGTTGCGGTATCCCCATCCGACCTCGTCCGGGATGGGCTCAAACACCGGCGGACTCTCGAACTTGCCGATGCGCTCTAGCTGATCCATCGTGACCAGGCCTTTCATACGTGTTTGGACGGCGGTATCGATGTGTTGCCACTGGCAGCCGCCGCACTTGTCATAACCGAAGTAGGGACAGCGCGGTTCGACCCGTGCCGGCGAGGGTTCCAGCACCTCAATGAGCTTCGCCCGCGCATAGCGCTTGCGGTCGTCGATGATCTCGGCTCGCACCTCTTCGCCTGGAATCGCATAGGGCACGAAGATCGCGCGGCCCTTGTGGCGTCCGATCGCGTCTCCACCGTGTGCCATACTGTCGAGTTTCAGAGTTATTGTGTCAGTCATTCCTGATTCCTTGGGTTAAGCCCCTCTGTGTGGGCCCACATCGTGGGCGCCGGATTGCTCTCCGCCAGGGCGTGCCACTCGGGGAGCGTGAGCGTATATGATGATGGCTTTCATTATAGCGTATTGCACCAGGCCTGGAAGGTTGCCAAAATGACCTTACGTGGTATACTTCCGACAAGTTGACCACTGACCGACACGCTATGGACGATTGGTCAGTTCTCTATTAAGGAGTAGGAAGTCGTGCTATCAAAAGAACGAAAAGAACAGATTATGCAGGAATATGCGGTGACGCCCAATGACACGGGATCGACGGAGGTTCAGGTTGCGCTGCTGACGTATCGTATCGCGGATCTGACTGAGCACCTCAAGGTGCACAAGCATGATGAGCATTCGCGCTATGGTTTGCTCAAGATGGTTGGTCATCGCCGCCGACATCTGGGCTATCTTCGGAAGAAGGATGCGCAGCGTTATCGATCGTTGATTCAACGCCTGGGCTTGCGCAGGTAGGCCTCGTATCGCTCGGAAGGTGGCTAAGGTAGTTAGTGAAAGACGAGTGGAGATGGGAGAATCCCCTCTCTACTCGTCTTTCTTTGGTAGTAGGGTAGTCAGCTAAGCGATTGCGTCTTAGCTTTTAGCAATGACCGGTTTCTCGCAGCGGATGGATGGTGGGAATTGGGAAGTGGGGTGCACGGTAGCGTGGCTGCCTTGTTGCACAGCAGTTCCCAGTTTCTTACCTTCTCTCGCCGGGAAAGACGGCATTAGGAGGTTACTGTGTTAGAAGAGCATGTATTTGAAGCAAAACTGGGTGACCAGACGCTCATCCTCAAGACGGGCAAGATTGCCCGGCTGGCCGGTGGGTCGCTGTTGCTCCAGTCCGGTGACACTGTGTTGCTGGCCACAGCCACAATGTCCCGAAACCCTCGCGAGGGTATTGATTTCTTCCCGCTCACCTGTAATTTCGAGGAGCGGCTCTATGCCGCCGGTCGTATCCCCGGATCGTTCTTCCGTCGTGAGGGACGTCCGTCGGAGCAGGGGATTCTGGCCAGTCGTCTGATCGACCGACCCCTTCGTCCTCTCTTCCCCAAAGATTTCCGTAATGATGTGCAGGTAATCGTGCAACCGTTGTCGCAGGGCGAGAGCGAGTATTCCGATGTGTTGGCCATCACTGCTGCGTCCTGCGCGTTGATGATCTCGGATATTCCCTTCGAGGGTCCGGTGGGCGGTGTGCGGATCGGTCTCGTCGACGGCGAGTTTATCGTGAACCCGACTATCCAGCAGATGGAAACGAGCACACTGGACCTACGGGTCGCCGGCAGCGCCGAGGCTATTACCATGGTCGAGGCGGGTGCCGATATCATCTCCGAGGCGACGATGCTTGACGCTCTTGAGTTGGCGCATCAGTCGATCCAGGATGTGATTCGTGTCCAGAACGAGATGCGGGCAGCCATCGGAAAGCCCAAGCGCGATGATTATGTTCGCTTTGGGATGCCTGAAGCCCTAGCGTCACGGGCCAACGAGTTGATGGCCGACCGTGTGAAGGAACTCGTCTCCACCACCCAGCTTAAGGGTGACCGCACTGATTCCTTGAACGCTCTGGAAGACGAGCTCAAGGAAGCATTGGCTGAAGAAGCAGAATCCAACGGGTGGTCATCGCGCCTGGTTGGCAACGCTTTCCACGACATTCTCAAGGAGACGGTGCGTGAGCGGATCTTGGGTGAAGGCATTCGGCCCGATGGTCGTGATCAACGCACCATCCGCGCCTTGGATGCCGAGGTACACGTGGTCCCACGGCCCCACGGAACCGGTCTCTTCACCCGTGGTGAGACCCAGGTCCTGAGCCTGGCCACCCTGGGTATGCCGGGAGAGCGGCAGGAGCTGGACGATCTCTTCCCTGCGGAGACCAAGAGCTACATTCACCACTACAACTTCCCGCCGTTCTCCACCGGTGAGACCTGGATGCTGCGCGGACCCAAACGCCGCGAGATCGGTCACGGTGCTTTGGCGGAGCGGGCGTTGGTGCCGGTGCTCCCTTCCAAGGATAAGTTCCCTTACACAATTCGTGTCGTGAGTGAGTGTATGTCCTCCAACGGCAGCACATCGATGGCTTCCGTGTGTGGCAGCACGCTG
>CAZEXX010000350.1:0-4097 GCA_964516885.1 uncultured Anaerolineales bacterium | reverse complement strand
GTCACGATTCACCATTCACGATTCAGAGGATGGAGCCAAAAGTCTTGAGTCAAGAGTCATGGTTCGGCAAGTGCAGCCGAACTCGGTGCGCGGGGCCAGGCGTCACGGTGTCACGATTCGGGTTGGGGCGGAGCCAGGTGGTGAAGCGTTCGTCTATAGTCGCGAGGAGGGCTTCGTTTGGCACTAGCTTTTGGGTGACGGACAGCGTGCGGGCGAGTTCGTTGCCCCAGGTCCACGCAGCAGCGTAGGCACATTCCAGAGCGTCGTTGGCCAGGCTTGCAGTGCAGGCTATGTAGCGGCGGCATGTTTCGGGCGAGAGGTCATTCTCCACGTTCTTGGAGGGCGTCTGCCAGTGGTCGGTGCTGCCCTCGATCAAGCGGGCGAAGCGCAGTAGGCAGCGCTGGACAAACCAGAGTATCTCGAGTGCCCTGGCGCGTTCGCCACGGGCGAGAATGCCGGCGCCGAAGAGGATCCAGTTGAGGTAGGTGTGCCAGTGCCAGGCGACAGTAGCCGGTTCTGTGCGATCGGGCCCCGGCCCACTGATCTGTGCGAGGTGGGTGATGAGCTCGCCGGTGCGGTCGAGGATGAGCATGGCGGAAGGGTCCGGAAAGCCGGCTTCGTTGCGCCACGTGCGAACTTGCGCCATGCTTGATGCCGGGTCGAAATGGAATTCTCCGCGGATCAGGTTCTCAAAGATGGCTGTTCCGACACTGAACTCATTCACGAAGTACAGAGCGACGGGCGCGATCCGCTCCAGCCACACAACGGCGTCGAAGGTGGCGACATCGGCATCGTCGATGTAGATCACAAACTCGATGTCTGAGTAGGCGTCTGCCTCACCTTCGGTGAACGAGCCGTACATCAGGGCCGCGACGACGCGGGCATCGGCGTGGCACACGTCTCGAACGCGGGAGATCATCTGTTCTTGGGGGAGCAGAGTTGTCATGATTTGCCATTCACGGCTCGACGGATGGGCTTCACTGGCCGGGGCCGCTTGCCGGCCTGACACGATTCACGATTCGCCGGAGCCCGAAGTCCTGGGGTCGTCGACTAGAGCGGCGAGGATGGCGTCGAGAGGAGGGGGTTCGGGGGCGGCCTTGAAGTGGGCGGTGCGGCGGTAGATTTCGGCGGCGGCCTCACCGAAGCCGGCGGGCAGGCCGGCGTCACGGAAGGTATCGGCGATCTCATCGAGTTCCCCGGCGAAACGCCACGCCCGGGTCGTGACCCCGCGGACACGGCGTTCGGTCTGTTGTGCGAAATCGGAGCTGTTGCGCGACCATTGCATGGCCAGCGCGTCGAGGACGCCGTTGGCTTTGGCCGCGGCCATAATGGCACTGAGCAGCGCGCTGCTGCCTTTGGTGTAGGCTGCGAAGCACATCTTGAGCGCTGCAGCGCGGCCAACCTCTGAGCCCAGCACGTACGTGTCAAGTGGACCGGCGCTGAAGCAGGTAGCGGCTTCCTCGGCCTCAGGTCCGGCGAGGTAAAGAAAGGTGCGGCCCGGCGTCCAGGCGGGGCCGCCCATCACGCTGCCGTCAACGAAGCGGGTTCCGCCGGCGCTCATAGCGGCGTTGATGCGTCGCGTTCGCGCGGGGGAGATGGCGTTCGCGTCAACGTACAGGCCCTGGAAGCCGGTAGCAAGTACGCTGTGTGCGATCTCTTCCGCTGCGGCGGGCGGGCAGACGCAGACAATCGTGTCACACGTTTCGCATAGTGATTGCAGCGTCCCCGTGTCGATCAGGTCTTGGCTGTTTGCCCGATCGAGCGTTGCCTGACTGCGCCCCTCAGAGGCCCAGATTGCCGTGTGGCCGCTGTTTTTGGCCGAGGCGTCCAGCGAGATGCCCATTGTCCCGGGGTGTAAGAATCCGATCCTGCGTGCCATGTTCAGCCCTCCTGTGATAAGCCTCGTTGCTCCAGAAGCGACTATCGGTCCTCAGATACCTGCATCGAGCAATCGAAGCGATATATGTAGCGGGGAATGACGTTCCGGACGACATCGAAACCCCAGGTGACGCCACGGTTGTTGGTACCGGCATCCGGCCCGGTGTTGAAGTTCTCAGGGCAATAGAACCCAGTCGATTTGTTGGGAAAGAGTCCGGCCTCCACAAAGTGAATGCCATCCTCGGACCAACGCACGCAGCTATTGTCCGGCGTATCGACCTCGCCACCGATCGCGGCAACGCCGTTGCGGTGGATCCACATAGAGGCAGCGTGTCCGGTCATCAGCGGATTGGCCGGGTGCTTGATATAGGGGCCTGCGATGTCATCGGCCGTTGCCAGTCCGATGAAGGAGTCCATCGGATGACTGCCTCTCCGGCGTCCTTTGTAGTAGAGCCACCACCTGCCGTCACGGAAGAAGAGGTTGGGATCGTCGCAGCACAGCTCGTCCCATTGGCCATCCTCCCCCGGCCACAGAACGGGTGCGTGAAGGTGTTTCCGCCACGGGCCGTCAGGGGTCTCGGCTTCAGCTACCCAGATCCCACGCCTGTGCTGCTGAGGGTCGCTGAAGTCCGGTCCGACGGCGAGGTGAAACATGAACCATCGGCCGTCGGCGGGCACAACGTAGGACGTCAGCACACCGTTTCCATCCGGTTCATCGGGCTTGCCCTTGGCCAGAGCCACGCCCTTGACCTCCCAGTGAAGGCCGGTGGTACTCGTGGCGACCTTGATGTAGGTGTTCCGGAATCCGTCGTTGCCCAAGTGAACGCTGATGTGCTCGGTGAACCAGAGATAGTAGCGGTCCCTGTAGCGTACGATATCCGACGGGTCGTGATGCTCCATATCGGGAGCCCTGTCGATGCCCGTTATGGGCGTGACAACCTTGGCGATCTGTCTGAGCTCCGGTGGGATACGCTGTTGCATAACTGACTCACACCTCCCAGACCATGGACTCGAATTCGTCAACCGTTATGCCGTACCACAGCGCGTCGAAGTAGGAGCCGCGGGTGAACCCCATACGACGATGGGTTCCCTCAAGCTTGAAGCCCAGTCTCTCGTGAAGGTGAATCGAGGCGGCGTTGTAACTGTGTACCGGGACGGTGACCTTCTGATAGCGCAACTCCTCGAAGTAGTAGCGCAATACGAGCCGGATGGCTTCGCCGGCATATCCCTTGCGCCGGTGCTCGGGCGCGATATCGATACCGTAACCAAAGGTGCCGCAGCGGGGATTGCAGCTGTGTGTGTCGATGGAGCCCACCGGAGTAGACTGCAGCGTCTCGATGATCCAGCGGAATTGATCGTTCCCCAAATGCTTAAGTGACTCCGCCTGAGCCCACGCGTCCATCGACGCTCTTGACGTTGGCGGCCAGACGAAATCCAGATTGCGGGCACGTTCGCTGTCCCGATTCCACTGATTGAAGATCTCGGCGTCAGCGGGCTCGACCGCTCGCAGCCTGATCCGGGTACCTTGCCAGTAGTTCATGGTCCACTCCTCGCGATCTGTGTGATACAGATGGGGATCTTCATTGGATGGTTCAGGCGTGAGTATAGCGGCGCGTGCCGGAATGCCAAGGGGGGGGAAGTCTCGAGTCAAGAGTCTCAAGTCAGAAGTCATGGCCGCAAGCATCACGATTCACCATTCACGATTCAGGTCCTCACTCGGAGACGGGTTCAGATGTGTTGGTAGCCTTTCAGAGTAGACCTGAATGGGGAGTCGTGACAGCTTCGTGCCGAAGACTGCTTACGCCGAAGAGTCTCACTTGTCAACGCCTGACTCTTGACTCCAGGGTTGACACGCGTGGTTTCCGCCGTATAATATATGCGTACTTACTCATATATCTGACTGTGCAAGGAGAGGTCTGTGGTGACCGAAGTTGTATGTGGTGAGCACGGCGTTGTAATGCTGGACGAGACGACTGCGGGTGCTCTTGCCGAGACGTTCAGGGTGTTGAGCGACTCGACTCGAGTGCGCATCATCTCCGCGCTCATGGAGCGTGAACTGTGCGTGCACGACCTGTCGGAAGCGCTGGAACTGTCGCACTCTGCGACGTCGCATCAGTTGGCGATGCTGCGTGAGATGCGGTTGGTGGCGACGACAAAGCAGGGCCGGCACGTGATCTACCGGCTGGACGATGAACATATCGCGGATCTGTTGCAGCAGG
>CAZEXX010000349.1:0-4100 GCA_964516885.1 uncultured Anaerolineales bacterium | reverse complement strand
CGGTCACCTCAGCTTGTGGAAGTGTCGCTCACACTTCCAAGGTGTAGTTTGCCGGACGACATCAGACTTCTGGATCTTGCTGTACCGGGCTACGGCTAACTTACATCACTCTGTCAGCGGGGCAAGCGGCGCCTTTCCTCTACAAGCCCAACACGTGCAAAGAAGCCCGGCTTTTAGGCCGCGAACCAGCTAGACCAGCAGATACTCAACTCGCCTAGAACGCCACACTATCCCAGGCCCGATGGAGGACCGGTGTGAGCTGCGGTCGCTGAGCCGTGGATATGGTGGGCGGGGTGAGACCAAACCGGTAGGCGAAGGGTACCTCAGACCGCGCCGCTGCGATCTGGGCGACACGCATGCTCAACGCTTTGTCGCCCACGTCCTTGAGATACTCCCTCAGATGCTTCATGACCTTGTGTGCGCCGCCGAACCGTCGCACCGCCTTGAGCAGGGCGTCGGCACTCCCGTTCCCTGCCGCCAGCCGCTGTAGAGCGCCCATCAGCTGCGTTGTGGGCGTCAGCTGCAGCTCGTCCAAGAAGCGTGAAGGCAGCGGGTCGCTCTGGCTCTTGGGGACAGCAGCCGTTCCGATGTACACGGCCTTGCGTGCCCGGGTCAGCCCCACGTAGAACAGCCGCCGCTCGTTCTCGATGGCCCGACTCGGTTCCGGCTCGGCGATCAACCCGGCGGTGTCGAAGATCAGGCTGCCGCTCTCCCGCAGGCAGGGCAAGTACCCTTCGATGCAGTCGGGGATGAAGACGTAGTCGTACTCGCAGCCCTTCTCGCGGAAGATGGTAGTCAGCACGATCTGTTGTTCCTCGGGCACCCCCCGCGTGGTGTCGAGCTTGGCGATGTGTTGGAGGAACTCCTTCGCTGATAGCCCCGTACCTTGAGCGTACCCGAGGAAGTTGCGCACGGCGCGCTGCCGGTCGAAGGCCTCCCACCCATCGCCGTAGTACTGCTTGAAGTGGTCGAAGTAGCCGATGCGCTCCACCAGCCAGAGGAGCAGATGCCCCGCCGTCAACTCGACCTGCTCGGTCATGCGCTGCCGTAACGCATCCAGCACGGCCACCAGCTCGATGACGCGCTCCTGTTGCGAGGGGTAGAGCGGCGAGCGGGGATCGTCCACCAGGTGTGCCAGCGCCTGGCGTGGCGTGGCCTGGTGAAGGCGGGCTGAGCGCAACGCCTGTGAGAGCTGCTGGCGCGGCAGCTTGCGTGAGGGCATGTTGGCGACGTGGAGCAGCCACTCCTCCGTGTGTGGCGTCGTCGGCTCATCCAGAGCTCGCGCCAAGCGCACGTACTCCAGCAGCGTGCGGTTCTCTTTGCGCTCGAAGAAGGGTTGTCCTCCCTCCACGCGATAGGGCACGCCGTGCCCCAGGAAGGTCGCTTCCAGCCGCGCCAGTTGTGAGAAGGTGCGCGCCAGCACTCTGAGCTCTGTGGGGGGCACGCCCTCCTTGACCAGACGGAGGATCTCCCGGGCGATCTCGGCATTGCTGTCGGTTTCCGCGTCGTCGGCAATGACGTGGAGTTCCGCCACCTGCGCCGCGGTGTGGGCTATGAGCGCCTTCTCGACTCGGGTGGTATTGTGGCTGATGGTGTTGTAGGCGGCCTGTGCCAACACCGGCCCGAAACGGAACGAGCGGCTGAGGGTGTAGTCGGTGTGGGGCTTGCCTGCGAAGACCGATCGGAACCCGCTCAGGATGTAAGTGGGCCGTGCCCCACGCCACTCGTAGATGGTCTGATCGTCATCGCCGACGACCATGACATCCGCCTTGTCCCCGGCGAGCAATTCGAGGAACCGCTGCTGACCGTAGTTGATGTCCTGGTATTCGTCCACGATCAGATGGCGCACACGGCCGCACCACTGCTGCGTGACCATCGAGTCCTCTCCCAGGATACCCACGACCAGGGGGATGAAGTCGGCGAACGTTAGGGCCGTCTGTCGCAGGCGCAGCTTCTCATACTCGGCATACACCAGCGGCATGAGCGCATCGCCACGGTAACCGGCACGCTCCGGAGGGATGAGCGAGCCCTTCCACAAGGCGATGGCGGTGACGGCCTCTTCCGGATCGATCACACCAGCAGGAATGGTCTTAGCACGTTCCAGGCGAGTGATAGCGACGTGGACGTGGTAGAAGATGCGCTCATCGTCGAACCAGAAGTGGGTGGCGTTGGGGACGGTGCCGCGCTGCATCATCTGCCCGATGAAACGGTAGGCCAGCGAATGGAAGGTATGCACCGCGGGTTGCTGCCGAGGCGCCAGGCCGACCTGGGTCAGCCGAGCCTTGAACTGCAGGCGGGCCAAGCGGTTGAACATAAGCACCAGGATCTGTCGTGGGTGCACATGCTGCTCGGTGATGAGGTGTTTGACGCGCACTGCCATGGTGGTGGTCTTGCCGGACCCGGCGACGGCCAACACACGGGCATGTCGCCCAGCGGGATGGTGGACAACGGAAAGCTGTTCTGAGGTCAATTTGAGGCTAGACATGGTTCTTCTCCTTTGGGTGGACTCAGGAAGAGCATGGAACCCACAGGGGATCCCACGCCCGGTTTCTCACATGTGAGAAAGGTCAATGAGGCGTTCACGCGTCGCCTCACTCTGCCGCTTGCGCCAGCAAGTCGAACATCGACAGCTGCTGTCCCGGGAAGATCGCAACCTTGCGCGTCTGCTTCTTGCGGCTGTGGGCTCTCTGAGAGATCGGGGCGGGAGAAATCTGCAAGGCCGCGTCCGCCCTTGTGAGGTCCGCCTGTTGCGACGTAGGTTGTGGGGTAGCAGCCTCTGGAGTGGTCTCTACGAGCAACGGCGCGCGCTCGACCTCGATGACGGCCTTGGCCACCTGCATCTGTGCACTTACTGCCTCGGCCATCACGTCCTCGACACTCTGGAACTGGGCTTCCTTGTCGAAGACTGCTCTCTGCGCAGCAGCTTTCTGGTTCAGCAGACTCCACATCTGCTCTTCCATCGTGCCCAGGCCCAGGATGTAATGCACGTACACATCTTTGGTCTGCCCAGGACGGTGGCAGCGGTCTTCAGCCTGCAACGTGGTCTCAGGACTCCACTCAGTGTTGAGGATGATGATGTGGTTGGCCCCGTTGATGGTCACTCCACGGTTGAGCGTGCCGGTTCCCGCCAGCAACACGGTGTTGCGGCTCTGCTCGAACTTGCGGGCCACACCGTTGCGCTTCTTGGTCGAGACGCCATCCATGCCCACAAAGCTGATGCCGGAGCGCTTGAGCTCGCGTACCATCACGGCATACAGACCACGAAGACTGGTGAAGACGATCACCTTCTGGCCCTTGGCTTGGATCTTGTGTATTAACTCCATCGCCCGGGTGACTTTCTCGAAGGACTGATTCCGTGGCACGATGAGCCCCTGGAGCTTGAGGTCATCGACGATGGCTTTGATCTCCACCGGCGTTGCCTCAGCCAGGCTGACTCCCGTCCCGAAGGCACCCGCGTAGTGCGCACCACCCTCTTCCGTGGGACACCCAGCCGCGTAGCGACCCCACCACAGCGCCATCGAGATGACGCCCATGTTGGGCTCAGCCTTCTGCAGCTCGCGCTTGAGCGTGTCCTGCATCGCTTCCTCCACGCGCCGATAGATCTTGGCATGCTGAGGATCGAGCGGGGTCCAGTGGATCTGCCGGTGCTTGGGCGGGAGATCCTTGAGGAAGTCCGTCTTCAGCCTGCGTACGGTGAAGGGACTCAGCAGCCGCCACAGTCGTCCCAGATTGGACACGCTGGGGATAAGCTTTCTCTTCCCCGTCTGCAGTGTGGTCGCGAACTCCTTCGTCACGAACTCGAAGGTGCCAAACTGCTCCAGGAACCTCGCGCTCCCACCGTTGTAGGGGAAGGGCCACAGTGGTGATCCGAACCCCAGCAGCCAGCCTGCACTCCAGAACAAGTCCGTCACGTAGCCTTTCAGCCAGGTGCCGGATAGCACGGCACGGCCCTTGGCCCTGAGTGCACGGGTGGTCTCGCCTTTCAGGCTACCCTTGGACTTGGCATCCTGAACCTCGTCAAGGATCACGCATGAGAAGAGCCTCTTGATACGGGGACCCAGTGGTGCCATGTGGCGACTCTTCACGCTCTCCTCGTCAGC
>CAZEXX010000348.1:0-4110 GCA_964516885.1 uncultured Anaerolineales bacterium | reverse complement strand
GCACTCCTGACAAACAATCTTGCTCGGCTTGAAATCAGAGTCCTCCTCCAGCACAGCCATGAAGAGCTCCGGCGTGGGCGGGCAGCCCGGCAGGTATAAGTCGATATTGACGTAGGCGTCGACGGGATGGGTCTTAGGTAACAGGCGAGGGACGTGGTAGCGCTCCGCGTGGGCGAGAAAGACCTCACGGACCTCGTCTCGGTCTCCCAAGTTGGCGACGCCGCCGGAGATAGCACAAGTTCCTACCGCGACCACCTGCTTTCCGCGCTTCACCGCGTGGCGCAGTTTGTAGAGGTCCTCATCCGTCCGCACCCCACCGCTGATCAGGAGTATGTCGACCTCGGGAACATCATACACCGAGGTCACCAACGGCATATAGACCAGTTTGAACTGGTCAACCCAGGCGTCCGCATTCAGAAGTGAGACCTCACACCCTGCACAACCGGATAGCTGCAGTACAGCAAAGCGTTTCATCACTCCCCCTTGGAAAACCAGGACCGGACCAGCAGTTTCCGGCAGCAGACTATGCATCAGTGTATTCATCCTGGAAGGATCCGCAAGCTTTACAATCACTTCGAAGCCGGTATACTAGCCGTGTTTACCTTTGCTATGAAAGATGACGCAGGGCAACTAATAACAATGATGGAAAGTCAACAAGTGCGACGCAGCACGCCTCGCCAGACAGCTCAGATCACATTGCCGGACGGAGAGACCTATGAGGGTGCGGTGGGCACCTCATTGGAGACCTTCCTACGAGCCGCCTACCCTCACCCGGAGGCTCCGCTCATTGCGGCACTCGTCAACGGGACTCTGCGTGAGTTAACGTACGCCATCAAGTACGACTGCTCCGTGAAACCCATCAACCTGTCCGAATCAGACGGCGTGCGCATCTACCGTCGCTCGCTTTCTTTCCTGCTGGTAGCAGCCGCGCACACTCTGTTCCCCGAAGCCGAGATTTTCGTCGATCACTCATTGCCCTACGGCGGCTATTTCTGTGAGGTGCGCCATCGCGACCCCTTCACAGATACCGAGTTGGCACAGCTCCAGGCAGAGATGCGCCGGCTGGTCGGGGCCGACGTTCCGATCCTGCGCGAAGAGGTCCCTCTTGACCGGGCGCTGGAAATATTCCGGGCCCGCAACGAGACCGACAAGGAAGCCGTCTTTGAGGGCCGGGACCGCAGACGCAAGGCCTACCTGCGGCTCTATGGTCTGAACGGCTATCGCGACTATTTCCACGGCTACATGGTCCCCAGCACCGGCTATCTTGAGTACTTCCAACTGGTGCAGAGGGCGGAAGGCTTCGTTCTGCAGTTTCCGCGGCGGCACGAACCCACCCAGCTGCAGGAGCCGATTCGCTATCCGCAGTTGATGAGTGTCTTCCGGGAGTATGGCAGCTGGCTGCGCTTGCTGGAGACGGAATACGTGGGCGAGCTTAATCACGCCATCCAACGTAGCCGAATCAGAGAGATCATCCTGGTCTCCGAAGCACTGCACGAGCGGGTGATTGCCGGCATCGCGCGCCAGATCTACGAGCGCCGGGACAAGATTCGCCTCGTCCTGATCGCCGGACCATCGTCGTCGGGCAAGACAACCTTCTCGAAGCGCCTCGCGGTACAGCTCTTGGCGCACGGCATACGTCCATTCGCGCTAGAACTCGACAACTACTTCGTGAACCGAGACAACACGCCGAAGGACGCCTCCGGCGAGTATGACTTTGAGGCGCTAGAGGCCCTGGACCTGGCGCATTTCAACAGTCAGCTTCAGGCCCTGATGCGGGGCGAGGAAGTTGAATTGCCGCACTTCGACTTCTATAGCGGACAGCGCCAGCCCGGTCAGGTCGTGCAACTGGAACCGAGCCGGCTGATCCTGGTCGAGGGCATCCACGGACTTAACCCAAGACTGGTGTATACCCTACAGGAAGATGTGCTCTTCCGCGTCTATGTGTCCGCGTTGACGCAGCTCAACCTCGATCGCCACAACCGCGTCCCCACTACCGACACCCGGTTGGTCCGGCGGGTGACCCGCGACGCACGAACCCGCGGCTACAGCGCGACAGAGACGCTGCAGCGCTGGGAAAGCGTCCGCAGGGGTGAAAAACGGCATATCTTCCCCTATCAGGAATATGCCGATGTGATGTTCAACTCAGCCCTCGTCTACGAGCTGGCGGTGCTCAAACCGCTGGCTGAGCCACTCCTTCTACAGGTGGACCCGGAGTCACCACAGTGGGTTGAGGCCAAGCGCTTGCTCAAGTTCCTGCAGTGGTTCCAGCCGATCGACAGGGACTTGGTACCCGAGAACTCTCTGTTGCGAGAGTTCGTCGGCGGTCTGGCGCTTGAGCAATTCCACTGGGAATAGCCACTATGCAGTATTGTCCCAAGTGTGGTGAGGCCCTCGGCGGGGCCACCATCGTCTGCCCCCATTGCGCCGCGACGCTGATCGAAGAAAAAAGGCCACGCGTCCGGCGCCGGAGCCCCGGATCATCACGGCGCGTATGGACACGGCTGCTGCTGGTGCTGCTGGCCGCATCCATCTTCGTCGGCGTCCTGGCCGGTTCGGCCTATTACGGCGTCTACGTCGGCGAACGGGACCGCCAGGACCGCCACACGACCGTCATCACCCAGCACTACGAAGCAGGGATCGACGCCCTTAACGAAGGTCGCCACGAACGCGCCGCTGCGGAGTTTGAATACGTCTTGGAACTCGATGAAGACAATGGCCTGGCGCAACAAGGCCTGGCCGAAGCACGTATCCGTCTCCAGGTCAAACCGACTCCAACGCTCGAGGCCGCCTACTCCGTGGCGGAGCAGCTCCTCGAACAAGCGCAGGCGTCATATCGTCAGGGAGACTGGGTCTCAACCGCCCGTACCCTGACACAGCTTCGCGGCCTTGACCCAGCCTTCGAGCAAACCACGGTGGAGGACTTGCTCTTCGACAGCCTCCGCCAAGCCGGACAGCACTATCTTGACGAAGATTCACTCGAGGTCGGCATCTCCTACCTCGACCAGGCGATCGCGCTGCGCCCGCTGGAAGCCGATGTTATTACCCGGCGCAACTTGGCTGCCCGGTATCTCAACGCCCTCAACTACTGGGGCGTTGACTGGGCGCTCTGTATCGAGAGGTTTGAGGACCTTGTCGCGACAGCGCCGGACTATGAAGATGTGACACAGCGGCTCTACCGGGCGTACATCGAATACGGAGACTTCTTCGTCTCGCAGGGTGAGATGTGTCCGGCAGAAGTTCAGTTCGGCCAAGCACTTCGGATGTATGCCGACGCCACGCTGGAGGAGAGGCGGGCTAGCGCAGCCCAAACCTGCTTGATTGCGACGCCGGTGCCGGTCAGCGGTACCGTGCCCGGCCTCACACCACAGCCCATCGCGGGCTTCTCCGTGGGCCGTCTAGCCTACGCGGTCTACAACGCCGCGACGGGAGTTTACGACCTCTATGCGCTCTACTCGGACGGCCGCATCATCTCGGTGGCCGGCAACGCCGATCAACCCTGGTGGGAATGGGACACCGGCCGCGTGGCCTATCGCGACCGCAATACGGCCTCGATCCGCATGGAGCTGCCTGAGGAAGGCGTGCCGCTCCAGCTTCTCACCGTGGGCCAGCAGGCCTGGCCCACGCTCTCGCCGGATAGCCGACGTCTGGCCTATGCCATCCTAGAGCCTGAAGGCACCTGGGGGATCTACATCGCCAACACCGATGGCTCCGGAGAGCCGCGCCGGATAGCCGCAGGATGGGCGCCGGCCTGGAGCCGTACAGGGAGCCTCGCCTACACCGGCTGTGATGACAGTGGAACCTGCGGGATCATCCTGGATAACCCAGATGATAACCAACCCGGTGGGCGCCTGACCGGCAGCGAGAATGATCAGGCCGTCAGCTGGGCTCCAGCCGGCAATCTCATGGCCTACATGAGCAACTTCACCGGCAACTGGGACCTCTTCCTGTTGAGCCCCGAGGGTGGCGTGCAGCAGCTGACCACCGACGCTTCGGATGAAGGTCTGCCGGCCTGGTCTCCGGACGGCAGCAGCCTGGCCTTCGTCAGCAACCGCTCCGGCGGCTGGGGCATCCACGTGATGAACATCAACACCCGGCAGGTCCAGCGAGTCC
>CAZEXX010000347.1:0-4125 GCA_964516885.1 uncultured Anaerolineales bacterium | reverse complement strand
CATCCTGAACCGCGTAGACCAGGACCGTGGGGATTCGGGCCATCAGTCAAGTTCCAGCTTGGTGCGGAAGTAGGCCGCGGTCTTCTCCAGCCCGTCGCGCAGCTCGACCTGCGGTTTCCACCCCAGGAGCCCGCTGGCACGGGTGATATCGGGACACCGGCGCTTGGGATCGTCACGCGTCCGTTCATCATCCGGGACGATGAAGGTGATCTCCGAATCGCTTCCGACGACCTCAATGACCAACCGGGCAAAGTCCACAATGGAGAGCTCATTGAGATTGCCGACGTTGACCGGGCCCTCGACATTGGAGCTCACAAGCGCCATAATGCCGCGGACCAGATCATCGACGTAGCAGAACGCCCGCGTGCGCTGGCCGCGATCGTAGACGGTCAAGGGCTCGCCGCGCAACGCCTGCCCGATGAAGTTCGGGACCACGCGCCCATCATCGGCGCGCATCCGCGGGCCATAGGTATTGAAGATGCGCACGATGCGCGTCTCAACGCCGTGATAGCGATGGTAGGCCATCGTGAGCGCCTCCGCGAACCGCTTGCTCTCGTCATAGACACCGCGCGGGCCTACAGGGTTCACATTCCCCCAGTAGCTCTCCACCTGAGGATGAACCAGAGGATCGCCGTAGACCTCCGAGGTAGAGGCCAACAGGAATCGCGCCTTCTTGGCCAGGGCGAGCCCCAGCGTATTGTGCGTGCCCAGCGACCCCACCTTGAGCGTCTGAATAGGATAGTTGAGGTAATCGACAGGGCTTGGCAGTGAGGCCAGATGGAGCACCACATCCAGATCCCCGGCCACGTAGATGTAGTTCGTCACGTCGTGGTTGATGAACGTGAAGCGGGGATGGCCTGCCAGGTGCGCGATGTTGTCAATACTGCCCGTCTTGAGATTGTCCATCGCGATAACCTCGTGCCCGGCTTCCAGGTAGCGGTCGCAGAGATGAGATCCAACAAAGCCGGCACCGCCGGTGATCAATACTCGCATACGCCCTCCTTGCTTGAAATGCCTGAGGCGATTATACTCCATCATCAGACTTAGATACAGGGAGAACACTATGGGAAGATCCCTTCTGCTGACCGGGCATCCCGGCATCGGCAAGACTACCATCATTCGCAAGGTCGTTGAGGCCCTGGGAGGTCGCGGCGGCGGCTTCTACACCGAGGAAATCACGGGGCCCGGCGGACGCCACGGCATTAAACTGATCACCCTGTACGGCGAGGAAGCCACCATAGCGCACAAAGATCTCAAGGCCCCACGCTACCCTCGTGTGGGCCGTTATGGCGTGGATACTGCCGCGCTGGACAAGGTGGGCGTCAAGGCCCTCAAGAGGGCCATAAGACGGAACCGCATCGTGATCGTCGACGAGATCGGTCTGATGGAGGTCTATTCCAGGAAGTTCCTGGAGGTCCTCATGGGTGGCTTCATGGGAGGCGCCCACATCGTCGGCACGATCATGGCTAAACACCACCCCGAGGCGGATGTCTTCAGGTACCTATCCCAGGTCGAGATCTGGGAGATCGATCACCGCAACCGCGACGGTATGCACAAGCGCGTGCTAGCGTGGGTCAACGAACTCCAGCCCGGCCCATCTGCAACTTCTGAGTAGCGATCCGCGTATAGAGAGTGGCACCTGGGGGGTGAACAACTTCACATCGCGGCAATTCCGTGCTACAATTGGACTGAGTTCAGATCCTGTAGTACCGGGAGGATGGCCAACGAGGGCTGCTAATGCACCGCGATCTGAACGCGCAAGCCCAAGATTGATGGTCCAGGCTGCACGACCGGCAGGCAAAGGGCAGTGCCGGCATCCAGATCCAACATCAACTGAAGTAGGAGGGACAGCATGAATCTGCTTGACAACATCAAAGGTGAAATGTCTGGTATTGAGAAGCTGGTTGCGAAGATCCCGGGATACAAGGGCTACAAGGAGAAGGAGCAGCGCCGAGAGGCAGACAAGCTGTTGCGTGACCACATCGCCAACCGACTGCGCACAGTGAAGACTCAGCTTGACGGGCTACAGGTTGATCTTATCGGAGCGGGCAAGATCGATCTGCTGGACGAAGCCGGTAGCGCAGCCACCCAGATCCAGACGTTCATCGACCGTCTGCGCACAGCCTCCTATGGCTATGCAGGGCTCTTTGATGCCGCGCGTATCAAAGAGCACGACCTGGACCGCGTCTACGAGTTTGACAGCGCTCTGGTCAGCTACGCCGACCGGATCGAAGGCGCCATCGGGCGTGCGCGCGCAGAGCTCGAAGGTGAGGATGCTCGCTCGCTGATCCTTATGATCCGCGACCTGGCACGTGAGGCCAACACCACCTTCGATGAGCGACGAGACGTCCTCCGCGGTACGGTATAGAGGGCCAGCAACGATTAGCTTCCACCCGGCACAGAGAGTTGTGGGAATAGCAGAGACCATACGGAGGTAACGGAACATGGCGCGTGTTTTTGACATCATAGAGTATATGGACGAGGGGCAGGACGAGATAGCACACCGCTTCCCCGAACGAGGGTCTGGTGACTTCCGCATCGGCAGCCAGTTGATCGTACGGGAATCGCAGGCTGCGACCTTCTTCCGCGACGGCAAGGCGCTGGACACCTTCGGCGCTGGACGCCACACGATCACCACGGCGAATGTCCCCCTCGTGACCGATCTGATCGGCAAGGTCTTCTCGGGGCAGACCCCCTTCAAGGCTGAGGTCTACTTCGTCACCCTCCGTGAACTCACGAATATGAAATGGGGCACACCACAGCCCATCACCATTGTGGATCCCATCCTGCGCATGGCCCGGGTCACCGCCTATGGAACCTACGCCATCCAGATCACGGATCCACAGCTGTTCGTATCCAAGATCGTGGGCACACAGAACCTGTACCGTACCCGCGATATTCAGAGCTTCTTCCGCAGCATCCTACTGACCAAGATGATCGACCTCATCGGTGAGATGGGCAAGTCGATTATCCAGATGGCAGCGTTTGTTGAGGAACTGGCTGCCGGCGTCCGCGCCAAATCCGCGGAGGAATTCGCCTCCCGCGGTGTGACGCTCAACTCCTTCTACGTCGAGTCCATCTCGCCGACCGAGGAGACCGCCAAGGCCATCGACGCCGCCTCCGCCATGGGGGCCATCGGCGATATGGGTGCCTACATGAAATACCAGGGCGCGCAGGCGATGCGCGACGCCGCGCAGAACCCGGGAGCCGCCGGATCCGGCATCGGTCTGGGTGCCGGGGTTGGCTTGGGTTCCGCAATGGGCCAGATGCTCGGGCAGGCCACGCTGCCACGTGGTGGTGGCGCCGCGCAAGCGCCGGCCGCCGCCCCCGCTGCAGCCGCCCCGCCGCCGCTCCCTCAGCAGAGCACCTACTTCATCGCTGTGGGTGGACAACAGACTGGGCCGCTTGACATGGCCACGATCCAGCAGCAGATCCAGTCAGGCCAGATCAGCCGCGACACACTGGTCTGGAAGGACGGCATGGCCAATTGGACCAAGGCGCAGGACGTCAGCGAGGTTGCCGGTCTGTTCGCGGCGGCCCCGCCACCGCTTCCCCCACAGCCCTGACTGACGTTGCCTTGAGCTAACGTAACACAACAGGCGCCCAGCCGATCGGCTGGGCGCCTGTTGTGCGTTGCCCTCATCCTGCGAATTCAGAAGTTCGCTCTCCTCTCCCATAGGCGTCTGCGGCTGATGGCAGAGGGACAGTGCGCTTCTGAGCACACGGGGTGAGGGCCCTCCCCTACGGCAGAAATTGTTCCGCGTAGTGGCAGGCCACCTGATGGCCCGGACGCAGCTCGCGCAGCACCGGATCATCCACGGCACAGTTCTCCTGCGCGATCGGACAACGGGGGTGGAACCGGCAGCCGCTGGGTGGGTTGATCGGATTGGGGATCTCTCCCTCCGGCATGGGCTCAGTGCGGCGATCATGGGGATCGGGCACCGGCACGGCGGCCAGCAGTGCCTGCGTATACGGGTGCAGCGGATACGTGTAGAGTTCGCGCAGTTCGGCGACCTCCACCAACTTACCCAGATACATAATGCCGATGCGGTCGCAGATATACTTCGCCGTTGCCAGATCGTGCGTGATAAACAGATACGTAAGGTTCATCTCACGCTTCAGCTC
>CAZEXX010000346.1:0-4128 GCA_964516885.1 uncultured Anaerolineales bacterium | reverse complement strand
TAGTACGCCAAGGCCGCATGCACTTGTGCCAGTGAGATGTGTCCGATGCGGTCTGCAATTTCCTCGGGCGACCAGCCGAGCTTATACCACCCCACAATCCGGCGGACGGATACACCGGTCCCCGCGATACAGAGCCGCCCGCCACAAACGCCGGGACTCTGCCCGAGGAGAGCCCCAATGTCTGTCGATGCAGTCATGATTGGTCTCTCCAGATGAGTTATTGTCAATAGTTGTGGATCAGTTTTTTTCGTAGGCGACGTTTTTGGGCACTTCAAGTACCGGTGCCTCTTCTCTGTTTCCGTGTCTGCCTGATGGTTCACCGTCGGCGGATCCATGGCGCGTCTTGGCGCAACGCGTGACACAGATCGACGGCGGCCTGGTAAAGGGTCGTCTGTTGCACGGCTGCATAGAGCTCAAGTTGGTTGCCATGTGATTTGCACTTGTGGCAGTAGTAACGTTGCGTGCTGAGGTTGACTGAAAACACTCGGCTGTTCTTGGACGTGGAGCCATGCACCACGCACGGACCACGGAGCTGGTCACCTTCTTGGTGAGTCACCCGGAATCCGATTTCTTCGAGAACCTGCTGCATCGTGATCTCTCGACGGACCACATCAAAGTCGACGCCTGGCATGATCGTCTCCTTGTTGGAAGTGGCGCCTCCTGCGCGCATGGAACAGAGAAGAGGCACCAGTACTTCCGGGCTATCACGCCGCGGCTTGTTTTTCACGCTCGCCGTCGACAAAGCGAACTCCTTGAATGACATCAGGAATCAGCTTTGAACCGTTTAGCAATCTCCACTTCTTTTCAGCGGCCAGCACTAATTTGAAAACCATCGTCAAGCAAGCCTTCCGCGATCCGCTTCCTTTGGTTCTACGGTGCCGTAGTCGCACGGTTGCAAAGGTCGATTCGATCGGGTTGGTCGTTCTCACGTGAATCCAATGTTCCGCCGGAAAGTCGTAGAACGTCAGCAAGACTTCACGGTCCTTGGCGAGACATTCTGCTGTTTTCGGGTATTTGGCCTGGTACGTGTCCAGGAACAGATCAAATGCCTTGTTTGCGTTCTCCTTCGTGTCGGCTTGCCAGATGTCGTGAAGTTTGGATTTCGCGGCGGGCTGTAGGCGTTTGGGCAGGTTATCCAGGATATTTGCCGTCTTATGGACGGTGCAACGTTGTTCGCGCGTTGCCGGATAAACTTCCCTCAGAGCCTTCCAGAATCCCAGAGCGCCGTCACCGGTAGCCAGCTTGGGATCCTCGGTAAGGCCACGCGATTTGCAGTCCAAAAGTAACTCTCTCCAGGACTGTGCCGATTCGCGATGGCCATCATGAATCGCGAGCAATTCCTTCTTGCCTTCAGGCGTGGCTCCCATCACCACGAGAATACACTGTCGATCTTCCTCCAGTCGAATGTTGAAATGGATGCCATCGGCCCAGATGTATGCGTACTGCTTACCTTCCAGGCTACGCTTGCTCCAATCGCCGTATTCATCTTCCCAATGCGATTTCAAACGCGTCACCGTCGTAGCGCTCAATCCCGCAGCATCCGGACCCAGCAACGCGGCCAGAGCGTCGGGGAAATCTCCCGTGCTGATGCCTTTGAGGTACAGCCAGGGAATCAGGTCCTCAATGCTCTTCGTCTTGCGCAAATAGGGCGGCAAAATCTTCGACGTAAATTTCTCCTTTTCTCCTGCGGGCCGACGATCATGCACGCGCGGCTGTCGCACTTGCATATCCCCCAGCCCCGTGGTTATGTTTCGTTCCGGCAGATGGCCATTTCGCACTACCTGGCGGCGATCATTCCCGTCTTTCAGGTGGGCATGGTTATCGATCCAATCGCTCACTTCCGCCTCGATTGCCGCGGTCAGCATTCGATGCGCCCCATCTCGTAAGATCCCCGTCAACACGTCCTCAGATGTCAACGATGGAAAAGCAACGCGCGTTGTGGTATCTTCCTGCATGGTGGCGTACTCCTTGGGTTTGGGTTAAACTCACATTCCGCTAGCTGACATTTTTCCAAAAGGGGGGTTGCGCCAGGCGTTGAAGCCCGCCATTCTACAAGCATGGATGGAACGATCTGGTATGGAAGTCAGACGGACGCGAACGTCGAAGGGCGGAATATCGGGACGCTCGCGCTCATCGCACCGTTGCTCGATAAGATGAAGGTCGCGGATATCATCAATCAACATCTTCCGGCCGATCCGCAGGCGGAGTACGACTACGGCACGATTCTCTCGGTGCTGATCGCGGCCAGGATGTTTAGCCCGCTGGCGTTGATGAACATCGGCCAGTGGGCGTCCGAAACCGGCGCCGATCTGTTGTGGAATATTCCCGCCGAAAAACTTAACGACGATCGCTTGGGCAAAGCGATCGACAAATTCTTCACGCAACGCCATTCGATCCTCGCGTCGTTTGCCTTGCACGTCTCGGAACAGCTCGGCGTGCCCCTTTCGTGGCTCCATTACGATCCCACGCACATCCTCTTTCAAGGAGCTTATGAGGAATCCAAGCCGCGTGGGGACCTGCCCGCCGACGAAACGATCCCCAGCGACGAAGCCATGCCGGCGGCGCACATCACCAAAGGGCGACGCATGGAGGACGCGGCCCACGGCGGACGCATGGTGCATGTGGGGCTCTGCACACACGTCGATGAGTTTGGGCCGCTGCCGATTTACGGCCACACGGTTGGTGGCAATCAAAACGGGCACTCGGCGGTCAGTGAACAATTCGGTTTGATCCAGAAGCACCTCAAGCCGCCCGAATTGACCATGATCTCCGACCGCGGCACGTACAGCATCGTGCATTTGGCGCGGATGAAGAACGAAGGCTTCGACGCTCTCTGCTCTGCGCCGTGGGGCGATTTCCGCGAGTTGTACAACGAGCATCGCGATGGCCTGACGTGGAACCGTGCCGATTATCTTTCGCTCGAACAGCAACGCCGCCGCAAGCAAGGCGACTTGCCGCAGGAGCATTACGAGCTGGCCGTGCTGCGTCACCGACTGACCGACCCGAAGACGAAGCAGGATTTTCCCGTCCGGGTGATTTACGTCTTCAGCACGGCCGACCAGAAAGTCACGCGGCAACAACGGGCTCGCCAGATCGAAAAGATCCACACAGGCTTGGAGAAAATCCAACAGAGCGTCGCGTCGGGCAATCGCAGCACCGACCCGGCTTCGGTGACGCGACGGGTCGAGCGGGTGTTCGGCTCGAAGCGTTCGGCCAAGTACTTCTCGTACGAAATGGTTCCGTTGACTGCGACGCAACAAGCCAAACTGCCCTCGCCCGACCGCGGTCGCAGGCGTCCGACGCATCGCTTCTGCTTCCACTTCGACAAGGCACTGCAAGAACAAGACGAACAGTACGATGGATTGAACGCACTGGTCACGACCGCGATGCGACGCTCGGCCGACGACTTGTTCACGAAGTTCAAGCAACAGACGTACGCCGAGCACGCGAACCACATCTTCAAAGGCCCGCTGGCGGTGCGTCCGGTGTTCTTGAAAAATGCTCATCGTGTGGAAGCGTTGGTGTTTCTGATGATGATGAGTCTGACGTTGTACTTCGTGCTGCAGCGGACCTACCGGGCGACGTGCGAGGAAGACGCGCCTGCCAAAGAACGCAGGATGACGACACGCACAATCCTCAGCGAGTTTGCCGTATTCATGTTACTGATCACCCGCACAAGCGTGGGACGCATCGTGCAGCCACTTCAACCCAACGCAACGCAGCGAGCCCTGCTGCAGCGATTGGGTCTCTTGTCGCCTGCACAACTCCTCTGCCATCGCCTCCCCCGGCCCCCAACCTGACCCCAAACGCCACGCCCCCGTTGCAAACAACGCAGGGTAGCGGAAAATAAGGATATACGGCGGGCCAAAGGAATCAAGCCTTCGATGATGACATGTCGAGAATGCGGGGAAAGGCAAAGGGCGGAGCTTTCCGACATCTCTCCCCGCTCTGCGCTATTTGCCCTTCGCAAGCTAGGTATCGTCTCTGACGAGAAGATGAAGTCTCTTGATCGAGACTGGGCAAAACACCGAAAGAAGAATGGCCTGGACGCTTACGGAAAGAAAGAAGATTCGTAACTGTCGCCTGCAACGTATGCGTCGATGTCACGAATCAGCAAGCAAGTTGCCG
>CAZEXX010000345.1:1897-4130 GCA_964516885.1 uncultured Anaerolineales bacterium | reverse complement strand
CATTCCGTCCGCGGAGTATGGGAGAGGGTTAGGGTGAGGGCTCTGCCGGGTGATTCTCGGAGTAGATCCCATAGTCTGCCACCCACTACGCAGGACGAAAGTGGCACACGAAGAGCGGGCGAGACGCCCGCGGTCCGCAGAGGGACATCGGCTCCAGCGGATAGCGTAGTTGATTGTTTTCGAAGTAGTAGTCGCGGCCCGTACGAGGGTATGTGAGGGCGCACGTGACTGCACGCGGGGGCGAACTGACAGTTCGCCGCTACGCAGAACACAGAAACAGGGATGCTCTCCAATGAGGTGGTGATGGCCCAACTAGACACAACAACCCTACAGACCATCCTTCACGGCGCCGCCCAAACGACGGCGCCCGCTATCCAGCTGGCGGTTCGCCGGCGTGGACGCCTCATCTTCAGCGCAGCCTATGGCCGGCTCGATCCTGACACCCGGCAGCATCCCACCCGCTGTGATACACTCTTCGACATGGCCTCGTTGACCAAGCTCTTTGTCGTGACCGCCTTGATGACGCTCATAGAGGCCAAGCAACTCACGCTCGACCAACCTGTCAGCACGGTCCTGCCGGAGCTCAACGAGACACGGCCCATCCAACCCTACGAGGACCCGCTCAGCCCGGGTGAATGGGTGACTGTTTCAGATGAGACAGAGACAGTCAATGCCGCAGAGATCACGTTCCGCCATCTGCTCACCCACACCTCCGGGCTCCCGGCCTGGCGCCCCCTTTACCAGCAACCCAGCGCTGAAGCCGCGCGCCGGATGGCCCTGACCACCTTCTTCTCGTACCCCACCGGCTCACGCGTCGTCTACAGCGACATCGGGCTGATCTTGTTGGGTACGGCCATTGAGCGCATCACAGGGCTGCGCCTCGACGCCGCCGTCGGGGAACACGTCACAGGGCCGCTAGGGCTGGAGCGTACCCACTATCTGCCCCTGGACTCCCCTCCCACACAGGACGAGCTGGATCACATCGCGCCGACCGAGTTCTGCCGTTGGCGCAACCGCCGCGTCGTGGGCGCCGTCCACGATGAAAACGCCTACCGGCTCGGCGGCATCGCAGGCCACGCCGGCATCTTCTCGACTGCGGAGGATATCGCCGCGTTCGGACAGATGACCCTGGATGGCGGCGGGAAACTGCTCTCGGCAGAGACGGTGAGCGAGATGCGCCGGTTGCAGACCGCCGGCATGAGCACACGACGCGGGCTGGGCTTCCTTCTCTGGAGCGCGAACTCGGCGGCGAGCAGCAACCCGTTCAGCCAGAGCGCATTTGGCCACACCGGCTTCACCGGGACCTCTCTGTGGATGGACCCTGGCCGGGACCTTGTCGTCGCCCTGGTGACCAACGAGGTCTACAATGGACGCAAGAACCGCAAGATTGGCGCCCTGCGCGTGGCCGTGCACCGCGCCATCGTGTCCGCCGTGCCGGCAGCACCCGGCGTGCCGGCAGCCACCGACCGCCCATGATCGTCATCGGCTTGATGTCGGGCACATCTGCAGACGGCACGGACGCCGCCATCGTCCGGCTTGAGGGCGCCCCTCCGGGGTTGCAGTGGGAGGTGCTGGGACACACCCACGTCCCCCATCCTGCCGCGTTGCGTGACGAGATCTTCGCCTGCTTTCGTCCGGAGACCGGCACGGTCGATCGCCTATGCCGGATCAACTTCGCACTGGGCAGGGCCTTCGGCGAAGCCTCACTGCAGGCCATCGCCGAGGCAGGATTAGCGCCGGAGGATATCGATCTGATCGGCAGCCACGGACAGACGCTGTGGCATATTCCCGACGGACCAGCAGCCTCAACGCTCCAACTGGGCGAACCGGCCCTCATCGCCGAGATGACCGGTGCCCCGGTCGTCAGCAACTTCCGCACCCGCGATATGGCAGCCGGCGGGCAGGGCGCGCCGCTGGTCGCCTACGTGGACGCGCTGCTCCTATCCCACCCCACCCTGACACGTGCTGCACAGAACATCGGGGGCATCGCGAACGTGACCTACGTGCCGGCGACCAACAGGACCAAGGACGCCCCGTTCGCGTTCGATACCGGCCCCGGTAATATGCTCATCGATTACGCAGCACACCGAGCGTCAGAGGGCAGGCTGACCTTCGACCGGGACGGCGCATTGGCGGCCCAGGGCAGCGTCGATGCTGCTCTTCTCAAGCAGCTCTTGGGGGATGACTACTTCGCCCGGCGGCCCCCCAAGACCACCGGACGCGAGCGGTTCGG
>CAZEXX010000345.1:0-1797 GCA_964516885.1 uncultured Anaerolineales bacterium | reverse complement strand
GTGGCCTTCGCCGTGCTGGCCTACGAGACCTGGCATGGCCGCCCCAGCAACCTACCGGCGGCCACAGGCGCACGCCACCCGACCGTGCTGGGCTCCATCACCCCAGGCAAGTGAGGAAAAGAATGGACAGACCACACCCCGGGCACATCACGACCACCGAGAGCCGCAATCCGGCCACAGTGGACATCGACACCGTCTCCACCCTGGAGATGGTGCAGATCATGAATGCACAGGACGCCACCGTTGCGGCAGCCGTCGCGACCGCAATACCCCAGATCGCCGTCGCGATCGACGGCATCGCGGTGCGGATGCGTGAGGGCGGACGCCTGATCTATATGGGCTCCGGGACCTCGGGCCGGCTGGGGATTCTGGACGCCTCCGAGTGCCCCCCAACCTTCAACACCGCCGGTGACCTCATCGTCGGACTGATCGCAGGCGGTCCACAAGCGATCACGCAGGCGCGCGAAGGCGCGGAGGATGACCACCAATCTGGAGCACACGATGTCGCAGAACTGGACGTGACCCACCTGGACAGCGTCGTCGGCATCACCTCCAGCGGCAGCACCCCCTACGTCCTGGGCGGCATGGCAGAGGCACGCCGGCGCGGAGCTCTGGTCATCGGCCTCACGTGCAACCACCCCGCGCCGATTGACGACTATGGGGACGTCACCATCGCTGTCGTCGTCGGTCCGGAGGTGATCACAGGGTCAACCCGGCTCAAGGCCGGCACCTCCCAAAAGATGGTCCTGAACATACTCTCCACCGGCGTGATGATCCGGCTGGGCAAGACCTACGGCAACCTGATGGTCGACGTCCGCCCCACCAACGCCAAGTTGCGGGACCGCGCCCGCCGCATCGTCGGGCAGGCGTGCAACATCCCCGAGGACGAAGCCGCGCAGGCGCTCGCAGCCTGCGACCAGGAGGTGAAGACCGCGATCGTCGCGATCATCAACGAGGTCGCGCCGGAGACAGCCCGCCGCCAATTGACCGCCGGCAACGGTATGATTCGACAAGTGCTCACCAGCCATCATGAATGAAACAGGGGCCGCACAGAATCGGCTCCTTGTCGTTGGCGTGGATGGCGGTGGGAGCAAGACCCTCGCCCTGGTGGCAGACACACAAGAGAAGATCCTGGGACGCGGCATCGCAGGGCCATCCAACTACCAGGTGGTGGGCCAGGAGGCCGCCTGCGCCGCTATCGCTACCGCCATCCGCGGCGCCCGTGCCCAGATCCCCGGCGAATTGAGTGCGCTCTGTTTGGGCATCGCCGGTGCCGGACGGACGAGTGACCGTGCGCTGTTCCATGCGTGGGCGGAAGCGCACTACCCCGGCATTCCTATCGGCGTCGTTCACGATGGACAGCTTGCCCTCGCCGCGGGAACACCGGAAGGCTGGGGCATTGCCGTGCTCTGCGGCACCGGCTCTCTTGTCTACGGCGAGGACCGGCAGGGCCGTCCCGCGCGCGCAGGCGGCTGGGGCTACCTGCTCGGCGATGAGGACGTCTCCAACCTGCCCGACCACGAGCTCTCCCGAATCCGCGGCAAGCGCATCGGCTTCATCTTTCAGTCCTACAACCTGATCGCGCAGCTCTCGGTCATCGAGAACATCGAGGTCCCCCTCTACTACCAGGGCTGGTCCGAAAGCGACAGCATGGAACGCGCGCGCGAACTCGCCAAGAAGGTCGGCCTGGCCGACCGGCTGCACCATCGCCCCTTTGAACTGTCCGGCGGCCAGCAGCAGCGCGTCGCCATTGCGCGCGCCCTGGCCGGCTCACCACGCCTGCTGCTGTGCGACGAG
>CAZEXX010000344.1:0-4152 GCA_964516885.1 uncultured Anaerolineales bacterium | reverse complement strand
CAGGCCAAGTGGGACGATATCAGCACCTACTTCCCGACCCGCCGCGGCACGGCTGCGTTCATCAATATGGATGATTACGCCCCGCAGTGGGTATCCGCGCTGGATCTACTGCCCTATGGTTCCTACGAACCGCAGCTGATCAGCTACCAGGGCACGCGAGATGCTGCACAGCAGGCCTTCAACGAGATCGTGCAGGGTGGTGACATCGATGATGTCCTGGCGGATCTCACTGAGGAAGCCAACATCTTGCAGGAAGAGCTGATGGAGGGTGTGGAGTAATCCCACCTAGCAGCCGGGATGTGGGCCTGTGCAACAGGCATGATTAGCATCCCAATCAGATGACAGAGCTGTCCCGCTCCGACCAATGGAGCGGGACAGCTCTTCTCAAACCTAAGTTGCGTTTGTGGCAAAGAGCATAACGGTTGAGCGAATGTTTTCCAGCAAGGGGTATCACCGGCATTCAGATAATAGGCTCACGGATTGACACAGATTCACACGGATTTTTCTTTTCTTCTCCGTGCTGATCCGTGAGAATCTGTGAGCAGCACATCGTCCGCTATTGTCTCACGCTGCATTTGTGATAATGTTGTTTCCTCTCCGCGTGAGATCATGCGGCAGCCGGCTTTCTTGTGTCATATTCTTGGATACCTTTCCCGAAGGAGTCATGCGTCAATGAGCGTATCTTATCTCCGCTACGACCTCTCTGATGGCTATGTGCACAATTGGCTGGTCGCCGGTCCTCAGCCTATCCCGGTGTCTGAGCCGGGCGAGGGCGGCGAACAGGATGTCAGACGCCAGATTGCGCACGATACCTACGAAGAAGCCCTGGGCATCACCGGTCAGCCTGTGGAGCGCGGTCCGCTTAGCGAGGGGACCTTCACAGTGGGTGACTATGAGGGAGCCTGGTCCTACGTGCGGTCTCTGGAGGACCATTTTGCGGACCTCAGTGACTATTATCCCACGTGCCGGTATCTACGTGCGTGGGCCTATGCCGAGGTAGAGGTCGCGGATGCGCAGGATATCTCGTTCGCGCTGACGGTTGATGGCGGCGCTGATGTGTGGCTGAACGGTGCCTCGATCCACCGGATGCCCTATGACGGGGATCAGCGCCGGACCGTCACGTTTGATGCTGCGCTGCAGGCGGGCCGCAACACGATCCTGGTGCGCTTCGATCAGGTTGGGCTACGCGCCACCGCACACCGGTTGGCGCTGCGGCTGGTTGGGCTCTCTGCTGAGGCCCTGGCGGGCGCTTCCGTTGTCCTGCCGACGACGGTTGAGCCGGTTGAGCGACGACGTAAGTTCGAGCGGGTCCTCGAGGCTGCGTATCTGGATCAGGCCGTTTATGAAAGCCAGGACGAGATTACCGTGCATTGGGATGATTCGGCCGGCGACTGGGAGATGTTCGTCGGCATCTCGCTTCGTACCGCGGGCCATATCCACGCTCATGCCGAGATACCCGAGAAACCGGCAGACGGCATGGTGATGGGGCATCCCTTCCAATTCCCTGAGGGGCGGTACGACGTCCTGTTGATGCCCCCGACTGAAGAGTATGCCATTGACAATATGCGCATCCGGCGCGCGCTGCCCTTCTGGGGGTTGGACAACATCCACTACTCCGACGCAGAGTATGGCGACCTGCCCTCGCGGCGTGCTGAAGCGCTGCGCCACGCGGCACGTTATTCCGATGATCTCTTTGCGGAGATCGCGAAGATGGCTATTCAGTGGTGGTCGCTCGTAGAGATGCCGGTGGTGCTGCGCGCCATTGAGCGTGTCAATACTCGCCACGCCGACAGTGTTGTCGATCTGTTGGGCCTGTTGGGCATGCTCACTCGCTTTGGCGAGCAGGCGGAGTTCCCTGAAGAGCTGCGGGGACCACTGGAGAGCGCAATCCTTAACTACAGGTACTGGCATGATGAGCCGGGCGATGATGTGATGGAGTGTGCCGCTGCATCCCGAAGGCTGCTCTTTCACACGTGCGAGATTCTGGCCGGCCAGCTCTACCCCGAACAGGAATTCAGCAACGCCGGGAAGAAGGGTGCCTGGCACCTGGAGAAGGGGCAGCAGTTGGCCATGACGTGGATGCGGGCGCAGGGTACCGGCGGATTCTCCGCGTGGGACTCTGACGTCGCCTATGATGAGATGCTCGCGGCGCTGGTCCATCTGGAGGAGTTCGCGGAGGGAGATGACGTGTGGGAGCCGGCGGCGATCCTGATAGACAAGACCCTGTTTGAGATCGCTGTGAACACCTACAAAGGTCTTTTCGGTTCTGCTCACAGTGCCACCCAGACACCTCAGGTACTCAACGGCATGCTCTCGGCAACTTCCGGTATTTGCCGGCTGATGTGGGGCATAGGTGCATTCAACCACCACACCGTAGGGACGGTCAGCCTGGCCTGTGCTGAGGACTACGGGTTCCCACGGCTGATTCAGGAGATCGCGACCGATCATGCCGCCGAGCTGTGGAGCCGCGAACAGCACGCGCCGGAGTCGACTGAGCGGCCGGTCAACAAGGTGACCTACCGGACAGCTGACTATATGCTCAGCTCTGCGCAAGATTTCTACCCAGGCGAAGCCGGGGATCAGGAGCACATCTGGCAGGCAACGATGAGCCCGGCAGCCCAGGTCTTTGTGAATCACCCTGCCAACGCCAGCCAGGAGGACGTTCTGTGCCCTAATTTCTGGCGAGGCAACGGGGTACTGCCCCGCGTTGCGCAATGGAAGGACGTGCTGGTTGCTGTCCACAAATTGCCCGATGCTGATTGGATGGGATTCACGCACGCCTACTTCCCTGTCCATGCTTTTTATGCGTATGTGCTGCGAGATGGCTGGGCGTTTGCTCAGTTCGGCAATGCCTATCTGGCACTGACCGCATCGCAAGGGATGCAGCTCACTGAGACGGGCCTGTCCGCCCGCCGTGAGCTGCGCTCCTACGGCACCCAGAATGTCTGGTTGTGTCACATGGGTCGCGCGGCCGCGGATGGCACCTTTGCCCAATTCCAGGACGCCATCCTGGCGCTCGATGTGACGTTTGAGGAACTGGCAGTGCGCCTCACCTCACTGCGCGGGGAGACGCTGTCTTTTGGATGGCAAGGCCCGCTGGAGATCAACGGCGAGCCCCAGGCGATCACCGGTTTTCGCCACCACGAGAGTCGCTATGGTGTGGCCGACCTGCCAGCTGAGGAGCTGGTTGTGGTCTTCGGTGAGCAGGCGCTGCGGCTGAGTTTGGCGTAGTGCCAGGGCGTACGCATCTCGTCGGTTTCAGAACAAAGGTTGTCATCCTGAACGGGTTTCGCGGCCAAGTTACTGGACAAGACAGCATAGTGAAGGATCTTGTGACGATAATACCAGCGTTTCAGTATCACAAGATCCCTCGTTTGCGCTGTTGTGGATATGGATTGCGTGCTAAACCCACTCGGGATGACAATAGCTACGTCTATTCGGCTGAGATGCGTACGCCCTGGGCGTAGTGCCTATTGACACTTCTGATATTCTGATCTAGAATGATGGTGGTTCACGGATGAAATCGATTTTATAGGAAATCGATTTCAGTAACTCTTCGATCACATAGCGCTCTTTTTGGCTGGCTTACCAATCCTTCTGCGGTGCATATGCCAATTGTGGTGTATGACATAATAATCGCACATTAAGACGCCAAGTGTTTAAGCCTATTTGTGGACCGCTCCCAGTACGATTTGCGTTGCTTGATATCTTCAGTCCCTCTGCGCGTGCCTGTTGGCAGGCACAGATGTGTGGACTTTCTGTTCTGTGTTCGTTGTTCTTAATCGCTTGTCTGCCAAGGAGGTGCTGTATAACGATACATGATGAGGCGATCAGGAGGCTGGTTGGTTGTTCGAAGCAAGTGATCAAGTAACCCTGTGAGGAGGAGTTGAAGATGAGTACCCGAAGAACGATGACGCGACGTCAGTTCTTGAGCGTTTCGGCCCTGGCAACCGCCGGTGCCATCACCGCCGCTTGCGGCGGCGCCGCAACCCCCGATGTGGTTGAAGAACCGGATGTGGTTGAAGAACCGGATGTGGTCGAGGAGACTACTGAAGAGACGACTTCGGCTTCCGGCTACAGCGAGGCACCATCGCTGGCTGCTTTGGTCGCCGCCGGCGAACTCCCCCCCGTTGACGAGCGGTTGCCGCTAGA
>CAZEXX010000343.1:1186-4192 GCA_964516885.1 uncultured Anaerolineales bacterium | reverse complement strand
TTGACCTTGGCGAGAAAGAGGCGCGGCTTGAGAACAGCGAGACGCGGCTGCTGGCACGCAAGCATGGCGGCGCGGTTGCGATCCATGCGGTGACGGAACACCGTTTCTTGGGGAACCTGCGTGAGCGTCTGGGGCCTCCTTTCTATCCTTCGGAATTCAGCGAGAAGGATTTCGACATAATTCTGAGTCCGGGAAGCCGCGGGGCTGCCATCATCCTGAAGGCTGATTCGGAGACATATCCGGGTCTGGTTCTTCAGAGAACCGTCAAGCTGGGTGGTGGTAGCTTGATCAAGTTGGAGACAGACCTTGTCAATCAGGGTACCGAGGCCCACGAGCTGCAGATCAGCCGGTTTGTCTGGCCCGGTACCAAGGATCGTGCCACGATGGCGCTGCCGTTGAAGCAGGGCATCGTGCGTGAGCGGATGAGTGAGTATCCCGCTGCGGAGGAGGACGTTCCCAAGGTTCCCGATGCGTTTGCGGAGCGGTGGGTCTGCATTGAATCGAGTCACGGTACGCTGGGCGCTATCTGGGATAAGGATATGGCGGAGACTGAATTCTCGTGGGGACTTGGGTTCCTGACGCCGCAGATCGAGTGCAAACCCTTGCAGTGGACACATGGCGGTCGGCTGACCCTCTATGCTGGACACGGCTCCTGGCGGGCTGTGCGGGAGCTGTCGCGACGGATGGCGGGGCAGGATGAACCGGAGCCGATACCCGCGACGGTGCGCAAGGTTTATGGCGCCCGGCTGGAACCGGCGCCGCTCGTCACAGTGGATGATGCCATATCTGCCGACGTTGTTATCGACAACCTGCGGGGGCGCCCGATGGAGGGCCGCGCTCGGCTGTCGGTACCGGAGGGTGTGACCGTGGATCGCGATGACTTTGCTGTCAGCGGCGTTACCATCGGCAATGCGATGCGCGAGCCCGTCACAGTGCGGGTGCCGCCTCGGGCTGCGGCCTACCAAGCTGAGTTTGAGCTGGTGTCGCGCATGTTCAGGGATTGCCTCACGACACCCATCGTTCGCCTTGGGGATCGTGGGCCTGTGGACGTGGCGCAGGGCGAACTCTGTACGATCGACAACGGGCGCACGCGTTTCGCCGTAGTACCCGGATTCTCCGGCGCGGTAACGCGCTGGGAAGCAGAGGGGGGCAATCAGCTGGTCTCACCGTACCCAGAACCGGCGACGTTCGGCTGGATGAGTCCGTGGTACGGTGGTGTCACGCCCCTCGTCACCACCACCGGCGACGAGGACTTCCCAGGGAAACTGGATCAGGAGACGCTTGCGGCTGAGACAGTGGCTGTCACGGACAGCAGAGGCATTCCCTGGCAGGGCATACGACTGCGCGCGGATCTGGAGCGGGAGAAACTGCAGGGGCTATCTATAGCCCTGGACTACCTGACCACCGGCAACAGTAACGTGCTCCAGCTGGTCGCGCGTGTGCAGAACCACACGACGGCTGTCCGGACCCTCATCGTCGGCTGGAATGCGTTCTGGCAGTTAGGGGGAGATCCGATGCAGAACGTGCTCTACGGCGCCGACACCCAGCGCCGCCCGAATCCCTGGTACAGTTGGCCAAAGACCGGTCATTGGGCTGCTGTGACGAATATGCAGACGCAGAGGACGGCCATGCTCGTCAGTCCGTACCCTGAAGCTGTCGGTATGGATTGGGGGGAGCCCGGCAACCATCTGGGCTGGATGTCCGAGGTGAAGGTGCAGCCCGAAGCTACGCTCACGCGGACCGCATTCCTGGTGCTCTGCCAAGATCTGGCTGAAGCCAAGCGATATGTGCCGCTGAAGGACTACCATATGTAGGATCCAGAGGGGGACGTGCCGGACGGCACATCCCCTTCTGGATCCCCAATGCTAAAGGAGACACAATGTCCGATACCCTCCAACACAAGAATGCCATTTGGATTTTCGGTGATCAACACCGGGCACAGGCCCTGAGCTGCAACGGTGACCCCAATCTCAACACACCCCATTTGGATCGGCTGTCGGCCGAGGGGCAAAACTACGAGCGGGCCGTCTCGGGCTTTCCCTTGTGCTGTCCCTTCCGCGGGTCGCTGCTGACCAGCCGGTATCCGCACGAGTGCGTGCCCGGCCACGAGTACCCGCTGCCGGAGGGTATGCCGACCGTGGCGGATGTCTTCAATGACCACGATTTTGATACCGCTTACTTTGGCAAGTGGCATCTGGGCGGCTTTGAGGAGCGCAATGGTCGGGCCGCGATGTTTATCACTGACCCCAACCGGCGCGGCGGCTTCGATACCTGGGTGGGCTATGATAACAACAATAGCCAGTGGGATACCTGGGTTCACGGTGGGGAGGGCGACGGTGCCTTCCACTACCGTCTGCCCGGTTTCGAGACCGATTGTCTGACGGACCTACTCATCGACTACGTCCGCCGGCAGGCCGAGTCGCGCAAGGCGGGGAGCGGCAAGCCTTTCTTTGCGGTGCTCTCGGTGCAGCCCCCACACAACCCCTACGTGGCGCCGGCGGAGTGGATGGCGGGCCACGCGCCTGGGCAGGTTGAGCTGCGGCCTAATGTGCCGCCAGTGGCCTGGGTCGAGGAACGGGCACGGCGCGAGCTGGCCGGGTACTATGCCCAGATCGAGAATCTGGATTGGAATGTAGGGCGCGTCCGCGAAGCGCTGGCGGAGGCCGGGTTGGATCTCGACACAAATCTCATTTTCTTCTCGGACCACGGCGACAACCACGGTTCCCACGGCCAGTTCCTCAAGACCTCCCCGTTGGAGGAGTCGGTGCGCGTTCCCTTCATCATCGGCGGCCTCCACCCGCGCTACGAAGGACGTTCCGGACGTCCGGATGTGCCGATGAACCACGTTGACATTGCACCGACGACGTTGGGGCTCTGTGGCATTGACGCGCCGGCGTGGATGCGCGGGCACGACTACTCGGGGCTGCGGCTGCCATCGCGCCCGCAGATCGAGTCCCCGGATTCGGCCTTTATCCAATCGGTCATCCCCACCGGCCACGGCGACAG
>CAZEXX010000343.1:0-1086 GCA_964516885.1 uncultured Anaerolineales bacterium | reverse complement strand
TATGGCAAGCAAACCAAAGAAGTGGCAGAGACCCAGGATCGTCTTCCAGCCCGATGTGCATCGAGGTATGCTCAGAGGTATTGAGCAGATGACGGATGCCGTACGACCAACCTTGGGCCCACTTCCCAGAATCGTGCTCTACGACACAACGATCGGCGCTACAGGTAAGATCCCGGAGCTGTTGGACGATGGCGGTACGATCGCTCGGCGCATTATCCAGATTCGCGATCGGAATGCTGATGTCGGCGCTATGCTCCTGCGCAATGTTCTCTGGACCGTGCGTGAGGAGGTGGGGGATGGGACGGCGACAGCCGCTGTGGTGTTTGAGGCAACATACCGGGCCGGCGTGCGTTACCTCGCTGCCGGCGGCAATGCTATGCGGCTGCGCACTTACCTGCAGCGTGGCCTGCGTGAAATCCTGAATGAACTCGACGGCATGACCGGCCGAGTGGCCGGCAAAGAGGAATTGACCCGCCTGGCGACTGTCGTCACCCGTGAACCTGAGCTGGGCAAGCTGTTGGGCGAGATATTCGACATCATCGGCGAATATGGTCGCCTGGAGATTCGCAAGGGCCAGGGACGGTATTTCGATCGCGAGTATGTCGAGGGTATGTACTGGGATGGCGGGCTGCTCTCTCGCACGTTGATCACCGATATCGACCGGCAGCGAACCGAACTGGAGAACGCGGCAGTTCTGATGACGGATCTGGCGATTGAGGACCCGCGTGACCTGATTCCTGTGTTCACCATCTGTGTGAAGGCGGGAATCACGGACTTGGCGATCATCTGCCGGAAGATGTCCGACATCGCGATAGGCATGCTTGTCATGAACCGTGACAAGGGCAAGATAAAACTGAACGCCATCGGGATCAAAACGCCGGGGATCTCCGTCACCGCGCAGCGCGTGGCGTTGATGGATATGGTCGTCTTGAATGGTGGGCGCCCACTCCTCCAGGCCTCAGGGGACTCGATGCGGAACGTCAAGCTGTCGGATCTGGGGCGAGCACGCCGTCTGTGGGCGGACAAGTCGAACCTCGGCATCATCGGCGGCAAGGGGGATCCCAGGGCCCTGCGCCGGCACATTGC
>CAZEXX010000342.1:0-4232 GCA_964516885.1 uncultured Anaerolineales bacterium | reverse complement strand
GGTGCTCCTCTATGAAGCGTACCGAAGATCGAGTAAGGGTGGAAGTGCCATACTGGCAAAGGGAGATGGATGGTATCGTCCATCAGATCCCCAGTACGTCAGATGGTTGGATGAAGGTGGGTAGGTGGTCACAAAGCACTGGACCCAGGATGTTAAGCGATGCCAGGCTGCTGAATAGCCACGCTGCGACGGCACAAGGCGCGCCAGGAGTGTTTCCCAGGCAGTCCGTTCGACCGGCGGCATCTGCACTGCACGGACCAGTCGCTTCCACGCATCAGCCGGCACCTCCTGATCTGCAACCGGTGCCAGGGCCTGTCGGAATAGATCGTCCAGAGCTGTATCAAATCTAGGTGAACTCATAGGTCATCTCTGGAACGGGCCGCCGGCGCTGTGTGAGCATCTCGCGCAGACGTCCTCGCGCATAGTGCAGCCGCGACTTCACCGTTCCTATGGGCAAGTCCAGAACTTGAGATACCTCGTTGATCGAGAGATTCTCCATATAAAAGAGTACAACCACGGCGCGATGCAGGGGCGGTAACTCCGCCACGACTTCGCGCACCATCTTCGTGGTTTCCTGTTCCTCAGCTCTGTGATCCGGCGCCGGGAAGGCCCCCGCCAGGTTGGAGATCCACTCCAGGATGTCATCCAATGGCTGTGCTACGCGCTTGGACGACCAGTCATATGATAGATTGACCGTGACGCGGTATAGCCATGGCTTCAGCGGTCGATCCGTATCGATCGAGGCTGCATATGTGAGAAGACGGACAAAGCACTCCTGAAGGATATCCTCAGCCGCGTGCTCGTCTCGGGTCACCGCCAGAGCGGTCCGGTAGACCAGCTGCTTATAATCTTTGAAGAGCACTCCGAGAGCCTCTAGATCCCCGCGCTGAAGACGCCTGACCAGCTCAGCTTCCTCGGCCTCGTGGGCTCGGCTCAGTATTGGCAACTCTACTAATAGATACTCTACCCGACTTCATCAGGTTCACCCAAGTCTTGTTGGATTTCGTCCAAGAGCTGCTGATCCTGCGGTGAAAGCGCCCTGCCGTTCAACAGATCAGGCCGGCGTTCGAGTGTGCGTTTGAGTGACATTCTGCGCTGCCACCGGGCGATCTTCGCGTGATTCCCTGATCTGAGCACTTCCGGCACGGACCAATCCTCGTAGACTGCCGGACGTGTATACTGCGGACCTTCCAGTAGCCCGGATGTATAAGAGTCGTCGTGGGCACCATTGGCGGCTCCCAGAACACCTGGGATAAAGCGTGCGACGGCGTCGACGATCACCATAGCTGCCAGTTCGCCCCCGGTGAGTACATAGTCGCCGATCGACAATTCCTCGGTGACCAAGTGCCGGCGCACACGCTCGTCCACCCCTTCATAGTGCCCGCAGAGGAAGGCGATCCTCGGTTGCTGCGCCAGCTCCTGAGCGATGGCCTGGGTGAATGTGCGTCCTTGCGGTGAGAGCAGTATGACCGGTGTCTCCGTGGCTCCAATTGTGGACCTGATGGCTCTGAAGATCGGCTCCGGCTTCATCACCATACCTTGACCTCCCCCATAGGGTAGATCATCAGTCATTTGGTGACGATCCAGAGCGTAGTCGCGGATTTGGTGAAGGATGATTGAGAGGGTGCCACGTTCTTGCGCGCGCTTCAGGATACTCTCCTGTAGCGGGCCCAAGAACATTGCTGGGAACAGGGTGAATATGTCGATCCGCATCTTCGGCAATTCTATCATACCTCGCCTTGTGATCAAGGCATTGGCTTGTACCCGGATGTCAGTCGTGATCGAGCTTAGCCGGCACGGGCCCAGAGGGCGGCGGCGAGTTCCCGCGAGCGCGCTGTGATGGCCGCTTCGTCCAGTGTCAGGAGGAGGCGCCTGTGCATAAGCAGGCGCCCGGCACTCATCGTGGCGGTGATGGCAGAAGCCTCATAACCAAAGATCACGTGCCACGGTAGATTGCCGGCGGTGAGCGGGGTAGTAGGATGATAGTCGATCAGAACCAAGTCGGCGACGGCGCCGGGGGCCAGGATGCCCAGCTGCTGCTGCGGCCAGAAGATCCGCGCCAACGCGGCATTGGACTCATAGGCCATACGGATCACGAGGTCGGCAGGCATTGCGCGCGGATCTCGCTGTACCAGCTTGTGGGCGAGGTAGGCCGTCTTCATCTCCGCGATCATATTGTTGGAGAAGCCATCGTTCCCCAATGCGATTTTCACCCCTTGATCCAGCATCGCTTCGACGTGGGCAAAACCCACGGCGTTGTTCATATTCGAGCGCGGCTGGTGCGTGACCCAGGTGCCGGTCTCTGCAAGCAAAGCGATTTCCGCTGCGTCGACGTGGACGGCGTGAGCGACGATGGTCTGCGGGCCCAGAATGCCGGCGGCGCCAAGTCGTGCGATGGCACGTAGGCCTGACTTGGCCAGGCTGTCCTCAACATCGGCGATACCCTCGGCGCCGTGGATGTGAAAGCCACAAGGGTGGCCGTCGCGCGCCAGGTCAGATGCTGCTGCGACAGAAGCTGCCAGCGTGGCATCGCTGAGGGTCAATGAGGCGTGCAGCCCGAAGGAGGCGGCCAGTTGCGGATGAGGTTCCTGTTGCATGCGGCGCAGGAAACGTACGTTTTCGGCGATGCCGGCCTGTGCCCGTTCCGGCCCGTCGCGGTCTGAGACCTCGTAGGCTAGCGACGCGCGGATCCCTGATTCGAGGACAGCATCAGCGATGACGTCGAGAGAGCCTTCAATGGCATTCGGTCCGGCGTGATGGTCGATGAGGGTTGTTGTTCCGTGCCGGATGGCATCACTCAAGCAGACCAGCGCGGAATAGCGCACATCCTCAAGGGTCAGCTGTTTGTCGAGACGCCACCAGAGGCGTTCCAATATCTCGGTGAAGCTGGCGGCCGGGGGACCGGGATAGGCCCAGCCTCGCGCGAACGCGCTGTAGAAGTGGGTGTGCCCACAGAGCGCGGCGGGCATCGCCAGCTGCCCCTCTGCGTCCAGCCGCTCTTCCTCGGGGTACTGTGTTGCCAGTCTCTGTGTATCGCCGATGGCTTCAATGAGGTGGTCGCGGACCAGAATGGCCCCATCCTCGATCAACTGGGGCTCTGCGCCCAGTGTGGCTATGTTTGCGTGTGTGATGAGCATATCGCTCCTCCTCTACACTACTGATACCGCGGATCTTCCTCCAACACACGCCTGAGGCCGTCCTTCAAAGCAACTTCCGGCTGATATCCCAGGACTCTCCGGGCCAGAGTGAGATCCGCCCTCAGCCTCGATACGCCGCCGCTGCCGACGGGGCTGTAGAGGGTGTTGCTCGATGCGTGGGTCTGGGCCAGGATTTCCTCGGCCAACTCCTTGATGGAGACTTCAGTGCCACTCCCTATATTGATGGTGCAGTGGTTGATGTTATCGGTAGTCAGGGCGGTCACCAGAGCGCGCACGACATCGCTGACGTACACAAAGTCGCGTGTCTGTTGTCCGTTGCCGAAGATGACCAGCGATCCACCGCCCAAGGCCTGGCTCAAGAACCGTGGGATGACGGGGGAATGTGAGGGCAACAACGGCTGTCCTGGCCCATATGCATTGAAGATCCGCAGTGCGATCGTGGTTGTGCCCCAGAGCGCCCCGATGGTGTGGATGTAGTGTTCAGCGGCAAGCTTGCTCACGGCGTAGGGCGAGAGCGGGTTGGGCTGCGCTGTTTCTGCGATGGGTTGTCGGGTTTGATCGCCGTACACGGCGCCGGACGAGGCGAAGATCAGGCGCGGAATCCCCACATCGCGCATGGCTTCAAGCAGCGCCACCGTGCCGCTGACATTGACCTCGTTGTACTCTCGTGGGTACAGGATGGACTCTGCCACGACTACGCGAGCGGCCAGGTGGTACACGCACTCCACACCTTGAAGCAGTGTCCACAACTTGGGCCGATCCGTGATGGTGCTGCGATGGAACAGAACTTCAGGGCTAAGCCGATTTGGGTCGCCGGCGCTGAGATCGTCCAGGACAAGGACTTCGTGGTTCTTGGTGATGAGGGCATTGGCAAGGGCACTTCCCAAGAAGCCGGCGCCACCTGTGATCAGAATTCTCACGCTGCCTCCGGTCTGCTATAGTGGTCCGCTGATTCTAGCAGATCTTGCGGTTTCGGCATGATCTTGCTCAGCTGTTGTTTCGCGCTATGATTTGGACGCAATGTCAGGCTGCCGGGACCAGCGACTTATTCCCCAGTGGCCCCAGGAGGATTAT
>CAZEXX010000341.1:0-4232 GCA_964516885.1 uncultured Anaerolineales bacterium | reverse complement strand
CCTGGGGGGATTTGCCTACAGTGATGAGCTCTGGCCCGTTGCGGGCTGGACGTGGTGCCCGGATCCTATCGAATGGATTGAGGCTATGCCGGCAGCCGCGGTGGCTGCGGGCGAGGGGACCAATCAGTGGCGGCAGCACATCCTGGCGCTGCCGGATGGCACCTTGGCGCTTTTCTACAACAGCGGCGACTATGGGCGCGAGCAGATGTACATGAAGATCGCTTAGCCGTATGCGCGACAGGACACAGTGCGCTGTCCAAGTGGATGTGAAGCGCAGGGGAAGAGTGGCCGGAGGAGTCTGGCTATGAGGAGGAACACGATGAAAGCGATTGTATGGACTCGATACGGACCGCCCGATGTTCTGCAGCTCACAGAGGTGGAAACACCTACTCCCAAGGACAATGAAGTACTGATAAGGATACGTGCGACAACCGTAACCGCAGGAGACTGTGAACTCCGAGGTCTCAAGGTCCCACTCTACCTCAGTCTCGTCATGCGATTATGGCGGGGTCTCATCAAACCAAGAGGTACGGCCATATTGGGGACTGAGCTGGCCGGGGACATCGAAGCCGTGGGCAAAGATGTAACGCTGTTCAAAGTAGGTGACCAAGTCTTTGGGTCCGCCGGGATGAATTTCGGCGCCAATGCGGAGGCTATATGTCTGCCTGAGAAACCTGGGAACATGGAGGGCGGGGTGGCCATAAAACCGGCCACTATGACTTACGAGGAAGCCGCCGCCGTTCCGTTTGGGGGACGAGACTCATTGCATTTCCTCAGAAAGGGAAATCTCCAGCCCGGACAGACGATACTGATCAATGGTGCGGGTGGTAGCATAGGCACGTTTGCCATACAGCTGGCCAAATACTTTGGGGCTGAGGTGACCGCCGTGGACAGCACCGGAAAACTTGACTTGCTGCGCGACATGGGTGCTGACCATGTCATTGACTATACGCAGGAGGACTTCACCCGAAGCGGCAAGACCTATGATGTGATTTTTGATGTGGTCGGCAAGAGCCCGTTTTCGCGTAGCATACGGTCGCTGGAGGACAACGGCACCTATCTCTTGGCCAACCCCAGGCCACGCCACATGATTCGAGGGCTATGGACTTCGATGAGAAGCAGCAAGACGGTGGTGTTTGAGGCAGCAAGCCCGACGACTGCGGACTTGGTTTTCCTCAGGGGGCTTATTGAGGCGGGGAAGATCAGATCGGCCATCGACAGATGTTATCCGTTGGAGCGGATTGCCGAAGCCCACAGGTACATCGAAACCGGCGCCAAGCAGGGAAATGTCGTTATCACTGTTTAGGGGGCCTCTGTGCAACCCATCTCTCTCCTGACAACGAAGTTTCATATTCCGCGCATCCGTCCCGAGCTGGTGCCGCGCCCACGCCTGATCCGGAGATTGAATGCGGGGCTGGGGCAGGGCGGCAGCTTCGCGCGCAAACTGACGCTGGTCTGTGCGCCGGCCGGCTTTGGCAAGACCACTCTGGTCAGTGAATGGTGTCAAGCTATGGACGGGGCAACGTCATACAGCCGCGTTGCGTGGCTTTCATTGGATGAAGGGGACAACGATCCAGCACGTTTTCTGACGTACGTGATCACCGCCCTGAACCAGATCGCTGGAACAGATGCCACCTTTGGGGAAGGGGCGCTGAGACTACTCCAGGCCCCTCAGCCACCGCCAACCGAGACGATCCTCACATCGCTGATCAACGAGATTGCGACCATCGCCGGCGGGATCGTGCTGGTGCTCGACGACACTCACCTCATCGAAGCCCAACCCGTCACCGATGCCCTTGCCTTCCTACTTGAGCACCTGCCACCCCAGATGCACCTGGTCATCACGACGCGTGTCGATCCAGAGTTGCCTGTCGCACGCCTACGCGCCCGAGGACGGTTGACCGAACTGCGCGCTGCGGATTTGCGTTTCACGCCCTCCGAAGCCGCCACGTTTCTCAACCAGGCTATGGGCCTGAGCCTTTCAGCCGAAGAACTCGCAGCACTGGCAACGCGTACCGAAGGGTGGATAGCCGGACTGCAATTGGCTGCCATCTCATTGCAGGGCCGCGCCGACACATCCAGGCTGATTCAGTCCTTTGCCGGCACCCACCGTTTTGTGTTGGATTACCTGGTTGAAGAAGTGCTGCACCAGCAGTCCGAAAGTGTACAGACGTTCCTGCTGACCACGTCACTCCTCGACCGGCTGTGCGGCCCTCTTTGTGATGCTGTGCTGCTCGCCGACGCCGGCTCCGGGCAAAAAGCCCTGAGATATCTCGACGATGCCAACCTGCTTCTCGTTCCGCTTGATGACAGCCGCCAGTGGTATCGTTACCACCACCTATTCGCGGATGTTCTACAAGCGCGCCTGAGGGAGCAACAGCCCGATCAGGTAGCTGCCCTGCATCGGCGGGCGAGTGCGTGGTACGAGAGGAATGATCTGCCCTCTGAAGCGATCCGTCACGCGATGGCCACAGAAGAGTTCGAGCGAGCAGCGGGTCTGGCTGAGCTGGCTTGGCCGGCTATGAGTGGGGGGGTTGAGTCCACCACCTGGCTTAGCTGGGTGATGGCGCTGCCGGACGAGGTGGTCCGCGCCAGGCCTGTGCTCTGCGTTGCGTATGCCTTTGCGCTTCTGAGCAGTGGCCGGCTGGAGGCCGCCGAGGTCAGACTGCTGGACGCCGAACGGTGGCTGCACCCTGCAGGTGAACTGCGTGATCGACCGCAAGCCGGATCGACGAAGATGGTCGTTGTGGACGAAGCGCAGTTCCAGTCTCTGCCGGCATCGCTCGCCACAGCCCGTGCCTACCATGCCCAGGCCATCGGGGATCTAGCGGGCACCGTGATGTACACTCGGCGGATACTCGACCTCCTGCCGGAGGGAGACCATCCGTGGCGCGGCGCGGCATTGTCGCTCCTGGGACTAGCCCACTACGCGAGCGGAGACCCGGAGTCCGCACATCGGGCTATGTCCGATGGCGTGGCGGGTATGGATCCCCTGGAGGCCATAACAGCCACCTTTGTCCTGGCTGACATGAAAATGGTGCAGGGCCGGCTTCACGAGGCAGCGCGTGCCTATAAGCAGGCATTGCAGCTCGTGAGTGAGCACGGCGAGCCCATGCCTCTGGGAACGGAGGACCTGTATACGGGAGTCAGCAAGCTGCACCGGGAACGGGGCGATCTTGAGGTCGCCGCACAAGACCTGCTGACGGCCAAAAGGCTGGGTGAGCAGATAGAGTTACCGGACTGGCAGCATCGCTGGTGTATCGCCCAGGCTCGACTCAACGAGACACAAGGCGATCTGGCGGGCGCCCTCGACCTCTTGGACGAGGCGGAGCGCCTGTATGTCCGGACCCCTGTCCCCGACCCGCGCCCCATCGGGGCGCTGCGGGCGCGCGTGTGGATTGCACAGGACCGGCTTGCCGAAGCCCGGGGCTGGGTGCGTGGCCGGGGCCTATCGGTGGATGATGACCTCAGCTACCTGCGCGAGTTTGAGCACCTCACCCTGGGGAGGCTGCTGATCGCTCAGACCCGACGCGATCGGGCAGCCGGCTCCCTTCAGGGGGCGATGGGGCTCCTGGCGCGTCTCCTGCAAGCGGCGGAAGACGGTAGGCGGATGGGGAGCGAGCTCGAAATCCTTGTGCTGCAGGCGCTCGCTCACGAGGTCCAGGGCAACATTTCTCCTGCTCTCGCCTCTCTGGAACGCGCCCTGACGTTGGCTGAGCCGGAGGGCTACCTGCGACTCTTCGTGGATGAAGGCCCGCCGATGGCTCGTTTGCTCTATCAAGCCCTCTCTCACGGCATCGCGCCGGATTATGTACGTCGGTTGCTGACAGCATTTCCCGTCCTCGAGCCCGTGCAACCTGAGCCACCAAGATCCAGAACCGCAGGGTCTGAATGGGTTGAGCCTTTGAGCGAGCGCGAAACTGAAGTGCTCCAACTCATTGCCGAAGGGCTGACCAATCATGAACTCGCGACCAGGCTTTACCTCTCCGTGAACACGATCAAAGTCCACACCCGCAATATCTACGGCAAGCTCGGTGTCCACAGCCGGACGAGTGCAGTTGCCAAGGCGAGGGCTTTGGGGCTCCTGCCCTCCGCTTAGTCAGGAGCGTGCCCAACATTGGCACGCATCAAAACGTCGAGAGCCTTACGGGCCGGCAGACGGCGGCCCGTTCTTCGTGCGAGTGTGTGTCACGCATGATGTAGGTCTCGCCATTCCCCGCTCCCCGGCCTGC
>CAZEXX010000340.1:2233-4290 GCA_964516885.1 uncultured Anaerolineales bacterium | reverse complement strand
AAGTGCGCCACCATCCGTTGGGATGTGATCCGGGAGCACGGTATCGGGGGACCGGTTCCCTGGGTTTACCATCGCACGCCCGGTTTTGGCGACTGCAATTGGACCGATATCATCAGCGAGCTGCGGATCGCCGGGTACCAAGGCTGCATTGACATCGAGGGGTGGCATGATCCGGTCTACCGCGGTGACCTTGAGATGACGGGGCAGGTGCATGGCCTTAACTACTTGAAGCGCTGCCGAGGCGGCGCGTTCGTGCCCAACCCGGTGTAAGTGCCGGAATAGGCTGTCGCGTGAAGCAGATGATACCTGCAGCAGGTGCTGACAGACATCTTCTGGCTGGACGGACAGCCGGTTACAGTGCTGAACCATGTTAACGGAACTGAGGCGCGTGAGGTGCCCGTCGTTGAGCGTGACGGGCACCTCGGCCTCGTCATCAGGCTGAAATCCATCAGGGAGAGGACTGGTTGGACTTGGACTGGCGTGAAGGATCGCGCGATGTCTCGTGTTATGCCGACGCTGACGCCGGATAGGTTACTGTCTCCGATCGGACACGGATAGGCGCGGATTTTTTGGTTCCTCTGTGTGCATCTGCGCTGGTCTGTGTCCAATCTACCCAATGGCTTCGTCCTATAGTGTGCTTGTCTCGGCGTACCGAGTGTTTGTGGGTGAAAACGCTCGGTACGCCGCTTTGGTGACGTGGACGCCGTCCGGTACGGGCAGACTGAATTCCCGCTACCGGGTACGGCTTCCGTCGCTCATCGATGGCGGGGCATCTTCAGGACGACTGCCCCAGGCCTTATTCGGACGCGGGCCCATCTCCAGTGTCAGTTCGCCGCCGTCTTCTATGGCGCTATGGGGGAACCAGGGACGCGCGTGCCGGACGCCGTTGAGGGTGGCGCGCTGGATGTATTTGTTCTGGGGGCTGCTGCCCTCGGCATTTAGGGTAAAAACCGGGCCGTCTGGCGGATGGAGTTCGATGCGTTCAAAGACGGGACTGCCCAGGGCATAATACGGCTCGCCCGGACATGTGGGTAGGAAGCCGATCGAGTTAAAGATGTGCCAAGCGCTCATGGCGCCGCCGTCTTCGTCACCGCAGATGCCCAGCGGGGTATTATCGAACCAGATGTCCATGATCTGGCGGATGCGGCGCTGGGTCTTCCAAGGGGCGCCGGCAAAGTTGTAGAGGTAGGGGATGTGAAAGCTGGGTTCGTTGCCGGTGACAAACTGGCCGATCAGGCCGGTTGAGTCGGGGAATTGCCCCAGAAAGTGCCATCTTTCGTTGTCGCAAGGTTCGATGAAGAGCTGGTCGAGACGGGCGACGAAGATCTCACGCCCACCCATCAGCTCAATCAAACCGGCTACATCGTGTTGCACGCTCCAGGTGTAGGTCCAGGCGTTGCATTCTGCATAGTAGTCGCGCCCTCCCGGTCCGGCGGACAGCTTCGGGTCGAAGGGTTCGATCCAGGCGCCGTCAGCACTGCGCGGGGACATAAAGCCGTTGGCCGGATTGTAGAGTTTGCGATAGTTGGTCGCCCGCTTGAGAAAGGTTGCGTAGTCTTCATCCTTGCCCAGCTCGCGTGCCATAAGGGCGAGGACGTACTCGTCATAGCACCATTCAAGGCTGACGGCGACCGCCTGTCGCGCTTCGAAGGGATGAACTTCAGATACCGTCTCTTCTTCACCCGGACGCAAGCCGGGGAAGAACCCCTTTTCCGCATAGACATGGTCGAGTTCGGTCAGCGGCCCGTTGCGCCAGGGGAGTTTGGTCGCTTCGACTATGCTCTTCCGCATGCCGGCGTAGGCCTGGTCGACGTCGAAATCGGTTACCCCTTTGCGATAGGCGTCAACGATGGTAGCGACGGTGTGGTGACCGAGCATGCAGGGGACGTCACCGCCGGCCCTGGGGAAGCGGGGCAGCCAGCCGGACTGGGTGAACATGCGAACGTACGAGCGGATCATGTCGAGTTCACGCCGGGGGTCGATCAGCAAGCGCAGGGGGTGGGCGCTGCGAAAGGTGTCCCAGATCTGATCGCTGACATAGAAATCGGGTTCGCCGG
>CAZEXX010000340.1:0-2133 GCA_964516885.1 uncultured Anaerolineales bacterium | reverse complement strand
GTAACCTCAATCCGGACTGGAGCTGGTCACGGCTGGATGCGGGGCGGTCGAAGCGGATGCTAAAGTAACCGGTGACACCGCCGCGAAACTCTTGGTGACCTTCGATGATCATCCCGTCGGCGCTAGTGATGCTCGCTTGTTTGGACGCCAGCAGCAGACAAGGACTCTGGGCCTCTGGGAAGGTGAAGCGGTAGATTACGCCGTGTCGGGTGACGGTGAATTCCGCGTTAATGTCGTAGCGTTCCAGCAGCACCTGGTAATAGTGGGGAGCTGTCGTCTCAAAGTCGTGGTCAAAGGTGGAGGCACAGTTCTCTATGGCAGGGGCAGGAGAACCGGTCACCGGCATGAGCATAAGGCTCGTGGAGTTGCGATGGAGTTGAACCGGGACCGGGAAGCCGTGAATGTGGTCGGCCAGATAGCGGTCGCCGACTGCCGGGTCGAACTGTGGCGTGACGCCTACCATACCGTGTGGGCGATAGACGGTAGGGTGGGTGGCTTTCAGGAGATGGCCGATGCCGCCGACGTCAGGATTCACGTATTCCACGCTCATTGCATACCTTCTTTCTGGAGGACCTGCAAAGGACCAGTAAGATCATCCCAATCATATTACCTTTGATAGGTCGTGTAAAACCAAGCTCGAGTTGCGGTTTGGTCTTGCCGCTTTTCCCTCAGGACGCGGACGAGCACGGACAAGCACGGATTTTTCTTGTGTTTTCAGCGTTCATCCGTGTTTATCCGTGTCCAATTCATCCCTCGGGACGCGGACGAGCACAGACGAGCACGGATTCTCTCAGGGCTTCCAGGTGATGCCTTTGCGGTCATTGTCGAACACCCTTCTGCGGTGGGTTGGGCTGGGCCCAAAGTTGAGAAGCAAGCCAACCTCGTATGGCGTGGCACGCAGATAGTTCAGTAGTTGAGCTTCATGCTGGGGCGTTAATTGCGAGGCTGCTTTCAACTCAACTATCACTTTGTCGCTCACGACCAAGTCGGCAAAGTATTCCCCCATCACCACGCCACGGTAGTAGACATCGATCCTTTGCTGTCTTACCACGCTTAGCCCACTTTGCTGCAACTCATAGGCCATCGCATTTTCATACACCTTCTCAAGAAAACCGTAGCCCAGATGCGCATACACACGCTTGTAGAACACATTCAGTATCACACCGGTGATCTCACCATGCTTTAGCTTTCCGTCCGATCTCACCATTTCCCTGCCCTTCCGCGTATATCTGTGCTCGTCCGCGTCCCGTTTGTACGGCTAATACCCTCCGTACTCTTTCGCGAGATCTACCATCGCCTTGACATTCTCCATCTCGGCCCCTTCAGGAATGCCGTCCGGCGACCAGCGTCACGATCTGGCGACCGCGGACGGGTAGGGTCACGGACCCTGTTGCGTCCATCTCCAGCGGCTCCAAAACACGCTCACCCAGCGTGCAGAGCGAGACGCCGGCAGGCTTCTGCCAGAACTTGACCGTCGCCTCGCAGGCCGCTTCGTCCGTGTTCCAGAAACGCACGATCAGCCCATTGCCATCCTCGGCTTCTTTGACTGCCGTCACAATCAGGTTCTCCGGGCCCACCTCGACGAAACTGCCCTTTGACGACAGCACACCTGTGTGTGCCGGCGTTGATACAGCCCGCAGTGGCGCACTGAACGCCTGGGCCTGGTCAGCGGCGCCCATCCACGCGCCGCCGTGCGGAATCAGGGCGTATTCGAACGTGGTTTCACCGATGCACTGCGCCTCCGGGGTGGGGAGGCCCGGCCCGGCGTGTCCGGCCCGGATCGACATATCCGCCCGCGAGAGCCAGCCCACGGATCGCAGCAGCGTGAGTGCCAACTCCGTGCCCTGATCGGCGCGCAGGGCCTCGATCTCGGGCAGGCCGCGATTGGCGACCATCAGGCCGATCCTGCCGTCACTCACTTGGGCCCAGGCGCATTGTGGATGCGTCCTTGCCGGCTGCTCAACCCACTCCTCAGTGTTCGTTGGCAGATCGAGCGGGCGGGTGACCACGTCGAAATGTCCTTCGACATCAAACGTGTCGACGCTTATCGGGACGGGGAAGTGAACGCGCAGGCGATGATCCGCAGCCTTGTTCTCTATTGTCGTCGATATGTCGACCCTGCGCACGCCCGGC
>CAZEXX010000339.1:1957-4307 GCA_964516885.1 uncultured Anaerolineales bacterium | reverse complement strand
TCCTCGGCTTTGATGTCCAGGACCTCGCCGATGAACATAGTGTGCAGGCCGACCTCCACGATGTGCGTCAGCTTGCACTCAAGGACCATAGGAAACTCGGCGATGTACGGGGCGTCCACCAGCTCGCTGCGCACGGGTGTAAGGCCCGTCACCGCGAACTTGTCCACATCGCGGCCCGAGACGATGCCCGCGTAGTCCGCTTCCACCATATAGGTCTCAGAGGGGATGCTGATGGTGAAGGCCTCACGCGCCTTGATGTTGCCGTGCGAGTAGGTGGCGGCGCGCAGCGAAACCGCCACGCTGGGCGGGCGGGAGGAGCAGATGCCGCCCCAGGCCGCCGCCATCATGTTGGGTTTGCCCTCATCATCGTAGGTGCCGACGACGAAGACCGGCGTCGGGAAGACAATGCTCTTCGCACCACGTGACTGCTTCATATTCCCCTCCAACTGTGGCTATGCAAAGGCTGCCAATACTGCTCCCGGAGTCGGTGTGGCGCCGAGGGCCTGCAGGCCGGCTTGCCCTTCTGGCCCGGCGGGGACGCGTTTGCCGGCCTGGGTGTAGAATGCGTTGCGTTCGGCGCGTGTCGGGAACTGCTGCTGGGCCCACTCACTCTGGTAGCCCAGACTCAGGGCTCGCTGCAGCGAGGTGTGGCCGTAGATGAAATAGGCCCCGTCGAGGAATGCGGCGCGGACCGGCGCCAGCTCAGGCACGTCGAACTGATCGATCAGCGGGCTGCCGTAAGCGTTCATCTCCGTGCCCACGTTGATCGGCAGATCCAGAGACTTCGCCAAGTCGACGACATCGTAGAGATTCTGCAGTTTGATGGCCTTGGCGGCGGGGTCCGCGATGTTCCAGTTGCGGTTCGGCACGATGTTCAGGGCGACGGCGCCCTTCGCGATCAGCAGACCGAAAAGCTCCTTGGCGGCCTGCTCACCGGCTGTGGTGCCGTCCAACCAGGTGATCGTGGGCAGCGCTCCGCAGGCTGCGATCACGGTGTGCACCTCGTCCACGGTGGGGTAGGTGTCCGGCCCGGGCTGGACGTAGCCCACACCGCCGCGCTTCATCAGTTTGGCGCGCACCAGGTTCTGGATCTGGGGGCCGTGGTCGATGATCGCTGCGATCTGTTCCTGGTCCATATCGAACTTGGCCGCCCAGAAGTGGACGGGATCGGCCACTGTCGCCGTGGCGGCGCTCACATAGGCGAGGCACATATGGCGCTCGGTGGCGTTGCCTGCCGGTGTCAAGGGGAGGACGTCGCGCTCATAGTCGAGGGTCACAGGGTCCAGGAAGGCATTGACGCGCTCGATCATACCACGGTTGCGCTTTGCAGCACGCTGCCGCATATCGGCGAGGATGGTGCGAGCCGCAGACGGCTCGTTAACCCCGGAAGGCCCGTTAGCCTCGGGTTTGTCTTCCGGCACCCCGCCGGATGTGAAGCCGATGCCCATATGGTAGGTGATGCCCGGCTCCCCGGGGGAGTTGATGATGCGCGTGGCGAACTCCGGTAGATAGGCCCGCGTCTCCATCCCGGCGGTCGCGCGGAGCCCGACCCGGTCTGCGACACTCAGGAACTCCTCCACACCATCCAGGACATCGAAGTCGACGATGCCCATGAGCCTGTAACCCTGGCGCTTGGCGAGCCACGCCAGCGCGGTGGGCGAGTAGCCGTAACCGTTGTACGAGAAGAAGGTGTGGCAGTGCATGTTGACGACGTCATCAGGCGGCGGCAGTGTGATCTCGCCTGCCTCCGCCAGTTCGAGCAGCGCCTGCAGCGCGTCTGCGCGGGAGTGCGGGTTGAAGTCGTTAAGTTGAGCTTCCAGGTCTGCGATATCTTGTCTCATAGTCTCATTCTCACTCAGTCGGCACCTGCTTAGCCGAAGGTCGCTCGCATACGGTCACAGTAATACTGCACGTTCTCCCACTTGCTGTCCGGCGCCAGCCGGTGATCGGGACAGGGGATATAGCCCCCGAGATCGACCAACGGCTTCATACGTTCAATCTCGGCATCGACGGCCGCGTGGTCTCGTGTCATCACGACCTTGTTCGTCCCGCCGACGCCGCGCAGGCCGCGCCCGTGTAGCTCGCGCCAAGGGCCGATGCTGGAGCCCCACGTGCCCACCTCGATGGGGAACATGGTGTTGACGCCATTGTCCAGCCAGACGGGGATCAGTTTGTCGACCTTGCCGTCACTATCGAGGGAGACGATATCGATCCCGTAGCTGTTGACCAACTCGGTGATGCGACGGTAGTGGTGCCCCGTCGCTTTGCGGAAGAAGCGTGGGCTGACCAGCGGACCGCTCTTGAAGGAGATATCCTCCCAGAAGTGCGCGAAGTCGAAGGGGGCCGGGCC
>CAZEXX010000339.1:0-1857 GCA_964516885.1 uncultured Anaerolineales bacterium | reverse complement strand
AGCGTGCGTGATGCGCTCCACCTCAAACTGCAGTTTGGGCAGGTAGAGCTCTTCCCACGAGGCCCGGTCCGTTAGCAGGTGCTTGATCTCTTTCGGGATGGAGCCGGCCCCCTCCTTCTCCAGGATCACGGTGCCCTCTTCGTTCAAAACGTGCCGCGACCCATCGGGGAATTCCGCGATCAGCTTGCGCACGAAGGCCGGGCGAAGCATAGTGCGAGGGCTGTAAACGGAGTACCAGTTGAAGTCAAAGCCCAGCTTCTCGCCAATGATCGCGTCCGTCGGATTGCCGTCGCTCCAACTGCGGGCCTGCTCCTCGGTGATGTGGCCTTCCTTGGCCCATTTGTCCAGGGTCTCGTTCCAGTAGCCGAAGTGGACGATCGGCATCCGATCATAGTTTTCGTAATGCAGGATTGCGCGTGTGCGTTCACGGTTGTTCATAGCTTATGCCTCCTTCATACCGATGTTGATCATGGCGCGCAGGACGCCATCCTTATAGCCGGCCACGAGTTCGAAGGCCTCGCGGATCTGCTCCAGAGAGAAGTTGTGCGTGGCCAGCGGGGCGATGTCGATCAAGCCGTTCTGGATCATGCGGATGGCGCGTGGGTAGGTGTGCTTCATCCGGCGCACCAGCTTGATGGTCAGGCCCTTGCGGCGGATCTGGGACGCGGTCATCACCATGTGATCCTCTGAAGGGATGCCGACGACGATCACTTTGCCGCCCGGGCGAGCCACGTAAGCTGCCTGATCGGGCGTCTCTTCGGCACCGGCAGCCTCAAAGGCGACATCGACGCCGCGGCCGCCGGTGGCTTCCATTATGGCAGCGACAACATCCTCGTCTTCCGGGTTGAAAGCCTCATCGGCGCAGTACTCCATTGCGAAGGCACGCCGGTCAGCCTGGGGCTCGGTCATATAGACGGCACCGGCACCGGCGGCGCGGGCCATGGCGGCGGTGAGCAGGCCGATGGGGCCGGCACCGAAGACGGCCACCGTCTCGCCGACTTTCAGATGTGCAAGATCAACCGTGTGGATGCCGATGCCCAATGGCTCCAGAAGTGCGCCCTCCTCCCGGGTGAAACCTTCCGGTAGGGGGAAGCAGTTCTCTGCGGGCATCACGGCATACTCGGCAAAGACGCCATCGATGGGCGGCGTGCCGCAGAAGCGCACGGCGGGGCAGATGTTTGGATGGCCGTGCTGGCAGTACTCGCAGACGCCGCAGGGAATGGCGGGTTCAACGGCGACGAGTTGGCCGATCTCGAGGCTCTCGACGCCCTCTCCCAGACCAGCGATCCATGCCGAGAATTCGTGGCCCATCGTAATGGGTTCCGTGACGATCTGGTCGCCGATCCCGCCTTCAAGGTAGTAGTGTACGTCGGACCCGCAGGTGCCGACCGAGGCGATTTTGAGCAGAACCTCATCGGGACCGGGCTGGGGAACAGGTCCGTCCTCCACTCGCACATCGCGAATGCCGTACAGCTTGGATACACGCATTGTGGCTGGTACATTCATATCGGTTGTCTCCTGCTAGGACAATGGCAAATCACAAATGACAAATCGCAAATCTCAAATCGCGACTCGTGCGGAACCCAGGGGTCAGAGGGGATTGCCCTCGCCGTCGAAATAGAGCGCTTCCAGCGATGTGTTGACATCCGGGGCGCCGACAAGCGGCAGGTTACGCTGCCGCATTACCTCACCAAGGCCACGCACGGCCTCCAGGCTGAGTTCCTTGATCCCGCCGGCACTGAGTGCCAGGAAGATCGATTGGGCGGTGGACTCCAGGACTTCCACGTTCATCAAGGTCCACCCAATGTCATCCTGGCTCATCGTGACCAGCCCGTGGTTCGCCATGATGAAGCTGTT
>CAZEXX010000338.1:0-4337 GCA_964516885.1 uncultured Anaerolineales bacterium | reverse complement strand
TCCGCCAGCAGCGCCAGATCCTCCTCCGACTTAAGAGGCGCATCCCATACAAAGGATCCCCGCTCATCATCGCTATGTGTGCGCGGCGAAGCCAGCCCCCAAACGCCGTCCGGTGGCGTCACGGTGGCCGCCTGCACGGTCAACCAGGGCTCAAAGATGAAGTCGTCACCGAAAGTGTCACGGAAGATACTCTGGCGCAAGCTGTCCTCATAGCCGCGGTAGAACGGGTCCTCACACTGCAGCTCTGAATCCGGCATCTCGCGCCAAGCGAAGGCGCGCACGTAGATCAAAGGCCGGCGGCCCGGGCGCGTGCGCTTCAGGCTGTTGTGGCGACGCCACAGGTCCCGGCGCTCATCCATCACAAGTCGGTTGCAGATTTCGACGTACTGCTGTGTCAGGTCGCGCAGAATCGCAATGTCGTTCATGGTCCTCGCTTGTCAATGAAGATCGGCGAGCATACTCGCCCTGCCCGCTGAGAGGCGGTCCTCCGCCCTGTCGTACCAGACGCGGGCGGAAGCAGAGGAAGACACAGCAACTGTATCTCTGCTCCCTCTCCTGGCTGCCGGGAGAGGGATAGGCCGTTCCGACGGCACAGGGTGAGGGCCCCTACCCCAGCATCGCAGGCACCCCCTCAAGCGTCCCGGCGAAGAGCGGCGCATCCGGATGACGCCTGCGCACCAGGATCGCCCGTATGCCGACACCCTCGGCGCCTTGAACGTCGGCTCGGTAGCTGTCGCCGATCATCCAGACATCCCCAACCCTGCGGTCAATCTCGCCCACGTGCATCTCGTCGAGCGCCAACTCAAAGATCCGTGGATGCGGCTTCTCATATCCCAGGTCGGCCGAGTTGAAGACGCGGGCGAAGTGGGCGGTCAGGCCCACGGCCCGCAGGATATCGGGGAGCTCCGGCACGTGGTTGGAGAGGATCACGTGGGTCCAGCCAGCGGCTGTCAGCGCGTCCAGGACCGGCACGACATCGTCGAATCGCCGCCAGCGCGCCGGATTCAGATAGGTCGAGCGCACCTTGCGCGCCAGAGCCTGTGCCTGCCCAGCCTCGAAGCCGACACGGCGATAGGCCCGCGCGAAGGTCTCCTCCAACGCCGCCCACCAGAGCTCCGCCGTGCTCAGATGCAGATGGGGTTCCTCAGGCACAAGCCATGGGAACCCCGACTGCGTATGGATACGAAGCTGCTCATGGGTGACGCCGCTCCCTGGCACCTCACGCTGCACCACCTCGAAGAGCGACTCCGTCCAGGCGCCCCCCTCGCGATAGCCCAGCGTGCCATCGAAGTCCCAGATCAGCAGCTTCATCGCCCCCCTCTGGGGCCCCTTTCAGGAGCCCTATGCAGGGATCGGCCTCTGCTGCGGCGACAGCCCGTCGGGATCATTGACAACCGCCCCTTCAGGCGCCGGCACCTTACCTTTGAGCAGCGGATCATCCGTCTCGTGCATCCAGGTATCCAGACGCTCACGGAGGTCGTTCAGAACATCGGCGGCCCGGGGATCGCCCACCAGATTGTGCGCTTCGTTGGGGTCGAAAATGAGATCAAAGAGCATCTCGTCGTCAGACGCCATATCGGCCCAGCCGTGCGCCAGCCAGACATCCTTGCTCAAACTGTCGTCGCAGTTCGGGAGGATAGGATGACCGCGGTCCTCAAAGCGCCGGATGTACTTCCACCGCTTGGTCCGGATCGCGCGCATCGGTTCGTAAGCCGCGTGGTAGTTGACCTCGGTGAAGATCGCATCGTGCACCGCGTCAGTGTCACCGCGAACCAAAGGCATCAGAGAGCTGCCTTGCAGCCACGCGGGCGGCTCGATCCCCAGGTAGTCGCACAGCGTGGGGAAGATGTCGATATGGCCGACTAGACTCTCGACGACGCGCCCACCCTCGAAGCCGCCGGGGCCCCGCATCATCAGCATAACACCGGTGCCGTGGTCGGTGAGGTTGCACTTCATCCCCGGGAAGGCAATGCCGTGGTCCGTCGTGCAGATCACCAGGGTCTTCTTGTCGAGTCCCGTGCGCTTGAGCGCGTCAAGGACCACACCCATCTTGTCGTCCACCACACGCGCGCTGGTCATAAAGCGGGCCATATCCTCACGGGTCTCTGGGGTGTCCGGGATCGGCGCCGGAGGACGGCAATAGCGCGGATCGCCGGCATCCGTCACTGGGCCGAACTCCCGGTGCGTGTCGCCGAAGCCCACCGCCAGGAAGAAGGGCGTATCGGGAGCAGATTCCAGATACTCGACAGCACGCTCGTGAGCATCCTCGTTGCCGAGCCAGGTGTCGTAACCGATGATCTGCCACGGCTCGCCCTTCGCGTGCGAGGTCACATGCTGCACACCGGTCAGGACCGTCGTGTAGCCCGCACCATGCAGCGTATGCACGATGTGCTGTCCGTAGTCGTTCAGAGACCAACCGCGGTGTGCCAATCCCGTCATCCCGTTGTTGTGGGGATACATACCGGTGAGCAGCGTCGACCGGCTGGCGGAACAGGTCGGATTCGCGCAGAAGGCGTTCCGGAAGAGCACGCCCTCTTCGGCAAAGGCCTGCAGGTTGGGCGTCGGCACAGCATAGCCGTAGGGCTGCACGTATCGAGCGATATCGTGCGTGTGGATATAGAGGATATTGGGGCATTGTGCGTTGTCGCGACTCATCATACCTCCTGGAAATAACTACTCATTGATGTGCGATTCAGAGTAACTCAACCGCGAATCTACGCGAATCCTCGCAAATCTTCTCTTCTGATTGGTGAAGATTCGTGTGGATTCGTGATTAGTTCAGGCAGCGCGGACCTTGACCACACGGGCTACATCGTAGCCGATCTGCACCTCGATGTAGCCATCGAGCAGCGCGTCCACCTCACTATCACCGGTGTCCACGAGCAGCGCGCTGACCTGCTGTAGCTTGTGCTCGGTAGCGACGACCACAATGTGGGCCTTCCCCACTTGGCGGATCACCTCGGGGGTAAAGGGCTTGTTCCCACGGCCGAAGAGAAAGCCGTTGCCGCCCAACGGCGTCACCACGATCTTGCGCTTGGGATACTCCGCCAGCAATGCCAGAATCCGGCGCTCATTGAGGTCCATAGCCACGACCTCGCCGTCGTAGACCGCGTCAATCCCCAACAGGGTCTTGGGCAGGCCTAACGCCTCTGAGATCGGCTGCACCGTGGTGCCGGGCCCCAGCAGATAGAGGGTCGTGGCGTCCATACGCTCCACGAAGGATGCCGCGATATCTCGCTTGCCCTCCAACGAGTCCAGCGTCACGCGGGCCCCCTCCTTGCCGGGTTGGCGCAGCGACTGGATACTCGGGACAAGCAAGTAACCATAGTGCCGGGCTTCCAGCCGGTTATCACGGAAGGCGACCTCGTCGATGTCCAGGACCTCCGCCTCGGTCACGTCCATGCCGGCATCAAAGGCATTTACCATCTCGGCTGCGGCGCGCGGGCTCAACGCGAAGGCGCTGCTGTAGACCTTGACCCCGGCGGGCACACCAACAACGGGCACGGTTATCCCCACGGCATCGAGGAGGTCCCGCGCGGTGCCGTCACCGCCGACGAAGACGATCAGATCCGCGCCGCTTTCGACCATCAACCGCGCCAACCTGCGCGTGTCGGAGGCGGTGGTGGATGCCGGCTGCGCCGCCGATTCCTGTGGCGTGCACTCGCCGACAACGGTCATCTGCCCTGCCAGTGACGCCGTATACGCTTCCCCCATCAGACCGGGCGCGACAAGCCACAGCGCACCCGCGCGTGGACGAAGATGGGCAAGGAACGCCTCTGTCCGCTCCGGAGTGACCGGGGTCGCCCCCAGCAGCCGCGCCTGCGCACCTGCGTCACCATCGGTACCCTTCAGCCCGACGCTGCCGCCCATACCCGCGATAGGATTCACAATCAGCCCGATCTTGATCACGCCCACGCCTTCCCTCCCAGTACACATCGCCGCAGCACGGCAACGATTGTACACCGAACTACAGCATCCTCACAACGGACGCCGCATTGTGGCCGATTCACGACTGCGTGCAAGGACAGGATCCTTCGCTGGCGGGTCTCTTCAATCCGGTTGACCGCTCAGCCCACTCAGGATGACGTTTCCACCGCGGCAGACACAGATCACGCCAGTGAGAGATCTCGTGACCCGCGTGCGGCATCACATGCAAGGACAAGATCCTACGCTGGTGTGTCTTGCCCGTTAGGTTGATTACTTAACCCACTCAGGATGACAAATCGCGGGGATCTCACTCAAATGCGAAAGGCTACCCATCCTGACAGCTCACTTGACAGTATTTACCATATATGTATCATATTTATAGATCATTAAGGACCAGGGAACTCCTGAGC
>CAZEXX010000337.1:0-4367 GCA_964516885.1 uncultured Anaerolineales bacterium | reverse complement strand
TCGTTCGTGATGGTGGCGAAGGGCGGATTCGAACCGCCAACCAAGGGCTTATGAGTCCCCTGCTCTGCCATTGAGCTACCTCGCCATATGAGTAGCGGGGGGTGGATTCGAACCACCGACCTCCGGGTTATGAGCCCGACGAGCTGCCACTGCTCTACCCCGCATCGTGACAGGCATTATAGGCGAATCCCTGTTTCCGTCAAGGCCGAATCGGCTAAAGGCAGGAGTAAGGAGTAAGCAGTACGAAGGTGACGCCCTACTCCTTACTCCCTACTTCTTACTCCTCCCCAGGACCAATTGCGCTCCACAACCTTCCCTGCTACAATGGAGATGTCTAGTTCCCAATCAAGGAAACAGGAGGCAACATGGCAACCGCACAGCGGCCCGCTGCCGTCTACACAGCGGCGTCAAACCGTAATCTGAACAACGTACAACGCGTGCAGCGCAGCATGATCTGGTTCGGGCTCTTCGTCCTGCTCGGCGGCCTTACGGTGATCCTTTCACTGATCCTGATGGCCGTCAGCCAGCCCCTCGGCGCCATCAGCTTCGCCGTCGGTGGCCTGATCAGTCTGATCGTCCCGGGGCTCGTCAGCCGCAGCCTCTACATCGTCTCGGAATACGAGCGCGTCGTCGTGCTGAAACTGGGTAAGTTCGTCGGCGTGCGCGGCCCCGGCCGCTTCTGGGTCATCCCCTACCCGCCCTTCAACGAGTCCGTCGCCGCCCTGATCGACATCCGCGTCCAGACCCGGGTCATCACCGCGGCGCAGACCCTGACCGAGGACAACGTGCCCGTGGGCTGTGAGGCCGTCATCTTCTGGTCCGTCGAGGATCCCCAGCGCGCCGCCCTCAGCGTCGCCAACTACCGCGAGGCCGTCTTCCAGGCCGCCAACAGCGCCCTGAAGGACACTGTCGGCAGCCTTCGGCTCTCAGAGCTCCTCGGATCTCGCGATACTGTCTCACAGCAGCTCTCGAGCATCATCGACGAGGCCGCATCCACCTTCGGTGTCGACATCACCTCGGTGGAGATCACCGACATCCACGTCCCTCAGGACCTGATTCAGGAGCTGAGCGTCCTGGCGCAGTCGCGGCGCGCCGCCACGGCCAAGATCGCTGAGGCCGAGGCCGAGAGGTCCATCGCCGAGAAATTCGCCGAGGCCGCAGAGGTCATGACTGACCGCGCGATGGAGATCTACCGGCTCAACGTCCTGGAACGCATCGGCCGCGAAGAGGGCAGCCAGATCGTCATCTACGGCCTGGGTGGCCAACAAGCCCAGATGGAAAGCAACCTGGCCGCAACGGCGGCGGGCGCGCGCACCGCAGCTATGAAGTAGCACGATGGCCGTGGGAGCACCCCTGCAGACGCTCGAGGGCTCCCTCGAGCGTCTGACGTATCAGAATGAGGAGAACGGCTACACCGTCGGCAAGCTGATCCCCGTTGGCAAGAGCCACGAAGTCACCATCACCGGCAACCTCGCCGGCGTTGGCGTCGGCGAATCGCTGCGTCTCAGGGGCATCTGGATCACCCATCCCCGCTTCGGGCGCCAGTTCGAGGTCCGTTCCTACACCGTCAAGCTCCCGGCCACCCTGGAGGGCATCCGCAAATACCTCGGCAGCGGCTTGATCAAGGGTGTGGGCCCCGTCACTGCCGAGCGCATCGTCGACTATTTCGGCCTGGAGACCCTCGACGTCATCGAGGGCGACATCCAACGCCTCCGCGAGGTGCCCGGCATCGGCCCCAAGCGCGTGGCGCAGGTGGCCCAGGCGTGGGAAGAGCAGAAGCAGATCAAGGAGATTATGATCTTCCTGCAGGGCGTGGGCATCAGCAGCGGCCTCGCCGTCAAGATCTTCAAGCAGTACGGCAGCGTCGCCGCCACCGTCGTCACCACCACTCCCTACCAACTTGCCAAGGACATCTTCGGCATCGGCTTCAAGACCGCGGACAAGATCGCCCAGGCCATCGGCATCGCACCGGACGCACCGGAGCGCATCCGGGCGGGTCTCAGCTTTGCCCTGGGGCAGTTCAGCAACAACGGCCACTGCTACGCCGCCCGCGAGGCACTCGCGGCAGAGGCGGCCACGCTCCTGGAGGTCACACCCGAACAGTGCCAAATGCAGCTCACCACCATGGTGACTGCCGAGGAGATCATCGAGGTCGAGACGAACGCGGTCTTTGCCGGCACCGCCGTCTACCTCCCCCCCTTCTATTACGCAGAGACCGGCGTCGCCTCCAAGATCCAGCGCCTGCTCACCACCTCGCGCGACCGCCTGTCCGATCTCCGCAGCACCGACTGGGACGTCGCCTTCGACTGGCTCGCGGCGCAGATCCCGATCCAGCTCGCGGAGGAGCAGCAGGCGGCCATCAAGATGGCCCTGACCGAGCGCGTCAGCATCATCACCGGCGGGCCGGGCACCGGTAAGAGCACCATCACCGGCAGCCTCATCCACCTGCTCCAGGCCAAACAGCACACCGTGCTCCTGGCCGCGCCCACAGGCCGCGCCGCCAAACGCCTCAGTGAGACCACCGGCCTGCCGGCAAAGACCATCCACCGACTGCTGGAGTTCAAGCCCGGCGCCGGCACCCGATTCCTCAGAGACCGGGAAAATCCGCTGGACGCTGACCTCCTCATCGTCGATGAAGCCTCCATGATCGACATCTTGTTGATGAACCACCTGCTCAAGGCCGTCGAGGCCGGCACCCACCTGCTCCTCGTCGGCGACGTCGACCAGCTTCCATCCGTCGGCCCAGGCAGCGTCCTGCACGACCTCATCGTAAGCGAGGCTATCCCCGTCACACGGCTGCAGACCATCTTCCGTCAAGCTGAGGACAGCTTCATCATCGTCAACGCCCACCGCATCAACAACGGTCAGATGCCCACGCTGACCAAAGAGGCGGCCGACTTCTTCCTCTTCGTCCAGACCGATCCCGATGCCGCCGCCGAACTCATCGTCGACATCGTCGCCCGCCGCATCCCGGAGAAGTTCGGGCTGGACGCGAGCGCCGACATCCAGGTACTCAGCCCGATGCACCGCGGCGCGGCCGGCGTGAGCAACCTCAACAAGATCCTGCAGGAGAAACTCAATCCGCCGGCCAAGGGCATGCCCTCACTCCCCCACGGCCCGCGCACCTTCCGCATCGGCGATCGCGTCATGCAGATCCGCAACGACTACGAGCGCCAGATCTTCAACGGGGACATGGGCGAGATCCAGGCTATGGACCTCGAGGAGCACACCGTCACAGTCAGCTTCGAGGGCGTATCCGTCGTTTGCGAGTTCGCCCAACTCGACGAGCTCGTCCACGCCTACGCCGTCAGCATCCACAAGTCGCAGGGCTCCGAGTTCCCCGCCGTCGTCGTCCCCATCCTCACCCAGCACTACGTCATGCTCCAACGCAACCTGCTCTACACCGCCGTCACCCGCGCCCGCCAACTCGTCGTCCTCGTCGGCGACCGCCGCGCCATCGGCATCGCCGTGCAAAACAACAAAATCGCCCGCCGCAACGCCCGCCTGGCCGAACTCCTCTCCGCCGGCGACCCCGTCCCCGACAGCGACGACTACCAGTATCCGTTGTTCTAGCTGTCTTCCCCCTCTCATCCCCCCTGGGGGCGCTCTCCCCCCACCAGGAGTCCGTGAGGGGGGAGAGGACCGGATCGCCGACGCCGTTCTGCCTTTGCCCCCACCGGGGGAAAAAAGAAAAGGGGGGCTCTCCGGTCGCGCGATCCTGCACACAGAGCAGCCCCCCTCTCTAACTCTCCCCCCACCAAGATGCCGGGAGGGGGGAGAGGACCGGAACGCCGCCACTCGCCGCCCCCCGGATGTCCCACGCGCGCACGTGAGCAGCGCACGGGCACAGGACTGTGAATCATGCCTTTTTGGGATTGTCGTCCGTAATCAGGAGGACGATGACGCACAGTGGATGCGTCCATCATTGGGTTCAGACATACCACCAAGGAGGCATGGACAAGATGGAGATTGGGGTCATTTCCTACCTATTGCGACACCACGGCACCGTCGATGCGATGGACTTCCTGAGCGATCTCGGCTACGAGTATACCGAGCTGGACTACCGCCACGCCGACGGCCTGACCGACTTCCACAAGGTGGATGCGAAGGGTGCGACAGAGGCCCGCAAGCTCTGCATCGCCCACGGGATCACACCGATGGCCTACTGCGTGGGAGGCCTGTCCAAGAGCCGGGACTCCGAGGTCCTGCGCAATGTCTTCGAGTTCGCCAAGGGCCTTGAAGTACCGGTGATCACCGGCGTGCTGGACCCGGGCCTCCTCCCGGAGATGGACGAACTCTGCGAGGAGTACAGGATCTACTACGCGATCGAAAACCACTTCGGCAACGTCTTCGAGGCCGCCGACACC
>CAZEXX010000336.1:2501-4392 GCA_964516885.1 uncultured Anaerolineales bacterium | reverse complement strand
TCTTCCATAAGTTGAGCTTTGGTCTTGTTCCCGTCTCTCATCTCAGCCTCCCACAGCACTGCGACCACACATGACTGCTTGCGACTGCTTGACTTTGGATTATCCGGAAACCCACCGCCGAGTACGTCGAATCCGTGGTATCGTAGGAGAGTTCGCTCACAGCCTGGCGAGCGGTCGACGTCTGCGCACTCTGGCTCTACGTTCAGCCCCAGTACAGATTGTTTTGCAGCGACCGCAACCCGCGACTCGGTTTCAGACTGTGTTGGTGCGATTGCGGTGCCGGAAGCGCCAGGGCCTGGGCCTGAACCAGCTCCGACGAGGGATTCAGGCCCTCCCCACCTCCCGCTGAATCCCCCTACGGACGCCAGATCGTCGCGCCGATATAGCGCTCCCCCTCGGGATCATCATTGAAGTAGTACGCCGCGACCATCCGCCCGTCGGCCCGCTGCACCGCACGTGGGTAGCCGATGTCGTGGTTCCCCCCGCCGGAACGCAGCACCGTGGGATCGGACCACGTCTCCCCGCCGTCGTCGCTGACGCGAGCGTGCAACTCAAACGGTGCATTGCGATATCCGCTCACCAGACATAGCCGCCCGTCGTCGAGCAGCGCCATAGCCGGCGGATTCCCCCCGCGCCCGGTCTCTGCCACCGGCGTCGACAGGTATGTCCAACTCAGACCATCGTTATCCGAACCATAGAGATCGATCCAGTTCCGGCGATCCGCCCCGTCGGCCGGCCCAGTTCGCCGCAGCGCCGTCACGATACGGCCATCCGGCAAACGCGCGCTTGAGGGCATGATCACGTGGCCCTCCTCGCACGTCGCCACCCAGGAGAGCGCCTCAAAGCTCTTCCCGCCATCCTCGGTGCGCACGCACAGCACGCCCCCACCCTCGCCCCCGGATGGACGCGCCGCCGTCAGAAGAAGGGTGCACGTGTCCACGTCCGAGACCAGATAGTCCGTCCGCGCCTCAATTCCGGATTGGCCGAACATCGGCAGCGCATAGGGCCCCGCCCAGCTATGGCAGCGGTCCAGGGAGACATAGAACCAGGCCGTAGTACCCGCACCCAGCCCGCTGCGCGCGCACATCATCGCGAAGTCGGGATGCCCGAAGTCGATGCCACCGAGACAGGGCGCCGGTGTGCCCGTCATCCCCGCCTCAATCGCGGCCCCGGCGCTCAGATCGGTGTTGACGTGCTCATCGGCCGACAGCCCGCGTCCCCCCGGCATCCGCGCGTCCATCGGCGCCACCGCCCAAGTCTCGCCACCATCCAGGCTCCGCGCCTGCATTGGTACGAACGGTCGCGTCTTGTCGCGCGCGTGGAACCCGCCGCCAGGATCCGTATACCCCACCGTAAACACCAGTACGATCTCATCGCCCCACGACCACATGCCGTAGTTCGCAGGCCAGCCGGCGAACCGTCCGGCCTCTCGGTAGACTGTCACTTGCTTCATTAACGACATACGCCTCCTCTGTCTCAGAACCGGACTGTCACATCCGGCTTGAGCGCCACGCTCAACTATCGTGCCGATCGCCGAACGGACATCGGATGCACGCACATCACGCAGAACGGCAATGCCCGTGCGCGTCGCGGGCCTAAGGGCTTTCCCCAGGCCTTAGGGCCTTCCCCGAACCGCGTCGTCTCTTGTGCGTCGCGGAGCGCGACCTACGGAATGGATGGTATGTTCGCGTACGCCCACCACGCAAGCATGAAAATGTGTGAGCGCGCAGTGGGCCTAAGGGCTTTCCCCAGGCCTTAGGGCCTTCCCCGAACCGCGTCGTGTCTTGTGCGTCGCGGAGCGCGACCTACGGAATGGATGGTATGTTCGCGTACGCCCACCACGCAGGACGAAAATCCAGCGCGCAGAAGGCCCCAAAGCCTCGATCGAGAC
>CAZEXX010000336.1:0-2401 GCA_964516885.1 uncultured Anaerolineales bacterium | reverse complement strand
CACCACGCAGGACGAAAATCCAGCGCGCAGAAGGCCCCAAAGCCTCGATCGAGACTGGACGAAAGGCTTTGGGCCCGCAGAGGATGAAACGACACCTCCGTTGCCCAGCGCGCGGAGTGAGAGCTCCGCTGGGGTCATGTCCGGTTTGCCCTTCAAACCACCAGCGCATCGAAAATCGTCGCCTCGATATGCGTCTGGGGACGCTCCGGCGTGCACCAGAAGTAAACCGCCACCAGCTTCCCGTCGGGCCGGCTGAAAAGACGCGGGTACCCCAAATCTGGTTGGCCATTGACAGAGTCGAAGTCGTCCCGCAGGACGTGCTCGGGCCCCCACGTTGCGCCGTTATCGGCGCTCATCCGCCCGATGATCTGACGCCGGGAGCGATTACCGTAGACGCAGCACAGCCGTCCATCTTGCGTGAGCACCATGGCAGGCGGATTACCGTTGAAGTCATTCCCATCCTCAGTGTGACCGACCTTTGAGACGAACGCCCAGCTCTGTCCGTTATCCGCAGAGCCATAGACATCGATCCAGTTGTGCTCAACAGATTTGCGCCTCAGTGCCACCACCAGCTCCGTCTCCGACAGACGCAACGGCGCGGGCATCACCGCGCGATAGGCATCGTCCTTGCCGGCCACCCAGGAGACGAACGCGAACGTCTTGCCGCCGTCCGTCGTCCGCGCCAGAAAGCTCTTGTCGGTCAGTCGGACCTGGAGGCTGTCGCCCGTAAAGGGCCGGCGCGCCGACAGGAACAGGAAGAGGTCGAGCGGGCCGTTGACCAGGTATCCGGTGCGGGCCGTGAACTCCATCCCTTCGAGTTCGGGATGCTCGAGCAGATCGCCAAAGCCGAACGGCCCGCGCCACGTAGCGCCTCTATCCTGGCTGACGAACCACCGGGCCCCTGAGTTGCCGTGGTAGCCGTTCCCCTCCACCCGCAGCACAAAGCCGGGCGCACTGAAATCAAAGCCACCCGGCACGCCGATCGGAGTGCCGGCCTGCCCCGCATACGGCGTGGGGGCAGTTGTCTCCCACGACTCACCGCCATCGCGGCTGCGAGCCAGCCACGAGACGAACGGGCCCGCGTTGACAGTCTGATGCAGCGACTCCGGCGACGCAAAGGCGCCCATCGTGAAACCGACGAGCAGCTCCTCGCCCCACTGCCACGTCGGCGAATTCCCGCCGTTGTTGGCCGGCACGGCAGCCCATTTCGCAGCATCATAGGCAACCACCATGTGTGTCGCATCCGCAATCACCCTCGGTTCTTCCGTCATCATCAGACCTCCCTGGTCGTGAGTATACCCCCGGCGAAGCGCACACCGGCTCGGTCTTTCCCACACCCTGTGGCCCCTTCGGACAAACTGACCCGATTATGGTAGCCGTTCAGAACGTGTCAACCTCAGCACAAGGTCAACAACCACTCCGCAGCGAGGTCACCGGCGTCAGTTCTGGGCATCGAGGCTGCTTGCGAGATCAACGTCGAAACCCAGACACAGCTCGTGAATGGTGAGCTCGACGTGGATCACAACCCATCGTCCCTGACTTCTCGCTGCTAACCAGCAACCATCTCCCTCTCCCCACCCCTGACCGCACTCATCTCAGAGCGCCCGATAGCGTCATCTGCCGTCGTAGAGACGCCTCGCCTGACATGCATACGTCCTGTTTGCCGACCTGGTCAGGGCGTTATACAATGTAGGTATTCCATCGGGCCGCACACTTTCACCAACCACCACCTCTGCTGGCCGCACGCCGGGTGCCATAGTTCCTTGAGACACCGATACCAAATTGAGGGGATAGCGGATGAGTCAACACCATGAGCAGATCGCGCCGAGACCGGCAGCCGGTGCCCAACAAGCGTTGGAGGCACGCCTCGGCGAGCTTTGGGCGCGTGGGCCGGACAAGGACGCAACGATAGAGGAAGCCTTCGGGCCATTCGAGGAGTGGATGCTGTCACTGGGCGAGCGTGTGCTCCTTCTCCACCCGGCATCCAAAGTCTGGCTCTACCTCGATCCGATTCACGACACCTGGGAGTCGACAGGCTTTGGGCTGGGCGAAGTGGCATTTGTCGCCGGCGGCACGCACCTGGGCTATCGACGCAAAGCGCCGGCCCCACTCACCTGTCCACACTGCGGCAGCCGGACACCCCCCGGTAGCCACTTCTGCAAACAGTGTGGCATGCGGCTGGAGCCCGTACCCGTACACTGCTCCCAGTGCGGGTTCGACAACAAGCCGGGCAGCAGCTTCTGCACCCAATGCGGCACGCCGTTGCGGCGGTGAATGGAGACTTTGCCATAATGGACATCATCTATCGCCTGATCAGCCTGCTCAGCATCGGTCTCACTGTTGTGCTCATCATCGTCATGCTGCTGACCTTCCGCAAGGAACGCCGGATCGGCGCGTTCTC
>CAZEXX010000335.1:0-4410 GCA_964516885.1 uncultured Anaerolineales bacterium | reverse complement strand
AGCCCAGCCGCATCAAGGCGGCGACTGCAAGGAGAATGAGCACGGGTTCGGAGGGTCGCATCAACCACCAAAGACCGCTGGAGCCCTGCACCATCAAGAAGAGCGACACGGACCACAACAGGACCGAGGCCACGCCCCCGGTCGCTGCCGCCCACACCACTCGCTCGCCATCCGCAGTGTCGGTGAGCCTCCCCAGGAACCAGATTATGTCGATACACGCCCACATGGCCAGCGTCAACAACAGCGAGCCGGAGGCCACCGTGAGCCACATAATCGTCAGGTAGATCAGCAGAAGCGAGCCGGTGAGGGCCAGATCGGATGCACGCTCACCCACCGTGACCCAGAGAATGCCGCTGAACGTGGCCAGAATGGCGAGCACGGACCACCACAACTCGGGGTGCATGTCAAGAACCAGCCACCCACCGGTCACGCTGCTAGGCGCCCACACAGAGAGCACCCAACGACCGTCCGGAGGTGACAAGGCCCAGACCAGCGCAACCAACGTGACAGCGCCGGCCGACAAGGGCTTGCGCAGGACGGCCAATCTGGGGATTGAACTTATGCCCAGGAGCAGCAGACCGCTGCCGAATCCCAGGTAGAGCAGTACTAGGTAGAAGTAAGCCATAGATGACTCCAACGAGGAATTCTAACATAGAAGACCCCCACGACAAGCGCGCCAATCACTGGGGCTGCAATCCAGGACGGGCGATGTGCGGTCCGCTAATCTAGCACTTCCTCCTGGCTGGATGTCTTGCCCTCGCTCTGAAACACACCTGATCACTCAACGTGGTCCGCCAAGATAAGCGTCAATGGCGCGTCATAGACCCGGAAACTCTCGTCCAACCGTGGGAGACGCAGGGCGTACCTGGTGCCGCACCTCTCGGCCAGCGAAAACGGAACGGGGAGACCGGCGTCCGCCAGTGGATCATCCGTGATGGCGACGGGACCAATGACCGGGCACCGGGTAAAGACATAAACCTCACGACGCTCCAGCTGCGCACGATACCACGCCAGCGTCTCAGGGTATCGCGCAGGCTCGCGCGAGAGCGCGCCATACCCCCGCCGGCTGGCGAGGATCAGCACATCCGCCTCCGCAGCGCCGGCAAGCTGTGCAAGCTTCGCCGGGCTCTCGTCATCGTAGATCGGGAGGCTGATCTGCACATACGCCCCGACCTCGTTTGCCATGGGGACCTCAAGCGAGGTCCCGACCTCATCGGAGGTCGCCGGCACCGGCAATGGGTGGTCCCACGTCTCCACAACCAGCGTTGCCCCGGGCGCAACAGACGTGGTCAGCCACCGCGAAGCCGTACCCCAGGGGTGCGGCCTCGCGTAGAGGCCCACCTGTGCCAACCCCAGGACCGCCGTGGTTGCGACCGCCAGGCCAGCGATGCTAGTCACCCATCTCCGGGAGAGATGCAGACCACGGCCCCAGAGCAGATACGCCGCCCAGGCCGCCCACCAGGGATAGAGAGGCAGCAGATAGCGGGCGAATTTCACCCGCAGGGCCGCCGTGGCCGCGAAGAAGATAACCGTCCAGAGCCACACGGGACTCACCCAGGCTCGGCTCGATCGGCTGCTGACCACCCCGCACACGACCAAGCCCCCCAACCCCAGCACAGTCACCACCGGCCCCAGCCCCCACAAACCCATCTGGACCAACGGGTAAACAAGAGGCAACGATCCGGTGTATTGCTGCGTGTAGGGAAGGACATAGCGACCGCTGACCAACATGCTCTGCGCCAGTGGCCCGCGCCAGCAGGCCACCGGCGTCAGCAGCGACCAGGGCGAGACCGCCAGGAAAGCGACCACGGCCGCCAAAGCGAAGGCCCCGGCAGCGTGCAGAAAGCATCGCCAGGGTGAACTGTCCTCCGCGGACGCGTCCGCGGCAGGCGTGCCCTTGGCGGGCGCTCGTGGCCGAACGTGCACCAGCGCGGCCCCCAGCAACGCTACGCCGGTCACGGCCAGCGACAGCTTGCATGCCACGGCCAACCCGGTGAGCAGCCCGGCCATACGCCACCGCCGGCGCGCAGCCGCCAGGACAGCACCACTCGCAAGCGCGGCACCGATGGGATCCACCGTATAGAAGTGCGCCTGCTGGATCAGGCCCGGCGACAGCGCCACGACGATCCCTGCAAAGAGCGCGCCCTTGCGCCCCGCCAACTGGCGCCCGGCAGCCCCTGATAGAGCCACCAGCACCACGCCGACCAACGCCGAGAGCAGCCGTGCGGCGTACAACGGATCCGCACCGGGGGACGCGACTACGATCAGCCGAGCCAGGATCACCGGGAGATGGCCATAAGGGAAATCGGGCACGGCGCGACAGATGTTGTGCATCAGGGGCACGGTCTCGGCTGCCCCCAGCAGGAAACGCTCATCGGGGTGTGCTGCGATCGCGGCGTCCCAGTCCGGTGCCACAAACCGCAGCGCGGCAGACACCAGGAGCAGCACAATCCACAACCCACGATACAACCAGGTCTGTGACTTGAGCCTGGGCGGAGATCCTCTTGAAGTGCCGGCGCGCAGTTCGTGACTCACGCACCGAGTATAGCACCAAACGTGAACCAATTGATAGATCCTCCGGCGGCGGACGCAACATCGTCCGGGAAACACGACGAGCGCGGATAGATGCGAAGGAAGAAGACCGAATGATTCAGCAGATGGAGAAGATGATGGCAATCCACAACACATACCGCCACGAATAACCTGCCTGAAGCTACGGCAGGTCGACCGTGTCGTGGTCCTCAAGGGCGGTCGCGTGGACGCCACGGGCACGCTGGACGACCTGCTGGCAACCAACGCCGAGATGCAGGAGATCTGGCGCCACACCGAGGCGACCTAGGTCGAATCGCTTTCGAATACGCGAAGGGCTCAAAGCTCAGGCTGCCACACTGCGGCAATTTGAAAAGCTTTGAGCCCTCACATCGCAAGACAAGAACCGCTCCTACACCAGCGTGCGCACCAGCAGCACCACGCTCGATGCCGCCGACACGATCAGCACCGCACTCCGCGTGTAGCCGGCGTCCAGCAGCGAGACCAATTTTCCTGATAGCAAGTACCCCACCAAGATAGCCGGCAAGAAGAAGAGCGTCGCCTGCACTTCCGGCAGTCGGAAACTCCCGACAAAGACCAACCCGAGCACCGAAGCCAGCCCCCCCAGGAGCCCGTAGCCCGACAGGGTCGCCCGCAATTGGGGACCCTTCTGTTTCTGGAACAGCAATGCCATAGGAGGACCACCAACACTGGCAAGTGTTCCCATGATCCCCGACACCGTACCGGCGCCCAGGAGCGTGCCGATGGCGGGTTCCACGGACAACCCCGAGAAGCTCAGTCCAACGGCCAGTAGGATCGCCAGCCCCGCCGCAATGGCAGACTGGTCCTGAGGCAACTGAGAGAGCGTCAGCGACGCGATGATCGTGCCGAGGACTCGGCCTACGACCGCCCATTTGACCTCAAAGAGGTTCAGCTCCTGCCGTTCACGGCGGACCATCAACAAGCTCAGCAGAAGTCCAGATGCCAGGATCGGACCAGGCACGAAGACCGGATCGATCTGCAGAAGAAAGGTCACGGTCACGAGCCCTAGCCCCATACCCACGGAGCCATGAACAAGCGCCCCCACCACGACAATGCAGAATGCAGCGAGCATCTGCTCCTGCGACCACAAAGACAACATCCAACCCCCTTCAATCCACAGACGTGATCCTGCGCCGCGGATAGCCTCCAGCAAACAGGCAGTCACAGCAGCAACCCCTGATCGGGCGAAGCTCAAACAGATTCCAGGCGACAGCTCCCGGCGCGCCACATCCGTCACGACAGCGCTGGTGAATCCGGCACTGAGGCTTTCATGCCACGGCCTACACAACACCCTTCTGCCGAAAAAGATTCGCCGCGCTCTTCATAGCGATGTCGCCTCTCAAATCAACGACAGCTTGAACCCGCCTATGGTTCCCCCATCGGGACAAATCGCCCGGCTTCGAAGACCAAGCCCACTCCGTCATCCGATCGGACGTCGGCAGACGTCAAGCCCACCAGCCGCAGCGGGTTGTGAAAGCCAACGGCGACCAGGTCATCAAACCCGAAGACATCCAGCGACGCCAGGAAGTTCATACACGCCGTCATCGTCGCCGATGAGCCGACCAAACACTGCTTCTCGGGATTGTAGAAGCGTCCGGAAGGCTCCAGCACCGCGTGGTTTCCGAGCACATCGTACTCGCCCGGCGGCAGCCCGGCCACCGAGACACAGTCGCTGACCACGATGAGCCGAGCCGCCCCCTTCGCCCGAGCCATCGTCTTCACCACCGATGCCGGCAGATGATGCCCGTCGGCGATGATCATCACGGTGAATCCGTCGTGGGCCAACCCATCCCAGATCGGGTTGGGGTGGCGCGGCAGCTGGTTGGGCAGCCCATTGCC
>CAZEXX010000334.1:0-4417 GCA_964516885.1 uncultured Anaerolineales bacterium | reverse complement strand
CCACGCCGGTGCCGACGTCCACCACCGAGCCGCCTACAGCCACCCCGGTGCCCGAGGAGGATGACGGGGCCTGGGACTACGTGGCACTGGGAGACTCGATACCCGGCGGACACAATGTGGAGATCGGCAAGAGCTACGTGCACCTCTACGCAGGCTACATCGCTGAGGACCTGGGCGTCGAGGTCAGGCTGCACAATCGATCCGCTGTAGGTGGTGAGACGACGAGATCGCTTCTGGGCAAACTGCAGAGCGACGAGACAGTGCGCGCGCTGGTCAGCGAAGCCGAGGTTATCACGATCTGGGTAGGATCGAACGACATATGGAGGCTGCTCTATGGTCCGTCAGGCGCGGGAAACCCGCCGTGTGGGCCGATCAGCGACCTGGACATGGACTGCTTCGAGACTGAAGTACAGGCCTTGGTGGACAGAATTGATGCCATCCTCGCGGAGGTCCGCTCCCTGCGCACCGCCGATCAGGCATTGGTGCTAATTGCAGAAGAGTGCAACTGGTTTGTGGAGTACTGGCGGGACGCTGGCGCATTCGAGCAGCTCAAGGGACCGGCTTTCGACGATTGGAGCCGGGCCATCAGCGGACTTGCCGCCAAACACGGTGCCGCCGCAGTCCTAACGTACAGCGCCTGCAACGGGCCCGATGGCGATGAGGCGATCCCTCCCGTTTACCTCTTGCCCACCGACTCCTTCCACTTTAGCGAGGCCGGGCACAAGATGGTCGCCGACCTGCACCGCGAAGTCGGGTACGACCGCGGTCCTTAGTGTCCCTTGAGTGTTAACCGAGGGGGAGAGTCAACCACGATGCGTGAGGATTCGTGGTTGACTCCCATTGTGCTTGCGTGCCTTGTGCGATGGAGACTGAACGCGCTTGCGCAGGATCTGCGCGGATGCGCGACGCGCCCATGCCGCTCCCTGACCTTACAGCTCCTCAGACAGCCTCACGGGTAGGCCTGCGGAGGCGAAGTGTGCTTTCCACGCTTGTACCTGCGCGCACTCCGGAGGATGAGAGACCTCGTTGTCGTCCTGGCCCAGCAGCGCCCGCTTGCCCTTGCCCAGCCGGTGGTAGGGCAGCAGACCTACACCGCCGAGGTTCGTCGGGCGGCGTGATGTGATGGGCGCCGGTGGGACAGACCGCGACGCAGGCGCCGCAGTGGACACATTGGGCGGCGTTGAACAGTAGTTCCCGCCGGGGTGCGACGCTCTCCGGATTGTGACACCACGGACAGTGCAAAGGGCAGCCCTTGAAGAATACGGTGGTCCGGATGCCCGGACCATCGTACAGCGAGAAGCGCTGGATGTCGAAGACAAGGTCCATCGGAACGGGTCCGCCTGTGGGAGCAACCGCTGTGTCTTGTGTTGTCATCGTTGTCTATTGGGTGATGTGCTTGCCGCGATCTGCGGAAGGGATGACGTGCGTGCTTGTGCACACCAGGCGGGATGTAGATGCAGCGCGAAGAGCAGAGCGGGCAAGATGCCCGCGGTCCGCAGAGCGGATTGCAGAAGGGATTCTTCGAAGTAGACCATACAAGATTAGTGTGGATTCGTGAAGATTCGTGGTTCCTCTTCCGCCTCTGCCTAAGCGTGCGCTCGTCTGCGGATGACGTCGTTCTGCACCTCTTGGTCCAACGTGACGAAGTACGCGGAGAATCCACTTACGCGCACAACGAGGTCACGGTGCAGCTCTGGGTTCTCCTGAGCCTCGACCAGCGCCTGGTTCCCGGTGAAATTGAACTGCAGCTCCGGCACCCTGTTGTGCACGAAGGCCCTCATCAGCGCCAGGAAGATACGCTCCCCCTGTTGTTCGCGAAAGAGAGCGGGCTCGAATTTCATATTGATCACGCTGCCTGTGAGCACGCGGTGGTAGTCGGGCTTGGAGACCGAGTTGAGGAACGCGGTGGGCCCGTGGGTGTCGCGCCCGAAATAGGGGCTCGCGGCATCTGAGAGTGGGGTGAAGGCACGCCGCCCGTCCGGCGTGGCGCCGACTTCCTTGCCCGCCGGAATGTTGCTGGTGTTGGCCGCCATGGCGGCCACGAAGCGCCCTCCGCCCGTGATCTCGTGCTTCAGGCACTCGCGCGAGGTCCAGTCCACGAGCCACGTAGCAATCTGGTCCACCTCATCCAAGTCGTTGCCGTACTTGGGCGCCCTGTTGACCAGGCGCTGGCGCAGGGGCTCGCACTCCTCGAAGTCCGTGTCCAACGCGTCCATCAGCTCGTCGTAGGTGATGGCTTGATCCTCGAAGACCAGTTTCTCAACCGCGGCCAGGGAATCCGACACCGTGCCCAAGCCCATAATCGCGATCCCGTGCATACGCCGGTACTCGGCGCCGCCGGCGTTGATGTCCTTCGCTCGTCCGATACAGTCGCGAGTGAGCGCCGAGAGGAACGGGTCCGGGAACTTGTCCGCTGAGTACCCGGCGATAGCCGCGTTGAAGTCCCGGCAATAGGCAGCGATCGATGTGCGCATCTCCGCCCGAAAGGCGTCGACCAGGAGATCGTAGGAAAGCTCCGGATGACCCTGTACCTTGTGCATCGTGTTTGTGAGCTGCATCGCCATATTGTAGCGCCCGTCCGACCACGCCGGCTGGCGGCCTGCGAGCATCGTCTCGATGCAGCCGACCATGCAATGATCGCGGGCGACCTCTACCGGGACGCCGATCTCCACCAGCCCGGGAATGAGCACGTGGTCGTTGAAGATTGCCGGGAAGCCCACGCCTGTGCGTATGACATCGAAGCAAGCGCGGTAGAAGGCCTCGGGTGTGGCGTCGTGGAAGCGCGCGGAGAGGTTGGTGTAGGGGGAGTGCACCAGCTTGGTGGCCTCCAAACATAGGTACGACACTTCGTTCGTGGCATCCGCGCCCTCTGGCGTCAGGCCGCCGATGCAGATGTTCTGCACGCCGCCGTTCTCCGCCAACTTGACCCACAGATGGCAGAGGAGGTCCAATGCCTCCTCACGGCGCAGCCGTCCGGCTTCTGTGTCGCGCCGGTAGAAGGGCAGCAGGTACTGATCGACACGGCCCAGGGCCATATGGTGGCGCCCCTCGCTCTCGAAGACGAGGTGCGTGAAAGCGACAAGCTGCACCGCTTCACGGAAGGTGCGCGGCGGCTCCGTTGCCACGTGCCGCGCCACTGTCGCCATATCGAGGTCGCCCTGCGCGCCGGCTGCCTCGGCCCAGCGCAGCATGTAGGCCGAGAAGGCCTCCAAGGCGAGGATGATGCCGTGCAGGACGCCCTGCTCTTGTGGCTGGGGGTGTGTCTTGAGCGACGTGCACGCGCGGTCAAGCAGGCCGCGCACGCCCACGGTCAGCAGGGTGGGGTAGTCGGCGACCGTGTGGTCCCATCCGGCCCAGAAGTCCCGCCGCCCGCGCGCGTCGTGCTCCGCAACCAGCGCATTGAATTGCTCCGGAGGTATACGTTGGGGCAGTGTTCTTGCGAACCACCCAGCGTGGCTGCCGCACAGCCTGTCTCCGGCATAGAGGTGCAGGCTGTCCTCCATCAGCACGCGGCGGAACGCCGCGGCCCAGACCACCGGTTCCGGCTCGCCTGCGGCCTCACGGTATCCCCACGCGCGCCACACCGGGCGCATATCCATCGCCCCGCGGTCGTCTAGGGCTTCGTTCATCACGAGGACTTGGTTCAGTACTTCGCGCCATTCGTTCACGTCTGCCTCACTTCAGGGGGCGGATGTGGTATCGTCTTACTGTCACCACAGCTGTCTGGTCCGACGGCGGCACCGTTTCGTTCCCTGTGGTATATCCCGAATGATTGTAGGCCAGTTCTCTGAAACGGCTAATGCCGGGCGCAGGCTGCGTGCATCTCAAGTGTTGGACTTTGGGAGACGTCGCGTAGATGGAGCGGCGCAGAGGGCAGGTCTCAGACCTGCCCGTACTAGACCTGCCGTACTAGGCCTGCTCGAGCAGTCTGGCTGTGTAGAGAGGTGGAGGACGATCCAGCGAACTCTCGAGTTCGCTAGATCGTCTGTATTACGGAGAACGGTGTCTTTTGGATGAGCATAGGCGTCCATCGATCAGGTTGAGTTCGAGATGCGTACGCCCTGACGCCGGGCATGTTTCACTGTTCCTGTTTGGTTGGCGAAACCACTCTTGCCGTGCAGTCTTTGCTTTGCCCCCTGCGGGGGTAGGAAGCAAAGTGGGTCAGGGTGCTATCGTGGCCCCCCTCACCAACTCTCCCTCGCCAGGGGAGAGGGCCAATTGTCGGCCTCACCAGTTTGCTAGGTCTCTGACACGCCCGCACGCGAATGCGCGATTTGACGAAGACGGCATGATGCAGTAGGATCTGCTGGGGGAAATGTCGCGTAGCTTTGTGAGGAGGGAAACAACCCATGCTATACCGTCAGTTCGGAAACACAGGTGTGGAAGTGTCCGCTTTGGGATTCGGGGCCATGCGCCT
>CAZEXX010000333.1:0-4454 GCA_964516885.1 uncultured Anaerolineales bacterium | reverse complement strand
CTTGGAGTTCCTGCTGCCGTACCGTGTCGGTGTCGGCGCCCTCACGCAGCCTCTCCAGGATTCGTTCGGCTTGCTCGTAGTTCATCTGAGCTACCTGAAGGCGGGATTCGGCCTGCTGGGAGGTGGCCTCGGCGTTGAGTGCCGCGGCCCGCTCCTCGGCCTCCGCTTCGGCATAGGCGATCAGGGCGTTATCTTCGTTCTTGTTCGCCTCGCGGGCATCTCGCAGGTTGATGTACGCCTGCTCGCGCGCCCTCTGGGCCTGTACCTGGATCGCGTTGGCGTCCACACGGGCGGTCTCGATGCCCAACCGGGCGACCTCAAGGGCTTTGCCGGCACTGCTCAGCGCCAGCTCCGCGACTCGGATGTCCTCGGGGTCTGGGGCTTCGCCGGCTGTCTCCAGAGTGATCTCGACGAGTTTGAGCGCGATCTCGGTCTGCCGCACGCTGCGCGCCAGATCCTCGGTGTCCATGCGGGCCAGCACCTGGCCGGCCTCAACCCGCTCGTTGACCTCGACGGGGACGTCGGCGACGATGCCGGGCATCTGGATCAGCAGATCGGTGCGCTCATTGACGGCCACATTGCCGCTGGCGGTCACCGATATCGCCAAATCCCCCCGCTGCACGTCTTCGGATCTGAGGACCTCGAGAACCGTCTCGGCGGCGGAGAGTTGCTGTAGCACTCGAACCAGCCCAAAGCCTGCTGCGGCGATGGCGCCCAACACAAGTGCCCACTTCAGGATCTTCCTCATTGTATCTCCATCATTTATGACCGGGGTCATTGTTGACCAGAGTCATTATAGCATAGCCAATGGGCCGGGACCACGAGCCCCCACGAGAAAAGCAGATGGGCGACGGCCGCCCATCTGCTCTGGCACATCGGTGTTTTCCTCGCTTACTCAGAGATTACCAAGTGTTCTCCGGAGGTAGGGTATGAGCGCGTGGCTCTTGCCGGCACCGATGGCGACACAGGCCATAGGTGCGTCGGCCACGTAGACCGGCACCCCGGTTTCTTGGGTAAGCAGTTGGTCCATATTGCGGAGGAGGGAGCCGCCTCCAATCATCGTCATGCCCCGGTCGATGATGTCCGATGCGAGTTCGGGCGGCGTGCGTTCCAGGACCGACTTCACCATGTTGATGATGAGTGCAATGGTCTCTTCCAGCGCTTCGGCGATATCATCGCTGCTGATCTGGACGCTGCGGGGGAGACCGGTTACCTGGTCGCGGCCCTGCACCTCCATACGGAGGGGAGTGTCCAACGACATTGCTGCGCCGACGCGGATCTTGGCCTCTTCGGCGCTTGGCTGGCCCAGCAGCAGGTTGTACTTACGCCGGATGTAGTTGGCGATGGCTTGATCCATGCGCACACCACCGTCGCGGATGGCCGCTGAGGCGACGACGCCATAGACCGAGAGCACGGCTGCCTGACTGACCCCGCCTCCCAGGTCGATGACCATATGGCCGCCGGGGGTGTGGATGGGCAAGCCGGCGCCAATCGCGCCGGCGACGGGCTCTGGAATGCGATAGACCTCTCTGGCCCCGGCCTCAAGGGTGGCTTCGCGCACCGCTCGGCGCTCTACCTGCGTGGCCCCGAAGGGCACGGTCACACAGACTTTTGGCTTGAGTAAAGGTTTGCCGATAGCTGCCTTGATGAAGTAGAAGAGCATCCTCTGGGTCACGCGGTAGTCGGCAATAACCCCGGCACGAAGCGGGCGGCGAACCACAATAGTCTCCGGCGCGCGTCCCATCATAGCACGGGCTTCCTCACCAACGGCCACGACTTCGCCGGTCTCCAGCTCCTGGGCAACCACCGAGGGTTCCTGGAGCACAATGCCGCGACCACGGACGTAGACGAGTATGTTGGCAGTGCCCAGATCAATGCCCAATTCTTCGAAAACTGGCATTTAGATCCTATCTTTCCGCGTGCTAATTTGACGTTGACATCCGCTCATAACAGGGATGATGATACACGAATTCTGTGCTTTGTCCAATCTCCAGCAAACAAACTGCGCTTGCACCTTGCTACTCCTTATAGTATACTTATTAATTGCATCTGCGAGATAAGGGCCTTAGAGGAAGAGTCCCCCCGCTCGTCGACGTGGTCTCAAAGTGCGACCCGGCTCAGTGTGCGATGGGGTCCCCCAAACCTGCTCCTATCGCTGCTCAGCCCGAGTTGGTCCTTGAGTTCCACGCGCGTGCGGGCGGCTGTCTATATTGGGGTCCTATGGCTGAAGGAGTTGACTGTTGGCACATCATGGCATCGTAGCTCGCGTGGTCGGCGTTGTGATTGATGCAACGTTTGCCTCCGGCGATTTGCCGAGCATCCACAATGCTCTTTTCGTACATCGGGATGATGGGAGTGAGCTGGTTGTCGAGGTGCAAGAGCACATCGATCCCCACACTGTGCGCGCTATCGCCATGGGTAATACTGCCGGCCTGCGACGGGGCCTCTCGGTAACGGACACAGGGGGACCGATCTCTGTGCCGGTGGGACCGTTGACGTTGGGACGGATGTTCAATGTTCTCGGCGAACCTATCGACGGTGGGCCCCCGGTTGAGTCTGTGAGGCATCCGATCCACGTGAAGTCGCCTCCACTGTCGGAGCAGAGCGTCGCTGACAAGGTCTTTGTGACCGGCATCAAGGCCATTGACCTGCTGACGCCCTATCCTGAGGGCGGGAAGATCGGGCTGTTCGGCGGTGCGGGCGTCGGCAAGACGCTGTTGATGATCGAGCTGATGGGCAACACGATCCGCAGGCACTCGGGCATCGCGCTCTTTGCCGGTGTCGGGGAGCGCAGTCGCGAGGGCAACGAGATGTGGCTGGAGCTCCAGCGCACGGGCGTGATTGACAATACCGTGTTGGTGTTCGGACAGATGAACGAGCCCCCGGGTGCGCGTCTGCGCGTGGCGTTCACGGCGCTGACGATGGCGGAGTATTTCCGCGACACCGAACGGCGCCAGGTTTTGCTCTTTGTCGATAACGTCTTCCGCTATATTCAGGCCGGCTCCGAGGTCTCCGCCTTGCTCGGGCGCCTGCCGAGTGAGGTGGGATATCAGCCGACGCTGCAGAGCGAGATGGGTGAGCTGCAGGAGCGCATCACTACCACCTCCAGTGGCAGCGTGACCTCCATCCAGGCCGTCTACGTGCCGGCCGACGACCTGACCGATCCTGCCGTGGTGGCGACCTTTGCCCACTTGGATGCGACAACGGTGCTGTCGCGTGAGCAGGTCAGCCGCGGCCTCTATCCGGCGATCGATCCCCTGACCTCGCGCAGTTCACTGCTGGTGCCCGAACGGGTGGGGGAGGAGCACTACCAGATCGCGATGGCGGTGCGGGAGCTCCTGGCTCGCTATGAGGAGCTTCAGGACGTGATCTCGATCCTGGGTATTGAGGAGTTGAGCGAGAACGACCGCCAGGCCGTCCTGCGTGCGCGACGGCTGCAGCGCTTCCTCACGCAGCCTATGACCGCGGCGGAGTCCTTCACCGGCAATCCGGGTGTGTTGATGCCGCTGGAGGAGACGCTGCGCGGATTCAGGGAGATTGTTGAGGGCCGGCACGACGATCTGCCGGAGCAGGCCTTCTATATGGTCGGCACGATCGACGATGCTGTCGAGCGCGCGCGAGCCATGACGGGCTCGTCCACCTTGGTGGGCGCGGGGGACTGAGGTGAGCACGTCGCTGCGGCTGACCATCATGACGCCCGACCGGGTGCTGCTGGCGGTGGATTCGGCCACGAAGGTGCGGATGAAGTTGGCCGACGATGCCTGGCTGAGCGTCTATCCGGACCACGCTCCGCTGATCGCCGAGGTCCTGCCTGGTCCGGTGCAGTACGATACGGATGCTGAGTCGGGGGAGTTGTCGATTGCGGAGGGGATCGTTCAGGTGACCGAAGGCCAGGTAACGGTACTCACCAGCGGGCATCAACGCGAGACAGACGCGCCGGAGACGCGCGCGGCCTCAGATCAGCAGTTTGATCGCTTGGCAGAACAGCTGCTGATGTCACTGCAGGCCCAGCCGAACTCGGCGGTGGATGACGCGTCCGCAGAGGACGTGTCCGCAGAGGACGTGTCCGCAGAGGAAGCGTCCGCAGAGGAAGCGGCGTCTGGTGGCGCAACGGCGTTGTATGATGGCGCGGGATGAGCTATGTTGGGCCTAGCTGCGTGGTTTCTGGCTGGGGCTGGACTCAGCGTTGTCCACCTGGCGCTGCTGATCGGTCTGGTGTCCAGGCTTGACCCTGCTCTGGCGAAGCGGTCTGTGATTGGGCGGGTGTTGGGTGGCTATCTCGTACGCTATCTTTCGTTGGCAGTTGTGTTAACCCTGGCCATACGCCAAAGCGTCAGTGCCGGGATTGTGGCGGCGGTCGGGTTTTGGCTGGCGCGCTGGGTGGGGGTCGTCCTGGGCGCAACCGGTAGGATTGACTGGTCGTGGTTGAAATAGAGATCACGTTCGCTCGCGTG
>CAZEXX010000332.1:0-4458 GCA_964516885.1 uncultured Anaerolineales bacterium | reverse complement strand
AACCTCGAGCGATAGGCTGCAGCCAGGCGGTCTCCCAGGTCGCGCAGTTGGCGCGCGCGTTCCTTGCGCACTGCCTTGGCGACAGGATCCGGCAGCCGCACAGCTGCAGTGCCGGCGCGCTCGGAGTAAGGGAAGACGTGGATGCGCGCGAAGCGCATCTCCTCGGCCATCGCCATCGTGCGGGAGAAATCAAGCTCCGTCTCGCCGGGGAAGCCGGCGATCATGTCGGTAGTGATCGCCATGTCGGGACAGACCGCGTAAGCGGTCTCCACCAGCGAAGCGAACTCGGCGGACGTGATCCGGCGGCCCATCCGCTTGAGGACGGCATCTGAGCCCGACTGCAGCGGAAGATGGAGTTGGCGACAGAGTCGAGAGTCCTGCCACAACGCCAGAAAATCCGGCGTCACATTCCACGGTTCGATCGAGGAGAGTCGGAGCCGGGGAAGATCCGTATCGCGCAGGATGGCGGTCACCAGCTGGGCAAGACCTGTCTCCACCCCCAGATCCTGGCCGTAGGCGCCCAGGCTAACGCCGGTCAGGACGACCTCTTGAGCGCCCTGCGCCACAAATCTCTGCACCTCTTCCACAGCATCGTGCAGAGGCCGGCTGCGAGCAGGGCCACGCAGCACGCGGGTGATGCAGTAGGTGCACGCGTGGTCACAGCCATCCTGCACGCCCAAGAACGCCCGGGTATGGCCCCAACGGCCCGGCGACCAGGGCGCGGACACTGCCGTCCGCCCCAGGATCTCGGTCACCGCCTGGGCCTTGTCGACATTCGGGATCACCCACCGCACACCCTCCAGACGCTGGGCTCGCGCCACGTCCTCGGTAGCCCAGCAACCGATAACGGCAACATCCGCGGTGGGGTTCTTTCTGTGAAGGGTACTGATACGGTGCCGGCTCTTGCGCGAGGCCTGCGCCGTGACCGCGCAAGAATTCAGGACCACGATGTCGGCATCGGCCGGTTGGGTGACGATGCTGTGGCCGGCACCGGCGAATTGCCGGGCGAGGGCTTCGATCTCTGCCGCGTTAAGGCGACAGCCAAGGGATTCCAAGTAGACGCGCACCGGCGGGCACCCTAGGGTGCCTGGGTGACATTCAGATCGTCAAAAGTGACGACCACATCACCTTCTGAAAAGGCCCCGGCGTAGAGACCTATCGGCCCGCTCTTAGCGTCAGTATCCTCAACTTCAAGTACGGTCTGGTCATTGACCCGGAACTCGAAGTGCGCCCCCACTGCGATGACCTCAAGCCGGTTGGTTACTGCCCCCTGGCTCACCGCGTCACTGGGGGTCCAGTCGGGGCCCAGCAGGGACCAGAGCCCATCAACATACCGCGCAGCCCGCACGTAGCCGTCGCCACTCACCGAGAACGCGTAGAAACTCTGGTCATCCTCCATCCGCATCAGAATGCCGTATTCGTTGTCGATGGGCCCCGACACCTGCGTGGCCGACACTTCAACGTGACAATCCTGCCAGTCGGACTGTGACGAGGCCCAGGCCAGCTGCCCTGGAGAGAAAACGTGAACCTGCAGCGTGCCGTCTGCGATACTCACATCGGCGACCGCATCCGAGCTCAGATTCCAGCCGTCACCGTCATCGAAGGACGTAGCCCAACTGTCAGAGGCCGGCTCGCCGGCACAGCCGATGGCCCCCCCCAGAACCGACGCCAATACCACAGCCATCAACAAAGCCAGGCGGCAATAGGCACGCGATCTGCAGCCATCCCCAAGAGTGCTCATGGCTTCGACGCCTCGAAATCATCGAACCAGACGCTGGTTCCACCGGCCCCCGCCGTACCGGCAGCAAGACCGACATCGCCCTCGACCAGCGTCTCATCCTCAACCTGCGCGACCAGTTCCCCGTTGACATAGAATGTCAACGTAGCGTCTTGGCACACAGCGAGCAGGCGGTTGTCCGATCCATCGATGTGAATCGCAGCGGAGCGCAGCATAGCGCTGCCCGTCAAGGGCAGCAATTCGCCTTCCTCATCCGAACGGAAGATGGCATAGTACCCGTCAGCACTGATGGCGAAATAGTAGAACTGCTGGTCGCTGTAGCGGCAGATAGGTCCGTAGTGATTGTCAGATTGACCTGCAGCGCGGGCTACAGTCTCAATCTCCACATCCTGGAAAGTACGCCCATTCGTCGCCCAGACAAACCATTGTGGTACATCGATCTGGAACAGATAACGGCCCTGCTGATAGCCGCGGACGTAGGTCTCGTGCGAGGCTGCCCCCCACCCGCTGGCAGGATCGGAGAAATCATCCTCGAAGGGCTGGGAAGCGCCTAGACACCCTGTCAGAAGGCCGATCAGGATCACCAAGACCCATACCTGCAACTTGTGCGAAGTCATCATACGCGCTCCTGCCCAAGAGAACATGGTACAGCGATTATACCCCAGGCACCAAGACGGACAACAGCACGCTTTCCGTCGGTAGAATGTTGCCCAACGTGGTACGGTTCCTCCAGATGATAGTGCTACCGAGGAGAACCATGACAGCCGACAGCAAGATGAGAATGGAACCCCACTATAAGCATCTGCGGCGGATGCAGAGGCGCTGCCGCCAAGCCCCTCGACAGGACAACAGAGCATTGCTGGATGAAACTGGGGCCTATGGCAGGGATGCACCGCAAGTCGGTCATCGGCCGCCTGATTGGCTTCCGGGCGCGGCCCAAAGCATCGGCAGGAATTCGACGCAGCCCTTCCAGTTTCTTTGGAGGCAGCGGACTATGTGTGCCCGGAACGCCTCCCCCCGGTCTGCCGGCGACTGCAGAGTTGTTGGAAGCCCATCGCGAGCTTGCTTTGACACCGACCTTGCGGGAAGAGCTGACCTTGGTCAGCCACCCCGCCGTGCACGTCTTGACTGGAGGAGATCTGTGCAGCACGGCGACGATGCATTCTGAGCTCCGTTCTGCGGTACGGGTCTTGTTCTTGCCCCACGTGTGACATACACTCGCATCGGCGATCTCAACACCTGGCGCGGCGCGTGCCGGCGCACCTCCCGATAGCACGAAAGCGACATCTGCGGCTCCTCAGCGCGAATTGTAGAGTTGCCCATAATCGACAGAAATTCACATCGCAGCTTATGGTACCGGTTTGCATTTACGTGAGATGTATGGTACTCTTGTACCGAGAAAAGGTACGCTCACCCCATCTAGGCCGGGAGGGATATCCTATGTTCGACACGCTTCTTGCTAAGGGCTTCACCATCTTCGCCCAGGTAACGGTCAAGATCCAACCGATCTGGGACAAATACAAAGCGCTGTTGTCTCTGGTTGCCGGTATCCTGATCGGATGGTTTGTGATCGGGTGGGGGATCGCCCCTGTCGAATGGGCAAATGCGACCCCAGGGCATCTCCGCGAGGACTACAAGTCAGCCTATATCGCATATGCCTCTCAGGAGTTCTACAGCACTGGGGACCTCACCTTGCTCCAGAGCCGGCTGGGATTGGATCTTCCTGACTCCAACAAGATCCCCTGGCTCGCCCAAGAGGGCCTCCTTCTGGAGGACATCACCACGGCGATGGCCAAAGCTCCCAGTTACCGGCTCGACAGCTACATGTCTGCGCTCAATGGCGTGCAGCAGATCGTTATGCAGGATCAGGGACTTCCGATTCCTGCGGAAATGCCGGACGCAGAAACCGGCACAGAAGAGAGCACAGGCGAAGCAACCCCGCTGGCCAAGCTCCTTAGAATCGGCGCAATTGGTGCGGTAGCTTTGTTGGTCCTTGGCGCGGCCGGTGTCGCGTGGTACCTGCTGACTGGACGCAACCGCTCGAGCAGCGACGGCGGCACAGCTATGGCGACCGGTCCGGATGTCATCACCGCTGAACCCGGGGTTGGCGTCAGCGGGGCGGATCTGCCAGTGAAGTCGTTCAACACCCCCTACGTTCTTGGCGACGACTACTTCGATCCATCATTCAGCATTGAGATCGGCAGCGATTTCATGGGTGAGTGCGGGATCGGCATTTCAGAGACTATCGGTGCGGGAGAACCCAAAAAAGTCACCGCCTTCGAGGCCTGGTTGTTCGACAAGAGCGACATCCGCACCGTAACCAAGGTGCTGGCCACCCAGTACGCCTATAGCGATCCGGATTTGAGAGCGAAGTTGGAGCCGAAGGGTGACATCGTATTGTTGAGCCCCGGACAGGAGATCGTGCTGGAAACCAGCGCTCTCCGCGTAAAGGCGCGCATCAAGGACATTGAGTACGCCCAGGGAGCCAGCCTCCCACCCTCGAGCTTCGTGCAGAGGGTCAGCTTCGAGGTTCAAGCTTGGGTCAAGCAAGGAGACGAAGTCGGCAGTTCTTGAGGGGACTATCTCTCCAGAGTTCCAGATGGAACTCGTGCCCTCTATTCCAAACCGACAAGACGCCCACGTGAGATCTCACGTGGGCGTTTTACTTGGTGTCGTCTGCGGACTGATCATGGTTCGGGGGCGCCGACGACCTCGGCGCC
>CAZEXX010000331.1:0-4464 GCA_964516885.1 uncultured Anaerolineales bacterium | reverse complement strand
GCCTATCAGCGTGACCATCCGGAGGTTCAGATCACGGTCCTACCGCGCGCCGGTTCGTTGGCAACACGCGCACTGCAGCAAGGGGACGCCGACGTCGCGGTGGTGACGTGGCTGGCGGGGGATCTCGCCGAGGACGCCTGGATTCAACCGGTCTCGCGCGACGGGTTGGCGATCGTGGTCAACTCACAGAACGGGTTCCCTGGGGCCACTATGACCCAGCTGCAGGAGCTGTTTCAGGGACGCCTGGAGGATTGGGCCACGTGGGGTGGGTTGCCTGGGCCCCCTCGGCTGGTGAGTCGGGAGACCGCGTCGGGCGCCTATGCCTTTTTCCAGGCCTGGGTGATGCGGGATGCCAGGGTGACGCTCAACGCGCTGCTTGCGCCCAGCACCCGGGCGGCCCTGGACTTCGTAGCCGATGAGCCCTTGGCCGTCGGGTATGCCTCCACCGCGTGGCTGGATGGCCGTGTCCGGGCCTTGGCCGTGAACGGCGTGCCGCCATCAAAGGAGGCCATTGCCGCAGGACTCTATCCGATGACGCGCACGCACTTCGTGGTGACGTTGTCAGAACCCGACGGGGCCGCCCGCGGGTTCGTGCAGTGGCTGCTGGCCGATCCGGGGCAATCCGTGCTGGAAGCGCACGGGTTTGTGGCTGCGCCCTAGTCCCGCGCGCGCCGACAATCTCAGGAGCCGATCAGCTGCCTGTGAGTGTAGGGTCCTCGCGCATGTGGCACCACGTCTATTCCCCGCTGCTGCCGCCGCACCAACAAGGCTCATTGCGCTCGATAAGGCGTGGGCGGCGCCGAGATCCACGCCATTCGTGGCGGATGTGCTTCAAGGTTCGCTCTCTCCATTGAAGAACCGGTACGTCAATTCCCCAATCTTCGAGAATGTGGGCACGCTTTCCTCCCATACCAGCCACTCCGGCTGGTAGAGGAAGGTCACCAGGATGAAGTCGGCCTGTGTGCCGTAGACCAGGGATACATCCGCGTGGGTGTCCCCACGCCAACCGTGCTTGTGGACGATAGTTGTGCCTGGGGGCATCCCCGCGCTCAAGAGTGAGTTGATCTGGTTGCGCTCCATCCAGGCGAGAATCTCCTGGCATTCTGCCGGTGTGATCGCCTGGGGATAGAGCGCGCGCAGGCTTCCCCCGCCGCGGCTGCACTGGTAGATGCTTTCCAACAGAAGCCCTGCTTCCAGCGGCGTGGTCTGAATATAGGGGTCGGGTTCAGTGGTGATGTCTGTGCGCAGATTCGCCGGTGTGGCGATTTCAGGGAGCGCCACGCCTTCCTTCAAATCATACGGCACGGCGAGAAACGAACTGCTCAATCCGAGACTCCATAGAAGGTCGGTCACTTGCAGGGCCCCACTGTAGGGGTTCCCGGCGCCGATCGTCGTGAGCAGATGGTTGGCGGCGGCGTTGTCGCTCTCGGTCAACATATTCTTCATCAGGGAGGCCAGCTCCGCATCCAGGGGCAGCTCCTGGTGCCGGTAGGTCTCGACGGCAATGCCGATCTTCATCGTGCTTAGCCCAGCAAAGGCGACACCGCAGTTGATGCACAACTCCTGCCCTGTGGTCAGGTCCTTGGCAAAGATGCCGGCGACACCGCTGAAGTCGGCCAGCGTGGCCATCAAGGCCTGGGATAGTATCTCAGTTGACGTTTCAGGCGCCGGCTCTGTGGCGACGACGAGATCCACTTGCCGCTGCGCCGGCTCTGCGGCCAAGATGGCCTCGATCAACAGGGGCACTGACGCTTCAACGCTCAACTGGGTGCCCTCCGTCGCCGGGCGGAAAGTGCCCTGCTCCGGCAGGGCCACGGGTTGCATAGGGGGGTGGTCGTATTTCTGGGCCGTACGTTCGAGGTAGGCATCCACGCGTTCACGTGAGTAGAGTACTACAGCATTCACCGTGATGGCTTCAGGTGTCTCCCGCCGCATACGGGAGATCGTGTACTCGATGAAGGCCCGCCCACCGGGTTCCTGCACGAGCGCCTCGTCCAGGTTTTCGGCGGTCGCCGCCATGTCCACGCGCAGTTCGATGATCTCTGGCAGGATGGGGGAGATGGATTCGCCCCCGTAGGTCACGGAGATCGGGACTGTATATGCCTGCTCGATAGCTGCAAGCGCTTGCTCACGGAGCTTACCGCCCATGGGGAGCCCATTGATGGTCAGGCCAGGGGGGAGCACCGCCTCGCTGGACTGCCACGTCGTGTAGAGCCACGCCGCGCTCAGTATCGCCAGGGATACTGAGAACAGAACGATGAACCAGAAGGTGGATTGTCTACGTTGTCTCACCGTGCGTTACCGACTCTCTTGTTGCGATGCCTGATGTGTCTTCTCGTGATGGGGTGTGGTGCGTCTCAGCATGTGAGTATACCGTTCAGTCCCCGAGCGTCAATGAAGGCTCCGACAAGGGGCGTGTTTCAGACAGGGGCCAAAACCGCTGGACAAGTCATCAGATGGTGCAGGTGCACATCCTGTTGCTGTCCCCAAAAGTGAAAGGCGCTTTTCGACAAGCTGACGATCCTCGCTATAATCAGCACATAGCAGGGCGATGAGATAGAGGAGACCGACGTGGAATCGATCAAGGATCTGCCGTTTGAGAAAGCCGTCACAGAGCTGGAAAGTGTCGTCGCCAAGCTGGAAGGCGACGGGCTTTCTCTGGATGAGACCGTCGGGCTGTACGAGCGGGGGCGCGCTCTGGCTGCGCATTGCCAGCAGTTGCTGGATAACGTCTCGCTGCGGGTTCAGCAGTTGAGTGTGGGCGCGGAGGGCGAGGCGACCGTGATCCCATTCTCCACGGAGACGTCCGGGTGAGGAACGCCATACCGGCTCGTGCCAGGCGCCTCGTGGGAATGGTCCTGGGTCTGCTTCTGGTGCTCCCCGGCTGTGCGATCCCTGTGCCGACGGTGGTACCTCTGACGGTGATCGATCCCGTGGACGAGACCCAGCAGGTGCCGTTAGGGGATGCACAGCGTGCTACTGTGCGCCTGCGTCTGCTCTCCCGAGAGCTTGTGGTGCGGGCAGGCGACGGCGCGGGGTTGGTGTCGGGGCGTTTCAGATATAACGTCGCCGAGTGGGCTCCGAAGCTCAAGCAAGAGATCGATGGGGAGACGCTGAAGGTCACCATCGGTCAGGGGCTGGGCTCGCAGATCCCGCTGGGCAAACATGATGAGTATGCCAATGCCTGGGACATAGAGCTGGCGCGTACTCTCCCCCTCGACCTGGGCATTGATATGGCGACCGGCACGGCCAACCTCGATCTGACGGGATTGGCGCTCGACAAGCTGTCGGTGACATCGGGCAGCACGGACCTACTAGTGGCGTTCGGGCTGCTGAATCCACAGCCGCTGGGCTCGCTGAAGCTTACGACCGGCACCGGCACGATTGTGGCGACAGGATTGGGGAACGCCAATTTCGATACCCTCTCGGTGCTGGGGGGCACGGGGAAGGTGGATTTGGACTTCTCCGGGAGCTTCCACCGATCGGCCCTGGCGGACATCAAGACGGGCGTTGGGGCGATCACGGTGCGTGTGCCCGCCAATGTGGGAGTGCGTGTCACAGTGATGGGGGTCGTGCCCGTGGGCAAGGTGGACCTGGTGGGCTTCTCTGAGGCGGGCGAGGACGTCTACGTGAATGCTGCCTACGGGGATGCGCCTCTCACGTTGACTGTGAAGATCGCCACCGGTGTCGGCTCGATTTCATTGATATCCCAGTGACAGGGAGGCCCTGATGGTGTTTCGCCGACGACTGTTTCGCTCCCGGAGACCTGGCCGTGGCCCGCGGCAGCCGGCTGTGCCGCCTATGGTTCGCCACGCGCTGGAGCATGCTCAGCGTGCTATGCAGGAGGGGGTACCGGACAAGGCTGCGTCCATCTACGTGCGTCTGGCCGATGAGGCCTATGCGGATGGGCGGATTCGTCCCGGCGTGCAGATGGACATCGAGGCGACGCGTGCTTATCTGGCCGCCGAGGAGTTCGATCGTGCCCAGGCGCGGGCCCTGCACGCACTGGAGTACCTGATGGCTGCCGGGAAGCTGCCGTACAAGGTCAAACCAGCCTTGGAGCGTGTTGGGGCGGCGATGGCGGCCCAGGGCGCTGAGGATGCTGCACATGCTTTCCGGCAGCGTGTCGAGGCCCTGCTCGAACCGTACGGCCACAGCTGGGATGAGTTGGGCGACGCGCCTGTGGGTGATCCCAGGTTTCGGGGTGGCAGGCTGCGAGGTAGGTTGCCGGCGCAATGTCCCTCGTGCACTGCACCTCTCCGCTCCGACGAGGTCGAGTGGGTGGAGGATGATCGCGCCACGTGTACTTACTGCGGCAGCATCGTGTTGGCGTCATAGACGCTATGCTCGCCTGTGCACTCCACGCAGCACGAGAATGGAGCTTGCAGAACGCCGGAGTGGGCTCCGGCGTGAGCGCGATGAGGTGGGTGGTTGGTTGCAGCGCCCACAAAGAGCAGAGCTCGT
>CAZEXX010000330.1:0-4478 GCA_964516885.1 uncultured Anaerolineales bacterium | reverse complement strand
AGCTCGCAGCGGTCGAGGCTTATCGATCCTCCTCGATTAGCTCAAAGCCGATCAGCATAGCCAGGTCCTGGACCTGGGCTCTGAGATCCCCCAGCGTCGCCGCGCGATGAATGCCGTAGCGACTGGGGCAGTAATGTCCCTGCACCCTCTCTGCTGCGACCTTCGCCACCAGCTTGGTGCGGCACATAAGGCGGTCAAGCTCCTTATACAGCACGTGGCCATCCACCGTCGTTCCGGTGTGCAGCAAGATTCGATGGTTCAGCACATCCACCTTCCAGATTGTCACCGGCTCCTTGCTGGGGATCTCCACCTGCGTCCCGACGCCCGATCCGGGCTTGCCGTCTGTCCCGCGCATCGGGCTTTCGGCGTGCGACCATAATGTGTACGGAACCCGATCGTCACCGTGTGGGTTGATGGGCGCACCACAGTGCGTAATGATGTCGACGCTGTTGAACGTATCGATCATCAGATCTCCTAACATGCTCGGATGCCCCGCAGCGTAGAGTCCCAGCATGTGCGTGACCGCGATATTGGGATAGTCCTGGCAGACCGCGACAAGCCCCCGTTTCTGGAACTCGATCATACCAATGCTGGGCCAGACCATATCCTCGACCTTCCCACTGCCCGTGAGCGACCGGACGTGGGTCGAGATCGCTACGGCATCATAACGCTGCCGCAGCGCCTCGAGTGCCAGGTACAGCCTGGCTGCGTTCACCACCTCCGCCTCCGTTGTGTCATGCACGGCACTGGCCTCATTTATCCACACCCGCGCCTGCTCCTGCGCCGCGGTTAGATCGACCTCGCGAACAGCAGTGTAGAGTTCCTCCATATCCGGACGCAGCAGCTCGACGCCCAATGTCTCCTGCAACGCGTGGATATAGGCCTGGTTGTATCCCACGGGCAGGTGCTCATCGATGTCGCCTTGATAGTCCACGGCGTGCAGGTAGCGCTGCGGGGCGATCGAGAGCATCCGGGCCTGCTTCATCTGCCCCAATACCTGGAGCAACTTGATCTTCTCCACCAGGCTTGCGAACATCGCCGCCGAGATCTCCGGTGATGTGACCCCGATCCGATCCAACGTTGCCGTCAACACTCTGCCCCGTTCCTTGAACAGCTCGTAGGGCAGGTTCATGAATTCGAGGAGATTGTAGACGACAACCGTGGGCAGCCCCGTGAAGAACAACCCGTACTCCCGCGTGACCCCCACCACCAGCACGCCGTCCAACGTCTCCTTCCGATCCTCCAGTTCATTCAGCACCGCCTCCGCGCCGAGCTTGCGGAGGTCCCGGACAATGAACGTCACATGCGTGCACTGCTCCTGTAACTGGCGTATGAGCTGATCATTTGTGATCAGCGTGTCCGGGGGTGCCCCTGCCCCGCCGAATCCTAATGTGGCAAATACCGTGAAGATCCTGGCTTCTCGCATCGTTCTATACCTCCTGGTTCTATGCTTACACCTTCCGTAGACCCCATATTCCTACGCCGTCTCGTACATCGCCGTAATATTCTCCGGCGGCGCCCGCTCCTGAATGTTGTGCGGCTGGTTGAAGACAGAGGCCCCGCCCGGGGCAAGGCCCTCGATCCGCCGCCGGACCTCCTTCTGCATGTCATCCGGGGTGCCAAAGGGCACCACCTGGTGCGTATCGTACCCGCTGCCTAGAACGCGATGTCCACGCCGAACTCCCGTTTCAGCCGCCTCGTATCTATGAGCCGGCCACAAGATCGATCACGCTGTTTCTTCGTGCGGCTCCTCCACTAACTGGCGCAGGCATACCCGGCGCAGGCTGAACATCGGCACCTGCTGCTGATACTGCCGGTATGCATCGCCGAACTTGCGAATTGCTTCCGGTTCCTCCGCCAGCTTGATCATCGCCACCATGAATGCCATCTCCAACGGTGCGATGATGAGGATGAAGGTCGGGGAACCGAGGATAAGGGCCAGTGACCAGGGGAAGAAGAGCAAGCCGAAGTGCATCGGATGGCGCATACACCTATAGATGCCGTCCGTGACCAGCTTATTCGTCTCCATACGGGGCACCTCGCCCTCACGCCCCCGCCGTGCGAGCAGCCGCCCCGTCGCGCGGCTCACCCGCATCACCCAGCGCAGCAAGAGTACACCAGCGACCAATGTCACGATATGGAAAAGCGGGCTAACCAACAACGGGCGAAACCAGCGCCCGTCAAGCCAAAGCCCCAGCGCACCGCCGCCCACCAACATGATGACCCAGATGATAATGCGTACCATGTCCCCTCCCTATGTTTCATAGACCCCAGCAGACGCTATGAACGACTCACCTCGATAACGGCATTGGGTTGAGTGAGCCGTCCCGTTTTCGCCAAGAGTAAGGCCTCGGGCGCCGCCTCGAACGGGAAGACCTGAACGCCCAATCTCAGGTCCAGGCTGTTCACCAGGCCGAAGAACTCCTCCGCATCTGAGCGCTTCAGATGATAGAGTGTCCTCATGTCACGGCCCCACATGGTCTCGCTGTAATGCGTTACCGTGATCGGAGAGGCACTCACCGGTGCCATCACTAGCGTGCCGCCCCGCTGTACCTGGCTGAGGGCCGGCTCAACAAGCTGGCCTGCCGGTGGGAAGATCATCGCCGCATCGAGCTTTGCAGGCATCTGCTCCTGCGCGGCATTGCCCGCCCAAACGGCCCCGGCCTGCCGTGCCTCCTCGATGTGGCGCTGCGAGCGCGTGCTCACGTAGACCTCGATGCCTAGGAATTGCGCTACCTTGAGCACATAATATGCGGTCGGCCCAAAGCCATAGAGCCCCAGCCGGTCTCCCTGTTGCACCCCTGCCAGTTTGAACGCTGCATACCCCGCGATTCCCGGACACATCAGCGGCGCGATCTCGACGGACGTCAGCCGGCTATCGTCGAGCGGCACCGCGTACGCGGCCACCGCGATTGCTGTCTCCGCGAAACCGCCGTCCACATCCCACCCTGTGCACTGAATCTCCGGACAGTAGTTCTCCCGGCCTGACAGGCAATACTTGCAGTGACCACACGTGCTGTGCAGCCAGTACACGCCCGCACGATCGCCCGCCCGGAAGCGTGTCACGTCGCGGCCCACCTCCGCCACGATTCCGACGATTTCATGCCCCAGGATGAGCGGCGACTTCTTCAGGGGCAGGTCTCCCTCGGCAATATGGATGTCTGTCCGGCACACCCCACAGGCCAGGACCCGCACCCGGATCTCATCATCGTGGAGCAACGGCTCGGGTACATCCGCCAATCTGAGCGGCCGCTCCTCCACCGGTGCTTGCTGCTCCAGAATCCACGCTTTCATACGCCCTCCTACACCACGTGTGCGCCCACGTACCGCTGTTGGAGCATCTCGCCCAATCCCTCACGCACCGCTCTGACGGCCAGTGGCAAGGCATCGAGGATATCCTGGGCCGTAATGCCGTCCTCCCCCTTCTCCATAGCGGCCAGGTCCCCGGCGAGTCCGTGAACGAACACCCCCTGCCTGACCGCTTCCCCGATCGACAGTCCCAGGCCGTGCATCCCCGCGATGGTTCCCGTCAACACATCCCCCGACCCCGCCGTAGCCATGCCCGGGTTCCCGCTCATGTTGATGAACACACGCCCATCGGGATAGCCAATAAGTGAGTGTGCCCCCTTCAGCACGATGATCGCGTTCAGGTCACGGGTTGCGCGCTGGAGCACGTCCACCTTGTTCACATCGAGTTCTCCAATGCCCAACCCCACGATCCGGGACATCTCCCCCAGGTGGGGCGTGAGGATCGTCGGGGCTGTCCGCTCCCGGATGCTTTGCAGGTCCTGACACACTGCTGTGATCCCATCCCCGTCGATGAGCAGGGGCTTGGAGATCGCCGCCGCCAATGCCCGCACGAGCTGTTGGGTCTCGGTGTCCAGCGATAGGCCGGGGCCGAGCACGATCATGTCCATCTGCCGCGCCAGGTCCAGCAGGGCCTCCTTGTTCCGCAGGGCGATCCCGCCCGCAGCGGTCTCCTCCTGGGGGACGAAGACGATCTCACTCCCCCTACCGGCAATCGTGGGGACGATGGATTTAGGCGCCGCCAGACGGGCATATCCCCCGCCGGCTTTCAAAAAGGAGAGGGCTGAGAAATACGGCGCACCGAAATAGCTGGCGGCACCGGCGATGAACAGCCCCTTGCCGAAGCTCCCCTTGTGGCCGTCCCGGCGTCGGGGGGGCAACGCCAACGGCTCGCTGATCGCCATCTGCAGTGTCTCCGCGTCGTGCAGCGACGGTGGGAAGGAGATATGCGAGACATACAGGTCCCCTCCCAACTCGTACCCGGGGAAGAGCATACTGCCGATCTTGGGCAAGCCGAAGGTCACAGTATGGTCCGCGCGCACCGCCACACCCATCACTTTTCCTGTGTCCCCGTTGACCCCAGATGGGATGTCAACGGAGAATACCATCTTTCCGCCGGCGTTGATCTGCTCGATCACCTGTCGAAAGCGCCCCTCGACCTCACGGGTGAG
>CAZEXX010000329.1:0-4501 GCA_964516885.1 uncultured Anaerolineales bacterium | reverse complement strand
CACACTCGCCACCGGAATCCCCTTGGGTATCCGGTGGTTCGTGCTCAACGGCATGCGACCGCTCAAGATCATGCTGGAACCCCGAGCCGGCGCTGTTACTTACCAAGCGCCGGGTAGCGACTCCCTGATTGTGGTTGAGCACCCCATCGAAGTAGAGCCCGGAGGCCAGATAAAGTTAGGGGCCGACGGCGACGCACTGCTGATGTTCTACCATCCCGATGAGGGTCAGGCCCCGGTCGGCACCGTCCAGCTGTACAACAGCACTACGCTGATCATCGGCAGTGCAAACACTCCCAGGTTTGACGCAAGTCCAAAACCTCACCACATCGAGCTACAGGTACTCCGGGCGCTAAACATGCGTCCTTCAATCAGTGGTAACGGTCGGGCTGTGGAGCTTCTGGCTCAAACACCTCAGGGATCGATTCATCTGGAGGAAGGCTACTTCCATCTGATTGTTGAGCAGGACCAGACGGAACTAACAGTCCTGTCCGGCCGGGCAACGGTCACGGATCCGGCCACAGACAGATCCCTGGTGCTGGTCCCACTACAGCGCACGCAGATCACTAGTGAGGCTCTGGGCGAGATCTATGTCGGTGAACGGGACATCCTGCGCAACCGCAACGGCGGTTTCGAGAATCCCCTCGGCGAGTATTGGACCGCGTATCAAGACGCGCCCACCAAGGAGGAGGATCAGGGAACGATTCGCCAATCCGAACTGGATGAGGAAACCCAGCTAGTCTACTTCTCGCGAGCCGGCCAGAACTGGGCTGAGATTGGCATTCGACAGGAGATCAACCAGGATATCCGTGAAGCCGCCTCCCTACGCATTCGGGCTCGGATCCGGATCGACACGCAAACCCTTCCGGTCTGTGGCTCGCTGGGCACGGAATGCCCGATTATGATTCGCATCGAGTTCGTTGATGCAGAAGACGGCGGTGTACGCGAGTGGCTCCAGGGTTTCTATTTCAGGGAGGGTGATGACGACCCGCTCTGCCAGGCCTGCGCCTGGAAAGCAACGCACGAGAGGATCCCCCAGAACGTCTGGTACGACTACGATTCAGACGATCTGCTTCCCCTACTTCAGGAACAAGGCTTAACCCCGGTCGCGGTCCACGCTGTTGAGGTCTATGCATCAGGCTGGACCTACGGCTCCGCCATTGACGAGATCGCCATTCTTGTGGGCGAATAGCCCGCGCTATTGTCTGGAGACATCTGCTCATGGATACCAAACCTAACCGCACGCCTGTATGCAAAGGTGTACCCTACCCGGTCGGCAAACTACCGCAAGCTGATCTGGTCGCTTTACTCGATCACGTAATGCCGCACCCCGACCCCCGTGTTGTCTTCGGGCCAGGGCTGGGGCGAGATGCCGCAGTTATTGACTTCGGGGATCGCTATCTGGTCACCAAGACCGATCCGATCACCTTTGCCACGGACGAGATCGGCTGGTATGTTGTCAACATCAACGCCAACGACGTAGCTTGCCTCGGAGCAAGGCCAAGGTGGTTCATCGTGACACTGCTTCTCCCCGAAGGGCAGACGGACCCCGCGCTGGTGGAGAGCATCTTCGATCAGCTCCGCACCGCGAGCCAGGAACTCGGGATCAGCGTAGTTGGAGGGCACACCGAGATCACCCACGGTATTGATCGCCCTATTGCCGTGGGAGCAATGTTCGGTGATGTTGCGCCTGAGGATTTGGTCCGCAGTGATGGCGCACGAGCCGGCGATGTCTTGATTCTCACAAAAGGCATCGCGGTTGAGGGAACTGCTATCCTTGCACGCGATCTCCGTGGTCGCCTGTGCGATGCCTTGGGTCCGGAGCTGCTTGATCGAGCCTCCTTGTTTCTGCACAACCCCGGCCTGAGTGTCGTCAAAGACGCAATGATCGCCACATCCGCGGGCGAGATCCACGCCATGCACGATCCGACAGAGGGCGGCGTCGCCACCGGGATCCATGAACTATCGGAAGCTTCAGGGTTGGGCGCGGACATCGATGCAGATGCCCTCCCCTTCTATCCAGAGACACTGGCGATCTGCGATGTCCTCGGCCTTGATCCCCTGGGCGTCATCGCCTCGGGATCACTCTTGATGGCGGTTGACCCTCGCGATGCCGGTGCAGTCATCGAGGCGCTGCAAACGCAGGGCATTACGGCAACGGCCATCGGCGTTCTGCGAAAAACACCCGGCGTGGAGCTGTGTGACGAGGATGGTCGGCGCCCCCTACGCAAGTTCGCACGGGACGAAATCGCACAACTCTTTGAGACGCCGGCGGCACAGGCCGCCACCGAGGGAGAGCACAGTGCGCCCCCGCTTCCGCTATGACGAGATCCCCCCGGATCGCGAAGATGGCAGCAGCTCGTGGGTCCACACCGCGCTGATTGTGACCGGCAGACTGGGTGAAGTAAAGCCCATCCTTCTATTGCCGGTCTGGGCGGCGCTGACCCTCCTGGCATCCCTCACCTGGCCCGACCTGCGCCCGTGGGCAGCACTGAGTGTGATTAGCGTGATCGTGGCCGACTGGGTGATGTTGGCAGGGCTGCCCCTTACACGGCGCTCCTGGGGCCCGGTTACGCCGCCGCTCTTGGGCTTGGCAGTCGTCCACGCGGTCCTCACCGGTGCAGGTGGATGGATCATGCCTGGCCGCGTTGGACTCAGCTTGGTCACGCTCACCAACGCGCTCCTGACAGCCGTTGCCATCTACGCTACGTGGGTGGAGCCATTCAGGATTCAAGTGACTCGTCAGAACCTGCAGGTCGAGGGTTGGCCGGATGACGAGGCAATCACGTTCCTCCACATTTCAGACATCCATTTCGAGCAGCTTTCGCGGCGCGAAGACAAGCTTCTGGATCTGATCAAGGAGCACCAACCGGACCTACTTCTGCTCACAGGCGACTATCTCAACCTATCGTCAGTCTACGACGCCGAAGCTCAGCAGGGCGTTCGCAGACTGCTATCGCAGTTCCGGGCTCCCCTGGGCATCTACGCCGTGACCGGTAGCCCCGTAGTCGACGTGGAGACCGTTATTCCAGAGATCTTTGAGGGACTGCCCATCCGATGGCTGCAGGACGAGACTGAGACCCTGCAGCTGGGCAGGCACTCACTGCAGTTGATAGGCGTCCGGACCACGTACCAGGAAGAACGTGACATCGCGACTCTGGCATCGCTCATCGACGGCAGCGCCACCGGCGAGACGCGCATTCTGCTCTACCACACCCCCGACTTGGCGCCGGAAGCAGCCAAGATGGGGATCGCTCTCTATCTATGCGGCCACACGCACGGCGGCCAAATCCGGCTGCCCATCTATGGGGCAGTTGCGACCAGCTCACGGTGGGGCAAGCGCTATGAACAGGGTCACTACGCAGAAGGCACTATGACCCTCTACGTGTGCCGCGGCCTCGGTGTGGAAGGACTCGGGGCGCCCAGAGCGCGCTTTCTGGCCCCGCCTGAGATCGTCCTTTGGAGGATCACCGGCCCACGCCAGCCGTGATCCCCGAGCATTGACGTAACGCCCTTTTGCGGTAGGATATGAGGCGACACTTCGTCTTGAGCCTGAGTTGGCCGGGTGGTCGTGGCCTGGAGATGCACACCATCTCTGGGGTGAGGAAAGTCCGGACTCCATAGGGTGCGATGCCGGGTAACGCCCGGGCGGGGTGACCCGCGGATAGGACCACAGAAACAGACCGCGAGCTCGAGAGCGAGAGCGCTCGGGTCGTAAGGGTGAAAAGGTGGTGTAAGAGACCACCGGCGCGCTGAGTAATCGGCGCGGCCAGGCAACCCCCATCGGGAGCAAAGTCAAGCAGAAGGACGGGCCAGTGGCTGGAGTGCGGCCCGCACTCTCTCCCTCGCGGGAGCGGCCTTCGGGTAGACTGCACGAAGGGTCGGGTAACCGGCCCTCTAGACAGATGATCACCGAGCCCACAAGGACGGCAAGCTGTCCTCGTGGGCTGACAGAATCCGGCTTACAGGCCAACTCAGGCTCACTTCATTCGTTTGTCTATCTGACGATCCATGGTATGATGGACAAGTCTGCCCCAGACGGGCTTTCTGCCCACGGCATTTGCCTATGGGTAATCCCACGGAAAGGAGACTTAACCGTCTTGGAAACGCGAAATTACGAGTTGATGTTGGTTGTCAGTCCTGAGCTTGATGGAGAGGCACTCGATGCGGTCCTTCAGCGAGTTCAACGATACCTCGAGGCCGCTGAGGCCCGGGTAGTCAGTTTCAAGAGCTGGGGGCTCCGGCGCCTAGCCTATACCCTGAAAGGCCAGCGCGAGGGTCGCTACTACTTAGTCCTCTTCACAGCAGACTCTCTGGCCATCAGCGATCTGGACCGGAGCATCCGCCTCGTCGAAGGTGTCCTACGTCACCTCATGACCCGTATGGAGACTGAGATGCCGGAACCCACCGAAGAGGAACCGAGGAAAGCCGCGCCAGAGCCGGTCGAAGAAGCTACACCGGAACCCACCCCCGAGCCGGTCGAAGAAGCCACACCGGAACCCAC
>CAZEXX010000328.1:0-4542 GCA_964516885.1 uncultured Anaerolineales bacterium | reverse complement strand
TCAGCGTGTAGACCACCGTGGCCTCCAACGTGCCGGGGTACCCCTCCTCGCCGTCCGCTGCCTCATACAGCAGCGTCAGCGCCGGGCCCTCGACCGTCTCCATCGCCACCGCGTCCCACACCACCTTGTCGAAGCCCACCACCCCGCCGTGCAGATGATTGTCGCCGTCGTTCTGCGCCAGCACCACCCTCTCGCCGTCTAGCTCAAATCGCCCCTTGGCGATCCGGTTCCCGTACCGGCCCACCAGCGCCCCGAAGAACGGATTGTGCTCCACATACTCCGCCAGCGTGTCGAAGCCCAGCACCACGTCGCCGAAGGTCCCGTCTCGATCCGGCGCCGTCAACGAGACCACGATCCCGCCGTACGCCGTGATCCGCGCCGTCATCCCTTGATCGTTCACCAGTGTATAGATCGGAACCGCGGTCCCGTCCTCAAGTGTGCCAAAGAGCTCTTTCTTGAACAGCATCGCCGCCTCCAGAAGGGTTGTTATGCTGATATTGTAGGCGGGGGGATGGAAGACACAAGCCGCGGGATGACACAGGGCGCACGCAACTGGACTACACCTGGACCTTAGGGGACCGACAGAGCACTCCGCCGCCGCCGTCCGCCGTTGTAGAGACGTCCCGGTGGGACGTCTTCCGCGCTGACGCGCGCCGGCAAACACTGGTTGTGCACCTCAATAGGCGCAGCACACCAGAAGACGTGCCACCGGCACATCTCTACACGCCCGTCGCCTGAGATGCGTACGCCCTGCGGGATGACATAGCAGAGCGCGGCGGGGCAGAGGCATGCCCCGCCGCGCGGCCCGGACCCGAGGCCTGCCGGGCCATGAACAGTGCCGTCAGTCACCTACACCACGGCGACGAGTTCGAAGCCCATGATGTCGCTCAGATCCCTGAACTGATTGACGTAGTCACCGTAGACCACGGCCAGATGATGCCCGAAGTTCTGGGATGCGCGCCAGAATTCATAGCCGTTCGGCAGCTTGATGTCCACGTTCTGGGCGCAGTTGAGGCCGGTGAGCCCGCCGCCCCCCACGATCTCGCCCCTCGTGAGAAGCATCCGGGTCCCCGAAGGATCGAACCGGCCCACGGTCACCGGCTGCCCACGGTCCTGGCTGAAGTCGTGCCGCAGCGTGGCGCCAAACCCCGCGGCGGTGAAGTTGAAGACCCCATACGGGGAATCCGGCCCGTCGATGCCCTCCAGCTTCAGGGAGGCGACGGAGTGATGGATATTCAGGATGTCCGTTTCCTTGTAGACGGTCGGATTTCCCATATAGACGGCCTTGCGCGACAGGTACATCTCAAGCGCCATCGCCAGGAGCGCGTTGACGTCCCCCTCACACGCCGCAGGGTAGCCGGTGTCCTTGAGCAACGCATGCGCCAGGCACGGGGTAAACCTCCGGTTCGACGTCTCCAGGGAGGAGCACAACTCAAAGCACTCAATCGTGAATGCGTTGGCCCCCCGCTCCGCCATCACTTTGCTCGCCGTGAGGTAAAACAGGACGCTGTGGATGATGTCCTCCCGGCCCATCGCGTTGCTGCCGGCGTGGCCCATCAGCAAGTCGGCCATCTCGCCCGCCTGGCGCTGGACGGCAGGATCAGCGACGATCTTGTCCATGTCCGCGAAGAAGTCCCTGTAATCGATAGTCTCGTAGTCCATCCCATAGCGCTCTTTGACCCCATCCAGGTCGGCGATCCCGCTGACCACGCCCCACGGGCTACGCCCGGGGAAGTTGGTCACAGAGAGCAGCTTTGTGCGGCTCAACGCCTTCTTGGCCATCATCACGCGCACGAAGCCGAAGACCGCATCGAGGTCCTCGGCGTGGAAGCTCTCCAGACCCATAGCACGCACCGCCGCCGGCATATCCACGGCCCAGCCGGCCTCCTGCATAATGATCACCGGCTTCCTATAGCGCTCGGCGATCCTCATCCCCTCGTAGGGATGGGTGACGACGTAGACATCCGTCTCCTTGTCCTTCGCCGCGAGGGCCTCAAGCTGCTCCTCGGGCAAGCGGATATCCGGGTCGCCCCTCTGGGCCCACGAGCTCACCGTGGTGGGTTCGATCAAGGTCACCTCGGGGGGCAGAGGCCGGGAGTGCAACTCTTCCTTGAGCGCAGCCAGCCCTCTATCCCGGGAGGCCCTTTCGGCCTCATAGGTCAGGCCCTTGAGGTCGCCTACGCGACACGACCCCTCCCAGGCACCCGAGTGCAGCACACCCGTCACGACAAATCTCACGCCCACTTTAGTGTCGAGCGCGCGCTGTGGCGACTCGATCTCTGAAAACACACGTGAGCTCACAATCGATCTCTTCAGGCTGTTCATAGCATCACTCCTTATCTGAAATCAGATCCAAATGGGGCCAACATCTGTGTTGGCCAACACAAGTGTTGGCTAACATTTGACCTCGCACCATATTTCTGACGCGGCCGGCCGGACCGGCCGGCACCATCTCGCGTGCACCCCGCACGCCACCCGCCGGCGGAACGCGCGCGCCCTCCCTATGCCTCGTCGGGCGGCGGCTCCCAGGCCAGGCTGGTGTCGATCTGGTCCGGGCGCGGGTGTCCCGAGGGCCCGTACCCCTGGCGGCGCGAGAGGCGCGCCAACGGCACGAAAGTCGCCGACAGGCCCGCGTCGGCGACCTCATAGCGCAGGAAGCCCAACGCCGGGTGGGCGTCGGGCCAGTACTCCGCCATCTGCGGGAAACAGAGCGCCGGCGCTTTCTGGAAGACGATATCCTCGAAAAGGTCGCGGCGGCGGCAGTGAATGTGCCCGCTGATCACCTCCGTGACCCCCGCTGTATGGAACGCGTCCAGCATCCGGCGGCGGTGCGGCGCATCGATGGTGAAGTACCACGGCAGGTACTGATCAGGATCGGCGATGTCCCAGGAGGGCTCGCCGGGGCGGTCCATAAAGAGCGCGTAGTGCATCAGCATCACGTGATAGCGGGCGCGGGGCAGCACCGCCAGCCCCTCCAGCCAGCGCCACGTCGCGGCCTCCTCCGGCAGGCCCGACCCGGCGACGGCGCCAAAGAAGCCGGAGAAGCGCACCTGGCGGTGCACGAAGCTCCACTGCAGCGGGCCGGCGATGCCCGCGAAGCGCTGCAACTGCGCCGAGGTCACGTTGAGATCAACGTCGCGTCGCTCGGGCCACCACGCCCCGTTGCGGTCGGTGTGCTTGTTGCCCGTGTCCATGTTGCCCGGCACGGCGTGCCAGGGGTAGGGCAGCCCGTCCAGCTCGGTGCAGACCTCCGCCAGCTCCCACCCGTGCAGCCACCCGTCGGCGGTCAGGTCTCCGCCCACCAGCAACAGCTCCGGCTGCAGCGCCGCGATCTGCGCTTGGGCGGTCTCCCAATTACCGCGCCAGGCCGGGCGATAGCGGAAGGAACGCGGCGACCCCGGCTGCAGGTCGGCGATGTGCACGAAGGTCCACGGCGCCATCCCTTACGCCTCCCCCAGCTCCGCCGGATCGGGGGGATGGCACACCTGCTCCAGCGCGGTGCAGATGGCCTCGATGTTCTCCAGGGGCACGTCCGGCTCGCACTCGGCGTAGAGCATCAGCCCGCCCTCGGGCAAGGAGAGCGCCGCGTGGGCCTCAGCGATGTGCACCGCCAGCTGGGCGGGCGTGGCGAAGGGGAAGAGCTGCCGATCCAGGTCCTGATTGAGCGCCACCTTGCCGCGGGCGATGCGCTGCAGCCCCTCCAGCCCGTTAGCGCGGAACTGCGGGTTGAGCACGCGCACCCCCGTGTCGATCAGGTCGGGGATGATCTCCAGCACATGGCCGTCGGTATGGAGATAGACGGGGATATCGGCCTCGCGGCACGGGGCGAAGATCTGCATATAGGCGGGCTTGATGAGCCTGCGCCAGGTGCGGGGATGGATAGGCAGCGCGGTCTGCAGCCCCAGGTCATCGCCCACGGAGATCACCTCGGCGCCCAGCTCCACGTAGCGGCGCACCACCGTCGCGTTGTACTCCGTCACCATCCGGAGCAGCTCAGGCAGCTGGGGATCGCCGGTGGCGATGTCGAACATCAGGTTCTCGAAGCCACGCAGGTAATAGAGCCGCATATACATAAAACCGTGGGGCAGCCCGCCGCCTATCGCCAACTTGCCGGCCGCTTTGGCTGCCGCCAGGCGGGTGACCTCGGCCTCCCAATCGCGCAGGCCGAAGATATCGTCACGGAGCGGGTCGGGCGGTGTGTACGTGGCGAGCTTGTCCCAGTCACCGAGCGGATAGCCGACGGGATAACTATCCAGCCCGCGCTCCACGTTGTCCCAGACGGTGCCCCAGCTATCGACGTGGCGCCCCAGCTCGTAGAGCGGATTGTCGAAGTGCGGGAAATCGAAGTCGACGTCGCCCGCGTGATAGCCGGGGAAGATGCGCGGGTGGGCCAGCACCACGTCCTCGAGCGCCGCGCGGTGTTTGCTCCACGTCGCGGGCATCAGGCCTACGGTGCAGGGCGTCCATTCGGGGGAATCGAAGGCGAGCGTCCGCTGATAGTTGACGGTACGCGGGTCCTTGTCCTGGTAGGGTATGTGCATG
>CAZEXX010000327.1:0-4547 GCA_964516885.1 uncultured Anaerolineales bacterium | reverse complement strand
CCTGATGAGTGACTGGTCGCATAAACACGTGGCCTACATCGCCGGGCTCGGCACCCTCGGCCTCCACCATATGCTCATCACAGCACAGGGCTGCGCCGGGCGGCTGGGCACCCTCGTGACAGACGCCGTGATCGAGCCGACGCCCCGACCAACCGGCGAGGCGTGCCTCCACAAGCATAACGGTTCTTGCGTGGCCTGCGTTCGCAAGTGCGCTGCCGGTGCTCTTACCGAAACCGGCGCAGCCTTCGACCGCCACGCGTGCTACGCACTCTGTCTGGAGAACGGCCAACTGCATTCAGCACTCGGCCTTGCCGACGTCTGCGGCAAGTGCGCTTCTATAGTGCCTTGCTCCTTCACCAATCCCGTCGCTGGACTTCAGAGCACGACGCCCTAGACACCGTGCCATTTGACCTATTCGTCTCCCCCTGCGGGGGAGAAACAGAGGGACCTCACTCAGCAAGGAGCTTCAGATGACCCAGACCGTCCATCGCTTACTGACCGCACTGCCCCGTGGCCGTCGCCAGGTCTACATCTCGTGGCGCTTCTTGTCATCTGACGCCCTGGATGAACCGTTCCACATCGACCGCCGTCGTCCGGGGGCCGCATGGTCCCGCATCACATCCGAACCGGTGACCCAGTCCACTGACTTTGTCGACACCGCGCCCGAGGCAGTGCCTTACGAGTATCGGATAGTCGCGAGCCACACACAGTCGCGTGCCGTGACGGTGGACGCCGGCGCCCCGCCAAGCAACCTCGCCTTCGAGTTTCCACTACAGAGTGTGCCGCAGCACTTTCCACTGAAGCTGGCTATCGGCGATCTGCTCAACGACGGGCGTTACGGCGTGGTCATCTCCGAGTCGCTCGGCGGCACGATCTGGGTCTGTGCCTACACGCTGGAGGGTCGTCTGCTCTGGAAGATGGACACCAAGCTGCCTGACCACGGCGGATGGGATGGCCGTATGCACCACGTGCCGATAGCCGCCTGCGACATCAATGGCGATGGGCGGACAGAAGTGGTCTTCCATCGCGTGTACGCGCGCGTGCACGCGCCTTGCCGCGGCGCGGTCTTCCCGGACAACTTCTACGCCGCAGCCGGCCCCGATGAGACCCTTGTCGCCGTTGATGGCGAAACCGGCGACCTTATCTGGGAAGTGCCCTGGCCCGCCACGCGTCCCCGCGTGGCGCTCACCATCGGCTACCTACACGGAATGGACGTGGCCCCCTCGGTGGTCGTGCTCGACGGCACGTACGGCGACGAGCTGCTGACCGCGATTGACGGGCGCACGGGCACGATCCAGTGGCAGGTCACGCAGGCACGCCCGGCCGGGCACAACCTTGATATCGACGACATCACCGGAGACGGGCATATGGAAGTCATCGCCGGCGGTATCTGCTACCGCGGCGACGGCTCCATCCTGTGGAAAGCTGAACCTGTCGGTCACACCGACGTCTCGAAGCCCGCGCACTTTCTCCCCGACCTGCCGGGCAAGCAGATCCTCTATCTAGTCGAGAACGTGAACCCCGGCGTCTACCTCGTCAACGCCCAGGGTGAGACGCTGTGGAAGGTCCCATACGGCCACGCACACTGGAGCTGGATCGGTCGCCATCCTGTGGGCGGTGATCAGCTGATGGTCCACGCTGCGGAGAAGGGCGAACGCGAGTACTTCCCCATCTTCTTTCCCGACGGGCGCGAGTGGATGGAGTTCACTCGCCACCAGGCCCACCGGTTCGCCGCCGTCGGCTGGAGCGCTGACGGCTTCCTGTGCTTCGCCCACCGCAAGGAGTCCTGCATTTACACTATTGACGCAATCGGCAACCAGATCCTGATGCCGGGCAGTGAGATACCCGCCGGCGCCCGGTTCGGCCGGCACCAGATTGCGGCGGATCTCATCGGTGACTTCCGCGAGAACTTCGCGGCGATCGACTATGAGAAAGGGACCTTCTTCGTGGCCCAGAACCCGGTGCCTGCGGGTCGCCGCGCTCTCTCACCGGTGGCGGACGTCAGCTACCGCCACGAGCGCAACCAGCTTGGCTCCGGCTACTACACCTACATCGCCCCACCCAGACTCAGAGGCAACTAGTCGAAGAGGTCTGACCCATCTCACCGAATCAATCAGCTTGATGCAACAGTTGTGCGGGTCTTGGGCTCAAAGCTTGCAGAAAGGCTTTGAGCCCTTCCTTGAATATGAATAGCAGACCATTCTGTTCGTCGAAGTGCAGGCCACGTCGCTCAGCCTTGCGCTCTCAGGGAGGATCATGGTATCCTACCTCATCTCAAGGTATACTGAGGGTCATATGAAGCCATTCAGACGCCGTACCTATCGCAGTCCCAGACAGCTGCTCCGCGACATCCGCTCCGTGATGCGCCGCCGAAGTGACATGCGCAACCTGATGCACGGAGACACTATATCGGCTTCGTTCCGCGAACGCCTCATGCTCGCTGTGACCGAGGTCAACCAGTGCCGCTATTGCTCCTACTATCACGCCAAGCAGGCCCTCGTCGAGGGACTCTCAGAGGATGAACTTCAGGCCCTAACCGAAGGCGAATTCGACAACAGTCCGGCCCAAGAGCGGCCCGCCTTACTCTACGCCCAGCACTGGGCCGAAGCCGATGGCAGCCCCGATGAAGAAGCGTGCGCCAGAATCACTGAAATCTACGGCGCCGAGACCGCCAATGCCATCGACCTGGCGCTGCGGGTCATCCGTATCGGCAACCTGATGGGTAACACGTGGGACTTCCTGCTCTACCGAGTCTCCCTCGGTCGTTGGGGAACCACGGAGACGTAAACGCCGTCCATACCGGTAGTATCAGCCCACACGTTTCACAGGAGCAGACTATGCAAAACCAGGCTCAGTCTCCACTACGCTACCATCGGCAGCTCTCGGTCATTGCCTCCCTCGCCTTCGCAACTGCCGTCTGCGCCGGACTGCTGGCGCTGCGTATGGCTTATACCCGCGGTCTCACGTACATCGGGCTCCTCTGGAACCTCTTCCTGGCCTGGCTCCCCTTCATCAGTTCGCTGGCGGCCTACAACCTCTACAAGCGCTGGCTGAGCTTGACCACTCTCTTGGTCGCCGGCTCAGCGCTCATCTGGCTGCTTTTCTTCCCGAATGCCCCCTACCTGCTCACGGACCTTATGCACCTTCAGGCCTCGGACGTCCCCCTATGGTACGATCTGATCCTGCTGGTGGCCTTCGCCTGGACCGGCTCCTTCCTTGGTCACGTCTCCCTCTACCTGATGCAGACCGTGGTCCTCCGTATGGCCGGGCCCTTGATCGGCTGGATCTTCGCCCTGGGCACTCTCGGTGCCGGCAGCTTCGGCATCTACCTGGGTCGCTTCCAACGCTGGAACAGCTGGGACATCTTCACCCGCCCCCGAGAGATCCTCTCCGACATCTGGCAGCCGCTCCGCCACCCTTTTTCCCACCCCGAAACGGTCGCCTTCTCCTTGCTCTTCTACCTCTTCCTCATCGCGTCCTACTGGATGCTCGTCACGCTGATACGCTTTGGGGCTGAGACCGGCTCCGCGGGCTCAGCGAACCAGAGATAGTCCGTCGATCCCGCTTCCTTCACGATTCACGATGCACGATTCAACGGATGCCTGTTCTGCGGTACCTAGATCTTCCGAGAAGCCAAACCCTCGAGTCAGACGTGCAACGCGCAACCACCAACCTGAAACCGTCGGATCCCCATCTCCCCCTTGACCCTCACGTTGCGTTAGGGTGTATACTCCCCTATATGGAAGCCGACGCGGAGACCTGTACCGTGGGAACCCTGGCTAAGATGGCGAGCGTGAGTGTCAGGACACTGCACTGCTATGACGAGGTCGGACTGCTGACGCCCTCCTCGCGGAGCGCCGCGGGCTACCGGCTCTATAGCACTGAGGATCTCCTGCGATTGCAGCAGGTCCTCTTCTTCAGAGAGCTAGACATGCCGCTGGAAGAGATCGCCGACGTTCTCGACGATCCGAGCTTCGATCAAGTACAGGCACTGGTGGGCCATCGTCAGGTCGTGGAGGAACGCATCGCGCGCACGCAACGCCTCCTGACAACGATCGACAAAACACTACTGAGACTGAAGGGAGAATCCGTGGAACTGACAGACGAAGAGCTCTATGAGGGGTTCACCAAAGAGCAGGCCGAGCGCTACCAGCGTGAAGCTGCTGAGCGCTATGATCCGGCGGTAGTAGCCGAGTCCAACCGACGAATCCGCAAGATGAGTAAGACCCAATGGCAGGCGCTCAAAGAACAGGGAAATGCCGTGACTCAGTCCATCGCGGATGCGATGGACAAGGGCGCACAGGACCCAGGCGTTCAGACCCTGGTTGCACAACACTTCGCGTGGATTGGGAACTTCTACACCGTGACGCCACAGATCTATCGCGGCCTGGCACAACTCTACGTCGAGAACGACGAGTTTCGAGCCTCCTACGAGCAGGTCGCGCCCGGTCTCGCAGACTTCCTCAGCGAGGCCATGATTCACTACGCAGACACCGTCCTACACGCGTAGGAGACAGGAATCAGGGAATTCAGAATCAGCGAATGAC
>CAZEXX010000326.1:2003-4548 GCA_964516885.1 uncultured Anaerolineales bacterium | reverse complement strand
TTGATGACAATGACTCAGGAGGTCGATTCATGACGGAGTTTCCGCGAACTATGGTAGGGGGGGTATCGCTTCCCCGGTTGATCATTGGCTCGAACTGGTTCCTTGGCTATTCCCATACGAGTGTGGCCAAGGATAATTTCATCAAAACATACCAGGACCGGGATAGCGTAGCCGAGATAATCTCGGTCTTCCTGGAATACGGTGTGGATGCCGTGATGGGCCCGATGTCCGACAAGCTGGAGGAGGCCGTGCAGGAGGCGGAACAGCGGTCCGGCAAGGGCATCATCCGGATTCTGACGCCGCATTTCAACATCACGCCGGGTGGCCCGGAGGCGATGGCCCCGGAGCTCGTTTTCGACAAGTGCAAGGAGATGAACGCGACATTCTGCATGCCTCACCAGGCTATCACAGATGCGCTGATGGACCGGATGTACCGGAAGATCCGCGATATCGACATCTACACCGCGATGATCCGCGAGCGCGGTATGGTACCTGGGCTCTCGACCCATATGCCCGAATCCGTTATCTATGCGGATGAGACAGGCGCGGATGTCGAGACCTACATCCAGCTCTACAACGCGGCCGGATTCCTGCTGCAGGTAGAGGCTGACTGGGTGATGCGCATCATCAAGAACGCCAAGAAGCCCGTGATGACGATCAAGCCGTTGGCGGCGGGGCGCCTGCTGCCCGTTGTGGGCCTCTCCTTCGTTTGGAACACGATTCGCGATTGCGACATGGTCACCATCGGCACCACCACGCCGGCCGAGGCGCGCGAATGCATCGAGATCTCACTCGACCTGCTGGACAAGCGCCTGCCCGATAACGAACTTCAGCGTACGCGCAGCAAGAATTCTCTCTAGGCGTCGGGTCTCTCGCCGCGTTGCCGTGCGAGTCACGACACCTTCAAGCGTTACCCGAGCTCGGGCGTGTTTCAGAATGGGGGGCGAAGATCCACCAATGGTTCATCGCCGCATAAGGGAGCAGTTCCACTCCCGTTCTGAAACACGCCTTGGCAGTCTTGGCCCTGACCGTGTCCGGCATCGTGATCGGTTGCGGCCCAAAACTGCTCCTCATGGTCTGTCATAGATAAGGAGAGCCGATGAATCTCTATGAGAAATTCCCGCAGCCGGTGAGGATAGCGTCGCTTGAGGCGTATCGATTCGAGGGCCACTTTCTGGTTCAGGTAACCTCAGAAGAGGGTGTCACCGGCATAGCCACTGTGAACGACCGTCTTGCTTACCTGTGGCCCATTTTCCAGCAGTTCATCCTTCCGTATTTTGTGGGAAAGGATGCCCGTGATCTGCCGAGCCTTGTCGAGGACGTGTATACGTATCGCAGCGTCTACAAGCTGGCCGGTATCGCGCTTTGGAACCCCGTTGCCTACGCGGAGCTGGCTGTTTTGGATCTTCTCGGCAAGTTGGCGGACTGTCCGGTGGGCGAGCTGCTGGGCACCGTGATCCGCCAGGACATCCCGGTCTATCTCTCCAGCCTGCGGCGTGACACAACGCCCGAGGAAGAGGTCGCCTGGCTCGCTGACAGACTGGCTGAGACCGGCGCGGCCGCCGTGAAGCTCAAGATCGGCGGACGGATGAGCCACAATGCGGACGCATCGCCCGGCCGCACCGAGCGTTTGATTCAGCTGGCCCGCAAGACCTTCGGCGATGAGATCACGATCTACGTCGACGCCAACGGTTCCTATGATGCTGCTTGCGCGATCGAGGTGGGGACATTCCTGGCCGGTTACGGCGTCGATTTCCTGGAGGAGCCGTGTCCGTGGCAGGCGTACTGGGAGACGAAGCGTGTGGCGGATGCGTTGGTGATGCCCGTGGCAGGTGGCGAGCAGGATTCCAGTCTGGAGACGTTCGCGTGGATGATCCGCGACCGTGTGGTCGATGTGGTCCAGCCGGATGTGATGTACAACGGGGGCCTGATCCGTGCGCTGCAGGTGGCGGAGATGGCGACCGTTGCGGGCATGTCAATCATGCCGCACAGCCCCAAGGTCGGTGCAGAGGCCGCCGCGGTGCTCCACTTCTGCTCGGTGGCCGAGAACATGGGGCCGTATCAGGAGTGGCGTGGGGAGCACATCGAACCGGCTTCATGGAGCTCGCCCTCGTTCGGGATTCGCAATGGATGTGTCCGGGTGCCGACAGGGCCCGGCCTGGGCGTGGACTATGACCTAGGAATTTGGGAGAGGACAGAGCGGCTTATATAGGTGTGGGAGGTAGTGGATGAAACGACTGCGTGTAGAGGATCTGCGAACTACGGACTCCCGGCTACTGCCGGCGCTGTTGGGCAACAAGGCGATCGGCCACGGTGGTGTCTACGTCTTCAAGCCCGGCGAGACCGCGCATCCCGAGGCGCGCCACGTCCACGAGGACGCTGACGAGGTCTTTATCTTCATCCAGGGCCAGGGTGTGCTCCCCATCGATGGGGTTGACTATCCCGTGCGCACCGGCGATGTCATTATCGTCGAGGCGGGTGAGGACCACCACACGCGGAGCTCGGTGGACGATGTATTGGTGGCGGCGTGGTATGTGATGGAGCC
>CAZEXX010000326.1:0-1903 GCA_964516885.1 uncultured Anaerolineales bacterium | reverse complement strand
ACACACATATGGGCAAGATCCTCGTTCTCTACGACAGCAAGACCGGCAACACGGCCAAGATGGCGGCGCACGTGGCCGAGGGCGCGCGACAGATCGCCGAGATGGATGTGCGAGTGCTCCATGTCGACAAGGCCACACTGGAAGATGCACTGTGGGCCGACGGCATCGCCACGGGCACGCCAACGTATGTTGGCCTTACGTCCTGGAAGATGAAGAAGTATTGGGATGATCTGTCCCACCCTACCTGGGGCAAGATGGACGGCAAGATCGGCTGCGCGTTCTCGACAGCCGGTGGGTGGGGCGGCGGGGCCGAACTGACGTGTATGTCAATTCTGATCATGATGATGAACGTCGGGATGCTGACCTTCGGTGTGACCGACTATACCGGCCATCAGTTCACGCTGCACTACGGTGCCGTCACGGCCGGCAGCCCGCGCGAGGACGCTGCCATTGAGGCGGGGCGCCGGCTCGGCAAACGTTTGGCGCAGTGGGTCGCGGTTTATGTGGATGGGCGCCAGGATCAGCATCCTGGACCTATGAAGGATAGGAACTAAGGAGCAGGACTATGGCAGATGATGTAAGAGCATGGGAAGAGACAATAACAATTCCGACGTACGCGCCCCCGGCACCGGATGTGAATCCGATGTTTCTGGAGAAGCGCGTCAACCAGGGCACCAGCGGACGGGTCTATCCCAATCCGTTCCTGGATAAGCTCGCCAGCGCGAGTGCGCCGCAGGACTACGAGGCGGTCTACATTGAAAACGAGTACCTCCGGCTGATGATGTTGCCCCAGATCGGAGGCCGTATCCATGAGGCGGTGGACAAGACCAACGGATATCAGTTCATCTATCGCCAGAACGTGATCAAGCCGGCTTTGATCGGGCTCTTCGGCTCGTGGGCCTCGGGAGGGATCGAGTACAACTGGCCACAGCACCACCGCCCTTCCACCTTTATGCCGATGCAGCACCTGATCGAGGAGCATCCGGACGGCAGCAAGACAGTCTGGCTGAGCGAGAACGATCCGATGCAGCGGATGAAGGGGATGGTGGGTATCTGCCTCACTCCGGGGAAGGCTTTTTTCGAGATGAAGGTCCAGCTTTTCAACCGCACCCCTGAAGTTCAGACCTTCTTGTGGTGGCTCAACGTCGGCGTGCACGTCCACGACGAGTACCAGGCCGTTTTCCCTCCCGACGTCACCGTCGTCACCGATCACTCAAAGCGCTCGATGGCCCATTTTCCTATGGCGCATGAGACCTACTACGGCATCGACTACAGCAATGAGGGGAAGGGCACCGACCTGAGTTGGTACGATGCGATTCCCGTGCCGACGTCATACTTCGTATGGCACACCGATTACGATTACTTCGGCGGCTACGACCACCGTGCCGATGCGGGCATCATCTACGTTGCCAATCGCTACATCGCGCCGGGCAAGAAGATGTTCACCTGGGGTGATGGCGAGTTCGCAAAGGGTTGGGAGGCCAACCTGACCGATGCTGATGGCCCCTACATCGAGCTGATGGCCGGCGCCTATACTGACAACCAGCCGGACTTCTCGTGGCTGCAGCCCTACGAGACCAAGAAGTTCAGCCAATTCTGGTACCCCGTGCAAAAGATCGGACCCGCAAAGAACGCTAACCGCCGGGCTGCCGTAAACCTCGAGGTCAAGGACGGCATCATTGAGGTTGGCGTGGCGGTGACCGAGCGTATGGCCGGAGCGTCGCTCACGCTGCTGGCCGGCGCCAACACCTTGATGGGACGCACCGTCGTGCTTCTGCCGGGTAAACCCTTTGCGGCCACGATGGCCTGCCCCGATGGCGTGGCGGAGACCGATCTGCTGCTGCGGCTCTGCGATGCGGACGGGCACGAGATCATCCGCTATGTGCCACAGACCATCGAGGTG
>CAZEXX010000325.1:0-4576 GCA_964516885.1 uncultured Anaerolineales bacterium | reverse complement strand
ATCGACGGCGACGTCAACGTTCTCTCGAACTTCTTTTCGCGGTTTGTGATACAGATTGTGGGCAGCGCCGCTCTATTGATCGGGATACTGGTGCTGCTCTTCCTTGAGGACTGGCGGATCGGGATCTGCTACCTGGTCTTCGTCGGTGCGGTGAGTTTCGTGCTGGGCAAGTCTGTTTCCATCACGGTGCCACTATGGAAGGCGGAGCGCCAGGCGCAGTCGGAGTTCTACGGCTTCCTGGAGGAGCGCCTTGGAGGCACAGAGGACATCCGCGCGAACGGTGCGGTCGGCTACGTGCTGCTCCAAATGAAGCTGCTGTTTCGGCGGGTCTACATCGTGAGTCGCAAGGCCTACATGGCCAGCACCGCGCTGAACTGGGGGTTCACAGAGGGCATGTTGGCCCTGGGGTCGGTGTTGGCCCTGGGGTTGGGTGGCAGCCTGATGCTGCGTGGCGATATCACCATCGGCGCAGTCTACCTGGTTTTCCACTACAACACGATGCTGCAATGGCCGCTCAACCAGTTGGCGCGGCAGATGCGGGATATGCAGTCGGCAAGCGGCAGCATTGAGCGAGTTCAGGAACTCTTTGCCACGACACCGAAGGTGCAAGAGCCTGATCCCGCGCGGGCTCAAGCACTGCCATCAGGGGCTTTGTCACTCTGCTTCTCTGGCGTTGACTTCGCCTATGAGGATGACGGCCTGGTGTTGAAGGACCTGACGTGGAAACTGGAATCACGGGATGTGGTGGGAGTTCTGGGGCGCACGGGCAGCGGCAAGACCACGATCACACGGCTGTTGTGCCGTCTCTATGACCCGTTGCGCGGTGAGGTGCGCATGGGTGGTCTCCGGTTGCCTGATGTGCCGATCGCCAGTCTACGCTATCGTGTGGGCATGGTGACCCAGGATGTGCAACTCTTTCAGGCGACGGTGCGTGATAACCTGACGATGTTTGATGATCGCATCAGCGATGAGAGAATCCTGGCGGCTGTGGACGAGCTGGGGCTCGATCAGTGGCTGCAGGATCTGCCGGAGGGGTTGGACACGGAGTTGGGCACCACCACGACAGGGCTGTCCGCTGGCGAGTCGCAGCTCTTGGCCTTCGCGCGCGTCTTCCTGCGCGATCCCGGTCTGGTGATCCTGGACGAGGCGTCCTCGCGTCTAGATCCGTTGACGGAACGGCTGATGGAACGGGCGATAGACCGGCTCTTCCAGGATCGAACCGCCGTGATTGTGGCCCATCGCCTGGCGACCGTCCAGCGAGCCACCAAGATCATGATCCTGGAGGATGGCCGCATCGCGGAGTTCGGTGAGCGGCTGGCGCTGGCGGCTGATCCGACTTCGCGTTTCTCTCAACTGCTGCGCACAGGTCTGGAGGGGGTGTTGGTATGAGTGTCTGGAAGGCCACCTGGAAGGCTATCCGCCACTGGCCGTGGCTGTTCCTGTTGACGCTCTCGCTCTGGACAGCGATCCGCTTCGTGCCTCTGCTGCCGGGACTGGTCACCCGCGAGATCCTGGATTCGCTCTCCGGCGGTGCGCCTGCAGAGGCCAACCTGTGGGGGCTCCTTGCACTTTTGGTGGGGATCGCCGTGCTTCGCGTGTCGCTACTGCTGGCCGGACAAGCGGCGTGGATACCGTTGATCTTTGAGACCAGTGGCCTTCTGCGAATGAACATGCTATCCCACATTCTCAACCGACCGGGGGCGCGTGCCCTGCCCAGCACGCCGGGGGAGGCCATCAGCCGTTTCCGCGGCGACGTTGACCATATGGCGGATTTCAGCTCCGATTGGACGATCGAGGTCGTTGGGCAAACGGGGGCTGCGATTGTTGGGCTGGTGATTCTGTTCGGGGTGAACGCCAGGCTCACGCTGAGCTTGATGCTGCCGCAGGCCGTGGTTGTCGGCACGGTTTTTGTGCTGAGCCGCCATATGCACAAGGCGCGGGCCGCGAGCCGGGCCGCCGCCGGGCGCGTGACCGCGTTTATCGGCGATGTCTTCGGCAGCGTGCAGGCCGTCAAGGTGGCCGGGGCTGAGCCGCGGGTCAGGGCGCGGTTCGATCGCATCAACGAGGCGCGCCGCAAGGCTGCGGTCAAGGATTCAGTCTTCTCGGAGATGCGGTGGACTATCTCAGACAGTGCGATCGATATCTGCATGGGGCTGATTCTGTTGTTGGGTGCGCAGTCAATGGGCGACGGGACCTTCACCGTCGGTGACTTTGCGCTCTTCGTCACGTACCTCGGGCCGGTGACCCGTGGGATCACCGCCATCGGCAACATGACGGCGTGGGGCCAACAGACCAAGGTGTCGTTGGATCGGATGGAGGCGTTGATGCAAGGCGCGCCACCGGAGGCCCTGGTGGCCGACCGGCCCATCATCATCAGAAAACACTTCCCGGAGCTGCCCTATCAGCCCCGAGGTGACGCTCACAAGTTGACGTCGCTGGCGATCAGTAATCTGAGTTATCACTACCCGGACACCGGACGTGGCATCGAGCGCATCGACTTGCGCATCAACCGGGGCGACTTCACCGTGGTCACCGGGCGGGTAGGGTCCGGCAAGAGCACGTTTCTGAGGACATTGTTGGGTCTTCTCCCTCCGGACGAAGGGCAAGTGCGCTGGAACGGCGAAGTCGTCGCGGATCCCGGCGCATTCTTTGTGCCGCCGCGTGCGGCCTACACGGCTCAGGTGCCCCGGCTCTTCAGCGACACGCTTCGGGACAATATCCTGATGGGACTGCCGGCGGATGCTGACGGGGTTGACATCGACGGGGCGCTTCACAAGGCTGTGATGGAGAAGGATCTGGCGGATCTGGATCACGGTCTGGACACGATGGTTGGCCCGCGGGGTGTCAAGCTCTCCGGAGGGCAGATGCAGCGGGCGGCGGCGGCGCGGATGTTTGTCCGCCATCCGGAGCTGCTGGTCTTTGACGACCTCTCCAGTGCGCTCGATGTGGAGACGGAGCAGACGCTGTGGGAGCGGGTCTTTGCGCAGCGCGATGCTACGTGTCTCGTCGTCTCGCACCGGCACGCGGTGCTGCAGCGGGCCGATCACATTCTCCTGCTGAAGGAGGGTCGTGTCGAGGCAGAGGGAACGCTGGACGAGTTGCTGGCGACCAGTGAGGAGATGCGGCATCTGTGGCAGGAGTCTGCCATTGGCGACGGCGTCTGAGCTGTGGAGCCCGGCCTATCCGGCATTGTGGTGGGCTCAGATTACCGGTGCCTACTCCGCGAGACTGCTGACTGCCAGGTCGGATTGAGGCGCCAGCGCGGGCACCAGGGTCTGCTCCTGATAGTCCCGTACCGCTCGGGAGCGCCGGATGCCGTAGACCCAGAGTGCGACTTCGCTGGCCAAACTCTCATTGGCGTCGTGCAAGGGATCCGCCCAGTAGTCGAGGTATAGCTCGGCGTAGGTATCCTCAAGGAACGAAGGGGCCAGTTGCTTGGCTATGTGTTCCTCGCGCAGCGCATCGATGATGAGATGACCCAGCTCGTGGCCTAGGGCGAACTCCTGGATTGTCACTGCACGCGGCTGCGCTTCGGCCAGATCGTCCAAGAAGCGCCAGCGGTAGTGGGTGTCCAGGTGGGCTTGATCGAAGAGGCTCTCGGAGAGCGTGATCTGGCCCATCTGGGGTGTCCAGGAGGCTATCCAATAATCGCGGCTGGGATCCATCGCGAAGGTGAGGCCGCCGGCCTGGCCGTCTGACGCCTCCGACACCGCCTGCTGGATCAGTCTGACGAAGCGCTCCTCGCCGAAGCTGCCGGCGAAGTGGTCCAGCACTGAGAGTACCATCGTCACCCGCTCTGGCTGCCACTGGCCCTTGAAATGCACACCCAACGCCAGCCAATGGTCATATCGGACCGCTTGGGAGGGTGAGAGCTGCGCTGCCGGGCCGGCGACTTGCGGCTCAGCCTGTATCGTCACCGCGGACTGATCAACCGTGAGATCCAGAGCCTGCGTCCGCGCCTGTCCCCGCACCATCGTCAAGCTCAACATCACTACGACCACTGTACCGGTGAACCATCGTTTCCGCTGCATTTCGTGCCTCCTTACTGGGTGGGATCTTTCTTCAGGCACTTACAGCGTATTGCGGAGATGCATGGGGTTCGCCTGCCCAGCGCATGGTCAGCGCACGGAGAACGCATGGACGGCAGGTGTGCTTCAGAACGGGGTGAATGCTCAAGAAGGGCCCGTTGCCAGTTGGTCATCGAGGCACACTTCTACTACTTCGAAAATAGCACCGTGTACTGTCGAGCAGATGGTCGAGCTAACAGCTCAACCTACATGGGATCTGCATGTAGGCCGGGCTCCCCTTCGAGGACAAGCTGTCGTGCCCAGCTATCTGGCGGCCTCTGCTCGCTGCATTTTCATGCTTGCGTGGTGTGCGCATGCGCACATGAGGCCTATTCCGAAAATAGCCGCCCACTGTCTCTCCATCTGCGGACCGGAGGCATTCTGATGCCCAGCATCTTGGCCGCTCTGCTCTTCGCGCTGTATTTTCGTCCTGCGTGGTGGGCGACAGACCATAGGAACTACTTCGAAAACAGTCCTCCATCCGCTGGGGCTGGTGCCTGCCACAACTG
>CAZEXX010000324.1:3090-4597 GCA_964516885.1 uncultured Anaerolineales bacterium | reverse complement strand
GGCCATTGGCACACAATAGAGGCCAACACCCATCAGATACGATCAGGAGAATCGCTCGATGACCGAACCGGAAACGCTCAAGATCGGCATTGTTGGGGCAGCAGGTCGCGGCGCGAGCTTCAGAGCCCCATTCGACGCCCATCCGATCGCGCAGATCCGCGTCGTCTGCGACATTCGGGAGGATGCGCTGACCGAAGCGGCCCGGAAGCTCGGCGCAACCGAGGCCTACACGGACTACGAGGAGATGCTAGACCGCTCCGGCGTCGACGCCGTGGTCATTGGCACTCCCATGCATCTCCACGCGACCCAGACCATCATGGCCCTGGAGCGGAACATCCACGTTCTCTGTGAGGTAACGGTAGGGATCTCCGTCGAGGAATGCAGAGCGGTCGCCGAAGCAGCCAAAGCCTCCGATGCCGTCTACATGATGGCCGAGAACTACACCTACATCAAATCCAACGTGTTAGTCAAGGAGCTCGCACGTCGCGGGCTCTTTGGGGAGATCTATTACGCCGAGGGCGAGTACCTTCACGAGCTCAAAGAACTCAACGAGGTCACCAAGTGGCGGCGCAAATGGCAGACCGGCATCGACGGTATCACCTACCCCACCCACAGCTTGGGCCCGATCCTCCAATGGATGGATGACCGCGTCTCCAGGGTCGCCTGCGAGGGCAGCGGACACCACTATCGCGATCCGCGCGGCGACATCTATGAGAATCAGGATAGCTGCGTCGTGCTGGCCAAAACCGCCAAGGGCGGGCTGATCAAGATCCGGGTCGATATGCTCTCCAACAGGCCCCACGCGATGACCAACTACAGCCTGCAGGGAACCGAGGGATGTTACGAATCCGCGCGCAGCCGGCTTGAGCCGGACAAGATCTGGCTGGCAGACCTCGCGGAGGACGCCAATACGTGGATGGAGCTGAAGGCGCTGGAGGACGATTACCTTCCCGAGATGTGGCGCAATCCGCCCGAGGCAGCCCTCAAGGCCGGGCACGGCGGCGGCGACTACTTCGAAGTACTCGACTTCATCAACAGCATCGTTGACGGCACGCCCTGCCCCATCGGCATCCACGAGGCGCTGGATATGACGCTGCCCGGCCTGGTCAGCCAGGCCTCGATCCTGGACGGCGGCGCCTGGATGGAGGTGCCGGATTCGCGCACGTGGTAGTCCCGCATATCAGCAGGCCCAGAGAGGAAACGCTATGCTCTTCGATGTGAAGTCGATTGACCGGCAGATCTATCGAGAGAAACTGTCCGGCTTCCTGCCGTCCAGGATCGTCGATGTGCACACGCACGTCTGGCTCAAGTCCTTCATCCGTGAATCCCAGGAAGCCCAGAGCACGGCCCGCACGGTGAGCTGGCCCAGCCGCGTAGCCGAGGACAACGCCATCGAGGACCTGCTGGAGACCTATCGCCTGATGCTTCCGGACGAGACCGTTACGCCGGTGATCTTCGGTTCCCCGAACCGCACCGTGGATCTGGCAGCGACCAACGACTACGTGAG
>CAZEXX010000324.1:1865-2990 GCA_964516885.1 uncultured Anaerolineales bacterium | reverse complement strand
GAGGACGTCGGTGAGGCTTTTGCGGTGCTGGGGCAGACATCCGATATGCGGTTCGACTTCAGCGCCAACACCAACTCGTGGGTGATGGAACAACTCATCCGCACGGTAGGTCCACAGCGCATCCTCTTCGGCAGTGACCTGCCCATCCTGCGCATGCGGATGCGGCGCATCTGCGAGGGCGGCACCTACATCAACCTGGTCCCCCCCGGCCTCTATGGTGACGTCAGCGGGGACGCCCACATGCGCGAGGTCAGCCAGGATGAAAGCCGGCGCCTATCATTCTTCCTCTATGAGGAGATCATAGCGTTCCGGGAAGCCGCGGAAGCAACGGGCTTGACCACCGCCGACGTAGCAGATATCTTCTACAATAACGCCGCAGATCTGTTCGGCATAGCCTAAGGCCATAGCAGAGGAGCTCCTGGATTCGCTGATCCTTCATTCTCCATTCTTCCCAGCGTTCGGTTTGGCTTAAGGTCACAGCAGAGGGGAACCCATGGAAAACAAACAACCACAGCTGAAGATGATCTGGTCGGAAGCACTTCTGACTTCGCCGCCTGAGCCAAAGCTCCAAGCCGGCTATACTCTGCGCATCTTTGACCCTGCGGAGGATCTGGCGGACTATCTATCCCTGGTTCACGAAGCCGGCTTCACCGACTTCGGCCCACCGAGAGTCGAGCGCTGTCTCAACCGCGTCCTGCCAAACGGCTTCTTCGTGGTTGCCTACGAACCCACTGGGGAGCTTGTCGCGACGGCGATGGCCACCCACAACCCAACGACGTTCCACCCCTATGGCGGCGAACTGGGATGGGTTGCCGGGCGCCCGGCACACGCCGGCAAGGGCCTTGGGACGGCGGTCTGCGCAGCGGTTGTGAAGCGCCTTCTTTCTGCCGGCTACGAGCGCATCCATCTGCTGACCGACGATTGGCGACTGCCTGCGCTGAAGATCTATCTGAAATTGGGCTTCGTCCCCTTCCTCTTCGAGCAAGGCATAGCCGAACGCTGGGAGGCCGTCTGTGAGAAACTGGCGTGGCCCTTCACACCCGCAGTGTGGCCCAGCGCGCCAGGCAACTAGGCAAGGAACCCAGCGATGCCGGCGGGAAGAGAGCTCCTACTCGGACTGGACGT
>CAZEXX010000324.1:0-1765 GCA_964516885.1 uncultured Anaerolineales bacterium | reverse complement strand
GGCATTGGGACTTCGTTGGAGTGGCTACTCAGCCAGGTCTGGCGCCAGGACAGCGCACGATCACGCGCACACCTCTATGGCACATTGAACGAAGGTGCAGCGCGAGTGCCCCCGGGTGCCAATGGATTGCTCTTCGTCCCGCTATCCGGCGGCCACGTCGGCACCAGAACAAGTGGCGGCTTTCTAAACCTGATGCTCTCCCATGCACGGGAGGATATGGCCCGCGCGGTTATGGAGGGCATCACCTATGAGCTGAGGTGGACCATTGAGGAAATCCAGGGAACTGGCGTCGCAGTCGAACAGCTCACTATGGTGGGTGGGGCCGCCCAAAGCCCCATCTGGCCCCAGATCGTGGCGGACGTCACGGGGGTTCCGGTGACCGTGCCGGAAGAGCGCCAAGCAGCCGCGCTGGGCGCCGCAATCTTGGCGGGGGTGGGCGCCGGATGTTTCCCCAACGCTGAAGCCGGATTCTCCGCCTTCAAAGGCGCCGCCCGGGGCGCGGTATCCAAACTGGCGCCGGAGCCGGGGACGCGCACGACCTACGATCGGCAGTTCTCCGACTACCAGCACCTCTACCACACGACATTTGCTCCCTCACGCTAGAGCACAGGAGGATTGAAATGCAGAAAGCCAAAGTTGGCCTGCTGGGCCTTATGTTTGACCTCTACGACATCCTTCCGGACCTGAAACCGAAGATGGCAACGTTCGCGCGCGAGCTCGTCACATCGCTCGCGCCCTTTGCCGATGTCGACTTCCCCGGTGTGTGCAACACGCGCGAACAGGTCGATCGGGCCGTTGCGGCCTTTGAGGCCGACGACAAGGAGATGATCCTGGTGGTCTTGCTGACCTACGCGCCCAGCCACATCGCGCTGCCCGCGCTGTTGCGCACCCGCCTGCCCGTCGTGATCTTCAATACCCAGCAACTGCCCGGCATCACCGCCGACGTCACAGCACAGCAGACACTGGAGAACCACGGTATGCACGGCGTCCAGGATCTCGTCAACGTGCTGCTGCGCGCCGGACAGGAGATCCATCTGGTCACAGGTCACTATCAGGACCAAGCGGCGCTCGACGCCGTCGGCGAGTGGTGCCTGGCCGCCCAGGCTGAGCGCTTCCTCCGCCGGATGCGGATCGGCCTTCTGGGATATCCTATGGAGGGTATGGGCGACTTCGGCATCGACCAAACCGCGCTGCTGGCGCAAGTTGGGCCACAGGTGCACCACTTGGCTATGAAGGAGATCGCCGAGCGCGCCAAGTGCGCCCCGGGCGACAGCATCGCGGGCCAGATGGCAGCGGACCGCGAGCACTTCCAGATCGAGAGCAATATCAGTGAAGCGGAACACGAGGCCAACTCCCGATTGGAGTGGGCCCTGCGCACGACGATGGAGGAGCACAGCCTCCAAGGATTAGCGGCACACTTCATGGCGATCGGCGAGGAGGGATGGTTGGAGACGCTGCCCTTCTTGGCTGCCTCCAAGCTGTTGGGAGAGGGCTACGGGTTCGGCGGTGAGGGTGACGTGACCAGCGCCGCCGCCGTCAGCCTGATGGCGATGCTGGCCGGTGCGGCCAACTTCACCGAGATGTTCACGATGGACCCCGCTCACGATGCTGTGCTGATGATGCATATGGGCGAGGGCAACTGGAGGATGGCGCGCGACGACGAACCCGTGCACATGCTCCGCAGCAGCCTGGGCCTGGTCGACCTCAAGGTCGATCCGCTGCTGTTGGCCTTCAGCCTGCAGCCCGGCGATGTCACGCTGCTGAG
>CAZEXX010000323.1:0-4606 GCA_964516885.1 uncultured Anaerolineales bacterium | reverse complement strand
CCGTCACGCCGATGGACGCCCGCGGCTCATAGAGTGTTCGATCGTCATACCGCGCGCCCTTTTCGGTGATCGGACCTTGCGCCGCGCCGACGCGAATGACATTCCAGTCGTTCTCCAGCAACAGATTCACATTCTCCAGTAACTTCTCGTACGTGCGCGCACCGGTCGTCGCAAAGCACGGGACGGTGTCGCGGTGCTTACCGCCCAACAGCTCGTAGACCGGAACCCCCAGAGCCTTGCCGGCGATGTCGTACAGCGCCATATCGATCGCCGAGATGGCGCCGGTAAGGATGCGCCCACCCTCGAAGTATTGGCTGCGATACATCTCCTGCCAGAGCGCACCGCGCTGCATCGGGTCACGCCCCACCAGGAAGGCGGCATAATGGTTGACGGCACCCGCGACAGCAAGCTCCCGGCCTGACACCCCGGCCTCACCCCAGCCGTAGATACCCTCATCCGTCTCTACCTTCACAAGACACTGATTGCGATGGGCAACCCAAACTGGATATACCTTCACTTCTGTGATTTTCATTGGTTCTCCTTTGGGAAGAATGGAAGAATCAGCGAATGTCAGAATCCGTGACTCGCCATTCTCCCATTCTCTATTCCTTCATTCTTCCATTCTGCCATTCTCAGATTCGCTGATTCCCTACCGCCACGCCGCAATTGTCTTCAGCGCCGCCTCGGCCATCTCTGCGTCCCTCACGCCACTCACAACCGGCCAGGCGCCCTCGGGCCTCAGCTCCTCGACAACCTGATCGAGCTCCTCCACCGGCGGGTAGAAGACGAAAGCCTTGCCGGCGGCCTGTATGCGCTGGTAGACCTCGATCCAGTTGGACCAATGATCCTGTCCGGCTCCCGGCACCCACTGAATGGCGTGAATCTCGGGAATGGCCAACAGCGTGTCGAGATAGCGGAGCGCCTGAGGGCCATCGAGATGGTAGATATTGCGATCCATGTGCCGGCACTCCCAGACGATGCCCGGGAGGAAGATCTCCTCGAACATCCGGCTGGAGATCATACAGGAGAAGTCATTCGACGGCACATGGAACTTGCCGCGGCACGTCGCATTCAGCCAGGTCGTGCTGGGCATACCGGCGGACGAGAGCTTCTCGTAGTAGATATCGTAGACCTCGATGAAGTCATCCGTGATCCGTTCGCAGAGGGCCTGCACCTCCGTCGGATACTCAATCATGTCGACGCACAGCTCCTGCGGATCACGGAACCCGGCGATGGCGTCGGCCCCAGGGTGGAGATCCGTGTAGCCGATGATGAACTTCCCCTGAGCCACCTCAAGCAGCGCATCCGTCAACTCCAGGATCTTGCGGGAATAGACACTATCGAGGTTCAACTGGAGCTTGGCGACCGATCCGGGTAACCAATCCTCCTGAATCGGCTCGCTCCACGAGGTGGTCTCGCTGAACTCCAGCGGGCACCCGTAGAATGCCGAGAAGACCTCGGGGCCGAGGTTGGGAAACTTGATCGGCAGAGCATCAGCGTAGTAGACGGTGTTGTACACCTCCGCCACCATGCGCTCGACCACAAACGCCGTGTCCATCCAGCGCTCGCGGAAAGATGCGTGCACCTTCTGGGGATACGGCAGCTGGTCGGGCCAGGGCTTGGGATAGGTGATCGACACCAATGGTCGGTCCACGATCTCGCAGGACCACCACGCCTCATAACGTTCGAGAACCTGTTCGAAATCCGGCTTCAGCTCAAACATAGCACCTCAGACGATGGAATCGCTCTTGATATAGTCGACAAGATCATCGACATAGCCAAACGCCATCGCGACCACCGTATCGGCCCCACCGTAGTAAAGGGCCAGCCGTCCGGTCTCCGCATCACAGAGCGTGGCACAGGGGAAGACCACGTTCGGCACGTCGCCTACGCATTCATAGAGAGTCTGCGGCGAGAGGAAATACGTACGGGCCCGGGCGATCACCTTCCAGGGCTCATCGAGATCCAGCAGCGCGGCACCTGCGCTATAGACGTAGCCGTTGCACGAGGTCAACACGCCGTGGTAGATCATCAGCCACCCCTCGGAGGTCTCGATCGGGATCGGGCCGGCTCCCACCTTGGTGCTCTGCCAGCCACCCGCCGTGCCGAAGACATAGCGGTGATTGCCCCAGAAGTTCATGTCCGGGCTCTCACTGTAGAAGATGTCGCCAAAGGGCGTATGGCCATTGTCGCTGGGGCGGCTCAACATTCCGAAGCGACCGTTGATCTTCCGCGGAAAGAGCACGCCGTTGCGATTGAAGGGCAGGAACGCGTTCTCCAACTGGTGGAAAGTCTCGAAATCATGGGTATAGGCAACGCCTATGGTCGGGCCGTGAAACCAGTTGCACCACGTCACATAGTAGCGATCCTCGATCCACACGACGCGGGGATCATATCCGTAGACGAAGTCCCCCAGCTCCTTCTGCTTGCCGACAAACCCAATGCGCTCGTGATTCAGATCCCAAGTCACGCCGTCCTCGCTGCGCCCGGCGTGGAGTTGCATCTGCCGGCCCATGTCATCGACCCGGAAAACACCGGCGAAAGCCCCCTTGTACGGGACAACAGCGCTGTTGAATATGCTGTTCGAACAGGGGATCAGGTCGCGCGGGATGACCGGGTTGCGCTCTGAGCGCCAGACAACGTCAGGGCGCCCTTGGCGTCCGGCGGATGCCGGGCGGTCTTCCCAAGGGATGTTGGGCAATGGTTCACCAATGACTTTCACACGCATCTGTCGCTCCTTTTTGATAGGTACCCTCTATCCCCACTGCCTGCGCCCCAGGTAAGGCGGCGTCAGATCTGGGACCGCACGACCCTCGCGGATGGCGTCCTGCAGCGCCATGTTGCGGGCAAGATAGTCATCCAGCGGCTCAAGGTTGAATTCACGGATGATGTCCGCCACGTTGAGGCCCTCACGATTCCCCGACAGCGTGAAAAGTCCTTCCTCGTGCCACACCTCAATCTCCACATCCGGTCCATAGGCTTTGCGTATCTCGGGAATCACGGTGCCGTTGAAATCACAGTGGAACACCACGGTGTCCAGATCGATCGTCTCCGCGATCACGCGGTCGTGCCAGCCGCTCTTCACCACCGTGTCACCCATGACGTTGATGACCCGGGCGTGGCGGGACTGCACGGCAGAGACGATGTGATACTGGTGCATCCAGGCATATACTCCCAGATGCTTACCACCATCATACGCCGAACACCAGAATACGATCTCGGCCCCTTTCTGCTTGAGCTCTGCCCAGGCCTCGGGATACATCAGGTCGAAACAGATCTGAATCCCGATCTTGCCGAAGTCCGTCTCGAAGACCGGAGCCTCGTTGCCCGGCATGACTCCAAGCTCCAGGCTCGTGAACTCAGAGCCCTGCACCACGGGATGGATCTTCGCATAGATGCCGGCGATCTCACCCTTCCGGTCGATCAACACGGCATCATTGTGATACTGGTCGCCGTGAATCCCGATCAAAGGGCAGATGATGTAGCAGCTATGCTCTCGCGCATAGGCCGCCACGAGATCCGTCGTCGGGCCGGGGACGGGCTCCGCCACCGCAGCCGGCGACGTATGGGCTACGCCCTGGGAGACGAAGGTCTCCGGCAGCGCAATGATATCCGGTTTCTCCGCCACAGCCTGATCGAGCAGGTCGCGGACCCGAGCTCGATTGTCCTCAACCGTCGGTCCTCCACGATAGAGCCACGAGACCGTGGCCACCCTCACTTTTCTCGCCATGCCTGCCTCCTCCAAGAAAACAACGAATCTGACGGGGTGCGATCATTATACGTCTATCTCCACACCTCACCATTGAGCCCGCCGCCTGCAGGGCGTACGCATCTGGATGACAGCTCCTGGGCAGGAGCTGTCATCCAGAACATGTCCTGCAGTTCTCGCCGTCATCCCGAGCCCCGTCGAGGGATCTCTCCCCTTCAATCGCACACGCCGCCAAGCCCTGGATCCCTCGACTGTCACGCTTCGCCCTGTGGGTGTCCGGTTGACCCGCTCGGGATGATTGTGACTGTGCCTGCAGGCTGAGATGCGTGCGCGCTGCCGTCGCCTGGACATTTCAGTGAGCAGGAGTAAAGTGAATGTACTGTTGGTTCATCTATCTCAGAGGGAGGACCTAGCTATGAAGATCGGCGATGCCATTCAGTCTGCTGATTGGAAAAACGAGAAACACGTGCCCGCCATTGAGGCACCGGATGTCGTGAAAGCTGGCGAACCGTTCAAGGTGACGGTGAGCGTCGGCAAGGAGATCGCCCATCCTAACACCACGGCCCACCACATCGCCTGGATCAGCGTCTTCTTCAAACCGGAAGGCGACAAGTTCCTCTATCAGGTTGGCCGCTTCGACTTCAGCGGCCACGGCCCCGTCTACACGAACCCAAGCGCGAAGTTATCTATAACCATCGACAAGCCCGGCACCCTCGTTGCCGTTGAACAGTGCAACATCCACGGTCTGTGGGAGGGCAGCAAAGACATCTCGGTTGAGTAAACGGACGACCGATATCGCGACAACACACTGCAGCTACAAGAGGCCGGGGGATCTCCCTCCGGCCTCTTCGCCTTCTATACAGCCGTCTCTTGCACTCGACCTATTTTAGTATATAA
>CAZEXX010000322.1:0-4621 GCA_964516885.1 uncultured Anaerolineales bacterium | reverse complement strand
AAGATGCCGGGCATCAGAATGCCCGCGGTCCGCAGAGCCCGGCCCACGGAGCCTACCCCGGTTCCCACGCCCAGAACCAATAGGCGAGCCCCTGCCACTCCCCCCAGGCCTCGAAGGCAGCCTCAACTTCTTCCCTGCCGACCGGCGCGCCGTTGTGCCACTCCCGGCTGACCACCTGCTTGGCCCAGGAGTCGATGGGCACGAAGTCGTAGCGCCCCAGGAGCATCAGTAGGTTTGCGGCGGCGTAGGCGCCGACGCCCTTGATGGCCAGCAGCTGGGCTCGGATCTCGGGGGTGGTGAGGTCACTGTCCCGTAGTGCTTCCAGGTCCAGCCCTTTCTCCGTCACAGCTCGCGCCAGGGTGGCGACGAAGGGCGCCCGATACCCCAATCCGGCCGCGCGCAGCTCTTCAGCGGCGACTGCTGCGAGTTGTGACGGCGCCGGGAATGCCCGCCGCCGCGGCGCGCTGTCCTGCCGCGCGGGATCACCAGGATGCGGAGTGCCATAGCGGTTCACCAGCGCCGCGACCATGCGCTTGGTGCCGGCCCAACTGGTGTTCGTGGTCAGAATCGTCTTGACCGTGTCCTCGAAGAGGCCGGCGCTGCGCAGGATCCGGCCCCGGGCGCTGCCGATGACGTGGGCCAGTTTGGGCTCTTCCCGCGCCTTGTCGTGGAAGGGCCCCAGGTCTTGGTCTAGCCCGAGCATCCAGGTGACTTGGGCGGCGAGCTCGATCTGCTCCTCGGCCGTGAGCGACGTGTCGGCGAGGACGTTGACGCCATCGCCGGCCTCTGTGATGTGAATCTCGGTGATGGCGCCGTGGGCAAGTCTCGTGACATACGAGATGACGCCCGTTTCTCGATCATAGCCGAAGGGCGGCAACTGGATCCACCCGTGTGACAGGGCGACCACGCTCAGTTGGAAGGGCGGTCGGGCCGGTAAGTGAGTGTGGGTCTCGTTTTCAGGCACGGTATCTCCTTGGTATCCTTTATGGGACCGGCGAGCTTCGAGAAGCTGAGCTCGTGTTGCCCACGTGCGCCTCCGCCAGATCTGCACCTGGATGGATCGAGCGTTACTTCACCGCCGTGCCACCGGTGATGCCACGTACCGTCGCAGGCATAGTCTCATCCCCGTCGCCCAGACCAGGGGCGCGCCATGATCTCGGCCATGCCGTCGTCGTCCAGCTCAATGCCCAGGCCGGGGCCGTCGGGCAGTGCGACGCAGCCGTCCTCATCCAGGATGAAGGGATCCTTGAAGTAGCCCTTCCCGAACATCGTCCTGCCACCCTCGCGCCAGTCGTTGACCTCGTTGTGTTCCTGCACAAGGAAGTTGGGCACGGCGGCGTCCAGCTGTAGTGATGCGGCCAGCGCCAACGGGCTGAGCGGACAGTGTAGGGCCAGCTTTGCGTAAGCAGCCTCACCAATCGCCGCGATCTTTCGGCACTCGGTGATGCCGCCGGCGTGGCAGAGGTCCGGCTGGAGGACGGACAGGGTGCCCTCGGATAGGGCATCGTAGAAGATCCACTTGCCCATCCAGCGCTCGCCGGCGGCAATCGGCACCCGCGCATCGCGGGCGATGTCGAGCAGCGTGCTCACCCGCTCCACCGGCATAGGCTCCTCCACGAAGAGGGGGCGGTAGGGCACCAGCGCGTCGATGAGCTGCTTGGCGACGGCGGGGTGCGGGTTGTGGATGTCGACCGCCACGTCGACGTCGGGCCCGGCGCCCTCGCGGACGGCGGCGAACTTCTCGGCGAAGGCGTCGACCTGGCTCGTGGCCTCGAGGTCGGGGCCAACGCCGAAGTGAACCTTGAGTGCCCTGAAGCCCCACTCCTCGACCAGCGTCCGGGCTGCCTCGGCATACATCTCGGGTGAACCGGGCGTCAGATTACTCGCTGGGGGACGGCCCGCTCGGTACGGCTCACCCGGCTCCACGACCCAGGGCATAGCGCCGCCGGTTGCGCGGTACATCTTGATGCGCGTGCGCATCGGGCCGCCGAGCAGCTGGGTGACGGGCACGCCCGCCTCCTTGCCGGCCAAGTCCCACAGTGCGATGTCGATGCCGCTCAGCGCGCTCATCTTGATGGGCCCACCGACGTAGCCCAGGCCGCTGGCGTACATCTTCTGCCAGAGCGCTTCGACGCGCGTGGGATCCTCGCCGATCAGATAGGGTGCCAGGCGTTCTACCTCGGCGATAACGGGTCCGGGGTGGTTCTCCAGGTAGGGTTCCCCCAACCCGGTCAGTTCGGTATCGGTGTGGATGCGGACCCACACCCAGCTGGGCGGGACGCGCAGGATTTCGATGTCGGTGATTCTCACGGATTGACTCCTTTCAGGGCTTCAGATGGCGGAGGGGAGCATCGGCCCCGTGACCGCCTCCATGACACGCTGCAACTAGACGAGTTTGTCGTAATGCGCCAGTGCTGTCCGGATGAAGGCCTCGTCGAACGGCCCGGCCGGCGAGGGCGTCTCGGTGATCCGCGCCGGAACCAATAGGTCGGCGACGGCGAATCCCTCGCGGCGCTTGAACGCGACCTTACGGTGCAGCGTGTCGACGCCCAACGCCACCAACGTCTCCTCAGACCATTCGTAACCGACGGTCGCCAGCGCCTGGAGGATGATCTCTGGGTCGTAGACCTTGCGGGCGAAGAGGCAGACCACCAGGCTGGTCAGCACCTGGCGCCACTGTTCTTCTGCGACCAGTTTCTCCACGACGTCTACCGGGTCAAGCTTCTGCCCGGCCTTGGCGGCGGCTTGGTCGAGGCCGTAGCCGGCGCTGTCGAGGTGGCTGTGCCGCGCGCCTGTCAGATAGCCCAGGTGACAGCCCGGTCCGGTATGGTAGCCGGGCATCTCGTTGCCACCGAAGGCGAGGGCGAAATCCTGTCCCCCGTAGATGGACGCAGCGTGGTCCACGCCGTGGGCCAGCGCCGCGTAGAAGTCGGTCGGCTGGCTGACGATGCGCTGGACAGCGCGGATATAGGTGTCGGCATCGCCAAAGCTGAGTGCCAGGCCATCCGTTTCGGCCTCTGTGATCAGGTCGCGCTCCATCGCCTCCGTCGCCCAGGCGAGGACGACGCCGGTGCTCATCACGTCGAGCCCCTGAATCTCGATCTCATCCATCAGTCGCAGCATACCGGGTGTGTTGGCTACGCCCAGTAGACTCCCCGTCGCGAAGATGGGCTCGTGGTCGTAGCCGATCATCAACGTCTTGTAGAAGTAGGGGTCATTGGGGTAGGGGACCCGCACCGCAGCCAAATGGATGCAGGCCACGGGGCAGTGTGCGCACGCGACCCGCCGGCCCAGGTACTCTGACGCCAGGTGCTCCCCGGAGATGGTCTCGGCGCCCTCGAATCGGCCACTCTGTAGGTTGCGAGTGGGCAGCCCGCCGATGGCATCCAACGGCACCACGTTCATCGGGGTGCCGATCTCGTGGTACTTCTTCATCAGCGGCGAGATGGTTGCGCGTTCGTAAAGGGTATCGTAAGTCTGCCGGAAGGAGCGGCGATCGGCGACGGGCAGGTTCCGGCGCCCGCCGACAATGATGGACTTGAGCTGCTTGCTGCCGAAGACGGCGCCCAGTCCAAGCCGCCCGAAGTGCCGGTACGTCTCGGTGATAACGCAGGCATAGCTGACCATCTTCTCGCCGGCCCGCCCGATGCGCATGATCGTCCGCATCCCGCTGTTGGACTCCCGCTTGCGGAGCACGCTCCCGGTGGTGTAGCTGCTGCGGGTGCCCCACAGCGCCGAGGCGTCGCGGAACTCTACCCCCTCCCCGTCGATGACCAGGTAGATCGGCATCTTGGACCGGCCCTGGATCACAATGGCGCCATAGCCGGCCATGCGGATGGCGATGGCGCTGCGCCCACCGGCGTGGCTTTCGCCCAAGTTACCCGTGTGGGGCGACTTGAACATCGCTACCGTCTTAGACGCCAGGGGGTACAGTCCGGTGAGCGCCCCGACCGTGAAGATGATGGGGTTGTCTGGGCCCAGCGGGTCGGTACCCTCGGGGCAAAGCTCCTCGAGCAACCGGATCGCGACACTGCTGCCTCCCAATCCCGCGCCGAAGAGCTCGGGGCGCTGCTCGACGTGGAACCGCCGGCGTGACAGATCGACAACTAGCACGCGTGCCAGGTGCACTTGTGCCACAGGATCTTGGTCCAGCATCAGGCACCTCCTTGGGGCAGGATCTCGCCCTGTGCGCTCTCGATCACGATCTCCTCCAGCGCGATCACGTCATAGGGACAGTAGTTCGCGCAGTAGCCACAGTAGACGCAGATCAGGGGCTTGTTCTGCTCGCGATTCCATTGTACGGCGCCAAACGGGCAGGCCTCCTCACAGTTGTGGCAGCCGATGCAGAGGCTGGCGTTGAGGGTGACGCCGCCGCCCTCCCGTGGCACCAGGGCATCCGTCGGGCAAACGCGGGCGCACGGCGGATCGGCACACGCGCGGCAGACAATGACGACAAACCCTTTCCGGAACCCGCCATCCGAGCGCACGTGGATGCACGAGGCATCCAGTCCACCCTGGCCGGTGCGGCGCGTGCACGCGAACATACAGGATTGGCACCCAACACAGCGGTCCACGTCGATCACAGAGAGTCGTTTGGCCATCTTGGTCTCCTTTCGGCAAC
>CAZEXX010000321.1:0-4633 GCA_964516885.1 uncultured Anaerolineales bacterium | reverse complement strand
GTCACCCCAACCAGAGACAGCACAAGAAACGTCCCGATGAGACTGCGCTCTACGCTCAGCAGACTCGCCGGCACACGCAGTAGAAGAAGGCCGAGAACTGCCACGGCAGCCAGACAGACCATCAAGGCACTATCGCGGAGATCCCTGATGCGATCTTCCAGCTCAATGGACCAGCCGGGTGTCGATGCTACTTCTTGTGTTGCAGAGGTCATAGGCGCTTGCTCCTATCCAGCGAGGTAAGCAGAACGGCCCGGGCATACGCCCGGGCCGCAGAGGCTGGGGCGGCACGATTCGAACGTGCGATACACGGATTCAAAGTCCGTTGCCTTGCCACTTGGCCACGCCCCAACACTACTCGTATTATACCGTATGATCACCACCCGGCAATCACGGGCGGGCTTCAGGATACGCCCCACGTTCGATCGCGCACGTGTGGGCGCACCACAAACGAATGAAAACGCTGTCGTGAACCTGCTGAGGTCGCCAGATAGCCAGGCATCCTCGAAGGGGAGCCCAGCCTACACGCAGATCTTATGTAGGTTGAGCTGTTAGCTCGACCATCTTCTCAACAGTACCAGATTCTATTTTCGAAGTAGACGTCGTGTTCGCCGGCGCACGCGTGCGCGCACACCACGCAGGACGAAAACCTGACACAAGGAAGGCCCAAAGCCTGCCGAAAGCCTTTGGGCCCGAGAGCGGAAACTGTTTCCATAGTAGCAATAGGCCCTGATGCTCAAAAAAAGCCCACCGTCAGACAACCAGCATGCCCCTTGTACACTCCGAAATAAGCCTTGGTAGTCTAGATCTTGGCGATGATGGACCAGAATTGCTCCTCATACAGCCAGGTTGCGCACAGCCACATCAGGTTACTGCCCCTAGACCGAACTGTGCCCGCAATCACTCAAAATAGCCCTCCGCCGCCAGGAAGTCCACCATCCCGGCCAACGTCTCCCGGTAGACGGGCAGATAATCATTGAAATACCCATGATCCGCACCCTCCGTCAGTTCCAACACCATCCGGCACCCCAGCTCACGAGCCCTGGCCAAGAACCCCTGTGCGAAACGGTAGATCGGGTCCGCAGTGCCATACCATAGCCACATTGGAGGCACGTCAGGAGTCAGGTGTGAGGATATATGTAGCGATTGAGCCAATGACTCAGTCGGCGCCACGCACTGGGGCAGAATCTCCCCGAGCGGCCCCGAGATACCCCGAAGGTCCAGGACGGTCTGGGAATGGATGTCCAAGGCAGGGTTGAATAAGACCATCAGGTTGGGCTTGGATGAAACCGTGGCATCCTCATCCGGCTCATCAAAGCCTGGCAGGATGCCTGCCGCAGCAGCCAGGAAACCTCCAGACGACCCACCGCCTGAGGCGATGCGATTGGGATCCACACCCAGCTCATCGGCGTGCCCGCGCACCCAGCGCATCGCACTCTTCGTGTCGGCCACACAGCGATCGGCCGTCACGCTATGCTTGGGCATCACGCGGTAGTCCACCCGCGCCACGACCATGCCACGGCCTGCCAGATAGACAGCCTGACGTGTGAACTGCTCGGGCGTGCCATCCAACAGCCCGCCGCCGAAGAAGAAAACGATGGCTGCCCGCCGGTCTGTCGCCCGCCAGTCGTGCGGGAAGTGCACGTGGATCTCCAGGTCAAGCTGCGGTGTGGACTTGTAGGTATATGTGCGCAGCGGCCGGTAGGAGAAGCGCTCGTCCAAGGGCAACTCGCGCCCGCTCGTGATAGGGTCACGTTCAAGGATCGGCGTCTCGGTCATTGGGCCTCCCGGTGATCAAACATCGGTCACCCTATTGTAGGCCGGCCCAAGCGGGGATCAACCTACACCGATCCTGGTTGCGGCAGTCCAGTCGCGGAGTTCCTGGCTTGTCACGTTCAATACGCGCCACTATGGACCGGGGCACCCATCCACAGCGGTAGTTCGCCCAGGCAAGTTGATGATGAAGGCAGGGGATTACGTCGCAGGACTAGGCTGGATCACGATTCGCCGATTCTCCATTCTCCCATTCTTACGCAATCTGGTACGACGCGATCGCCTCCTCATAGGCAGTGCGAAGCGGCGTATAGGTGAAACCCAGCTCACGCTCAGCCTTACTGCCGTCGAATTGGAACCCCTCCTTCATCGTGCGCATCTGGTCCAGCGACATATCCCACAAGGGTGGTCGCTTCGTCACGTCCGCAATCGCCGTAAGAAGTCTGGCATTGAGCATCACCATAGCGTCGGGCAGCTGAATCCTGGGAACCGAGGTACCGGTGATCTCGCTGATGATGCTGTTGGTCTCGTTGAACGTGATTGCCCGTGCGCCCACCAGATACTTCTCACCGATGTTCCCCTCCTTTTCCAGGGCGCAGAGGATGGCTTCGGCGACATCCCTGACATGCACAAAGGTGAGGGCGGACTCATTGAAAACCGTCACCGGCAGACGACCATTGGCGAGGTTCTCGATGTATCGTCCTGAGGCCTTGTGATCATCAGGCCCAAGCACACCGGAAGGGTAGATGGCGACGAGAAGCAGTCCCTGCTGTTTATACAGCTCCCACGCAATCTGGTCACCCTCGTATTTCGTCTGGGCATATGCGCTGAAGCGGACCGGGCCGGGCTCACAATCCTCGGTAAAAGGACATTCCACCGGTTTTCCGTAGATCAGGCTGGTGCTCACGTGCACGACCTTGGCCACGCTAGACATAAGCGCGGTTTCCATCACGTTGCGTGTTCCCTCCACGTTGACATCCTGGTAGACGCGTTTATCCGGCACCCAGAAGGCGTAGACATTGGCGAGATTGATGACAGCGTCGTGACCTGGCATGCTCCGAGCCAGGGACGCACGATCTGTCACATCGCCGATGACCGTGGGGATCTTCAGAGCGCGCAAAGTGCTGACATTGCTGGTTTCCCTGACCATACAGGTGAGCTCGTGGTCCGTCTGGGCCATCCGCCTGGCCAGGTGTGTGCCGATGAATCCCGTCGCGCCGGTAATGAAAACCTTCATCTCATACCTCCTTCACCCCTAGAAATGACCCGGATGGCGCACCGCATCTGCGAGGATGCACAGGAGTACCTTGGGGAGACCACGTTTCGGCAGTGAACCGGGCCAGGATTGTGGCAGAATGCGTCAGGGATCCTGAGATGAAGAGGCCCGTCACGATGTGGTTAGAGGTTTGCGATGATTGTGAGCGCGGTGTCGACCTATCCAGTTACACTATAGGGCATCGCCGTTGAGTTGTCAACACCCCGACGGGGCAGGCGGATGCACCGGACAGGTTAAGCAACTGCCTGCTGAAGCGTATCATCCGACCGGCACGATCACGTTAAGTGGGCCTGACACGCACCGTGGCGGTTGCTATAAGTCCAGAGACGGGACTACAATGGACGGCAAGCGAACCAACCCAGGAGGTATCTATGAAAGTCACCCATCTCGAAGTCACAGTCAAGCACCGAACCCCCAGCCCGACACCCATCCGTGATGCGCTGCAGAGCCTCCCCGGAGCGGGATCGGTCCACGTCACCGTGCACACAGACACACCCGTCCACGGCGCCCCGGTCACCGGCAGCGGCGAGATCGGCTTCGGTCGCATCAGCGGGGCACCCGATGCGCTGGCCGCCCTGATCGAGCACGAGTTGGCGCCCGTCGTCATCGGCACCGACCCGGCCTACGTGCGGTCCACCCATACGGCCCTGCTGCGCGAGACAGAATACCATGGCGCCTTCGGCCTGGCGATGTTCGGGATCGCCGCCATTGACACGGCGCTGTGGGATTGCCAGGGCAAGGCCCTCGGCGTGCCGTGCTGGCACCTCTGGGGCGGCGTGCACCGGCATGTCCGCGCCTATGCTATGGTCGGCTGGCTCAACTACGGCATCGACCGGATCAGAGAGATCTGCGCCCAGGCCGTGGATCAGGACTTCGGCGGCGTGAAGATGAAAGTCGGTGCTCCCACGCTCAAGGAGGACATCGCCAGGGTAGAGGCCGTGCGCGCAGCCGTCGGCGACGATGTTGACCTGATGGTGGATGCCAACCAATCGCTGAGCACCGCCGAGGCCATCCGGCGCGGGCGCGCCTTCCAGGAACTCGGCTGCCTCTGGTGGGAAGAGCCCATCCCCGCCGATGATGTCGACGGCTACGCAGCGCTGGTCCAGGCCCTGGATCTGCCAATTGCCACCGGCGAGAACCTCTATACCCCGGCAGACTTTGCCCGCTTCCTCCGCAGGGATGCCGTGGACATCATCCAGCCAGACCTACGCCGTGCCGGCGGCCCGACGGCGATGCTGCAGATCGGCACGATGGCCGACGCCTTTCACCGCAGCTATGCCTCCCACGGCGGCGGCCCCGTCCAGCTCAACGTGATGGCCTGTCTGCCCAACGCGATCTACCTCGAGACCGGCCTCATCGGCCCCAACTCGCCTTTCAAGCTGGAGAATGGCTGCGCCCCTGTGCCACAAGGGCCCGGCTTCTCGTGGGCGTAGTCTAGCGTAGAGGGATACGGGAAAAGGTACCAAGGGCAGATACCTGCCTTGTTGCCCTATCCCCTATCCCCTGTTCCCTAGCGCCCTATCCCTTGCTACCCTACCCATACAACACACACCGGACCCAATGATCCATCTCCGGCGCGAGCCAGGG
>CAZEXX010000320.1:0-4659 GCA_964516885.1 uncultured Anaerolineales bacterium | reverse complement strand
GCTCTTCTTGGGCGATCAGAAAGAGGCAGCGATAGCGCTGTTGGGTGAGCTGCTCGATGCGGAGCTGAGCCCTGCCGATCGGTACAGCCTGGTCACCGAGGGGCAGCGGGCTGTGCCCCTGCTTCAGGCTGCACGAAAGGTCTTCCGCGAGTCCGACCCGGCACGTGACGCGGTACTCAAGACGGTTCAGAGCGCAATCCAAGCCCTCAACAGGACGGCGCAACGTCTCTTCCCGCAGATGGCGTCGAGACCGGCGTCGCCCGTGTCACCGATCAAGGTCTTTGGTTTTGGCTCCGGACGCGTTGAGGTCGGCGGCGAGGATATCCCCGGCGCTGCTTGGGGCTCGGTGACCGCTCGACAGCTGCTGTTCTATATGCTGATTTACAAAGTGCGCACACGGGAGGAGATCTCGGCAGCATTCTGGCCTGATCTCACACTGCAGAAAGCGAAGGCCACGTTCCACACCACCAAGTTCCGGCTCAGCCGCGCCCTCGGCCAGGATGCCATCGATTTTGACGGGCGCGCCTACAGACTGCACCCGGATCTGGCGATCTGGTTTGATGTCGAGCAGTTCAGGCAGCATCTCTCTGCGTGGCGCGGGTCACGGGACGTGGACATCTTGGTCGAGGTCGTGGACTTGTACACCGGGGATTTCCTGACAGAGTGCTACATGGACTGGTGCGAAGCCGAACGAGTGGCGCTCCGGGTCAGCTGTCTGGAGGCTTCGGAGACGCTCGCCGAACGTCTGTTGACGCGGCGCCAGTACAGACGTGCGATTCGTGCGCTCCGCAGGGCGTTGGCGCTCGAATCCTCCCGAGAGACGTTCCACCAGCAGTTGATGCGCGCCTATGCGCTGTCAGGTGAGAGAAGCCAGGCGCTGGCGCAGTACGACCTGTGTAAGGCAGTGTTGCGCGAAGAGCTGGACGCAACGCCCTCCTACGAGACCAGAGATCTCTGGGATCGGATCAGAACCGAGGCGTCCCTGGACTGACTCCGTGAGAGTCTGTGTTCCGCCGAGATACCCCCGGTAAGGGTGCGGCGGTCCTCGGTCGTAGAGAGCCGGCACCCGGATGCGCGTGACTCAGGTCGCGCGCGTTCTTTTTCCACACTGCTCGACCGTGGTAACATGACTGTCGCGGTAGGCGGAATCTGCCCGACTTCCACGAATTTCCCACCAATTCTCCGAGTTCCCTCATCTCGTTACCGATACGTATACCGTTTCGTTACCGGTCTCCCATATCGTATGGATAGATGAGACGAGATACTTGCCTATATGGAAACACCGGAGGTAGGGAGATGAAAGCACGGATGCAGTTGGCAATGGCGAAGATGAGTGATCCCCGCGTTGTGCGCGTTGTTCTGGCCGCCTTGGCGTTGGCCCTGGCTGCAGCAGCTCAGGTAGTGCCCGCCGGTGTGGAAGCTGTCTACGCGTGCCCCTCCTCGGGCGGCGGCGGCTGCACGGGCGGCTACTAGCCCGATCTCCTTCGGTGTCAGGCGCGTGTAGCGTGAGAAACACTCTGTCAATTACGTAAGCTGGGCTGTTGAGCCCAGTGCCCTTGATGATGTTCCTACTAAATGCCACGAGCTGCGGCATAGGGCTTCACTCGCGTAGGTGAAGACGAAGCCCTATGCCGCGCCTCGTCGCAGGACTGAGGTGACATCTGGGAGTGGAGGTAAAGTGCTATGTCTGAGATGGCTCTGCGTAATCTAATATCACACGCAGTTGTGGATGACAAGATGCGCTCAAGGCTGCTGACTGGGGAGCGCGATCACGTTTTCTCTCAGTTCGAGCTCAATGAGATGGAGCGCAGTGCGTTGAGCGGGATCAGGGCTGGATCGCTGCAGTCGTTTGCAGCTCAACTGGATGAGTGGATGCGATCCCAGCCTGCGGCTGCGATGGGAGGCAAACTTACTATCTGATAGATAGTGGGGTTCGAAACCAGAGCTCCTGCCCTCAGGGTGTGCTTTCTCGCGACTATTGGTCGCAGATACACCTTGGGGGCGAGGGCGTTGTTGCGTTAACGTGCCATGTCCGGCGTTCAGGAGTGTTGTTCTGGCGGGGAGACGGTTCAGAGGCCCTGCACTAGAGAGGTTGCTATGCCTATACAGTATGTCCTACTCGAACACGGATCTTTCGTCTATGCCCGGGCATACGGGACGTTGACTGTGCAGGATCTGATTGAGCACGAGCAGGTGCTGCTGCAGGATCCCGACTTGGGTCGGGGATACCGCCAGCTGCTGGACTGCCGGTGGGTCAGCGATGATCAGATTGACGAGTCCGTGCTGACGCAGCTTGCCTCTGTTCACGGCCGGAATATGTCGTCGGTGAAGGGATCTCGCTATGCTGTGGTAGCGCACAGCGTGCAGTGGTTCCAAGTCGGGGCGCATTACCGGTGTGAGCAGTATGGAATGACGATGATCATCTTCAATGACCCGAGCACCGCATGCATTTGGTTGGGGGTAGATTACCGGCAACTTGCGGACTACCAATGGCCCAAGATCCCAATCTTTGCTCCCAATCGCCCGTGGCCCGTGGCCGTTCCGGCTGTCTAGTCCCGGCCCGCCAGGCGTTCGAGTCTGCCCCGGTCTACCAATGCGATCCTGCCCCGATCCAGCCGGATCAGGCCGTCGTCCTCCAGGGCACGCAAGGATCGGCCGATGACGTCGCGCACCGTTCCCAGGTGCACGGCGATGTCCTGCTGTGTCCACCGTTGGATCACCGGCGGTGGCGTGTCCTCAATGGGTTCCCCTTCGCTTTGACTCGTCTGCTCCGTATGCTGGTCCGCCCGGTCCAGCAGGAACCGGACCAGGCGTTCTTGCACGCTGTACAGAGCCAGGTTCTCCACAAGGTTTGTGAGGTGGATGAGACGCCCTGTGAGGTCCCGGAACATCGCCATAGTCAAGTCCGGATGGGCCAGGGTGAGGCGCAGGAAATTACTGGAGCGGAGGAGCAGGATAGAGCTCTTGACCATCGCTGCTACATTGGCGGGGTTACGCCCGTCCGGCTGGAACGGCGGCACGGTATTGAACGCCTGTCCGGATCTCAGCCGGACCAGTACCTGCTCGCGCCCCCCGGCTGAGACGCGGTAGACGCGTACCTCGCCGGAGACGACGAAATACGCAGCCTCACACTGATCTCCCTCCAGCACGATGTGTTCCCCGCGGGCATATGTGCGTAACTGCCCGTGGCGCGCGATGTTGTCCAGGGTGGCCTCGGAGAGGTCGCTGAAGAGCTCGATGCCCTTGAGCCGTGCGGCAGCACGTTGGGCCCTGGCCTCTGTGGGCATGCAGTCAGGCTTCCTCGTCCATCAGCGCCAACAATCCCATCAATCCGTAGTTGGCAAGAACCATAGGCGCCAGTATTGGGGCCCGGCGCAGCAGCCGCTCGATCACGATTGAGTTGCTGACGCCCAGGTCGTGCAGCAGGTGGAGCACCGATCCAAGGGGACCGGTCACAATCATCATCAGCATCGCCACTGCATAGGTGGTCAGCTCGCCTCGGCTGCGAGTCTTAACGAGCGCCAGTGTAAGCGCCACGACCGTCGCGAAGAGACCGACCACGGTGGGGATCCATAACCACGGGTTGGTGAATCCGGTGCGAAGGTGGTCAATCACGCTGCTCACCGCGGCGATCAGAACACCCAGAGTGGAAAGCAGCATGTAGTCGCGGGTCTTCTGCTCACCCGGTCGGGCTGAGAGAGTGACAAAGCCCAGAAAGCCGACCAGGGCGAAGGCGGGTGGTGCCAGCAAGGGAAGGCCCCAGATGACTGTATCGAGTGTGAAGCGGGTGCCTGCCGGTGCAAAAGGTCGCACGGTTCTGATCAGATGAAGGTAAGTCCCAAGGAGCCCGACGATGATGCTGCCCACCAGAACGGTGGCGGTGACTCGACGTGCCCAGCTTTTCCCCTTGCGATTGGCGACAAAGGCAGCGATCAGCGCAAATCCGGAGATGGGACCAAATAGGATGGGCGTCCACTCGTACGGCTTGAGCGTGCCGTTGCTGATGTGAGCCAGCGTCGTCTCCACGCCCAGGAGCAACTGGTTGAGGATGATGAAAAGCAGGTACGCTTCGTCGCGAGAGACCGCGTACCACTTGCCCGTCCACGGCAGACGCCGCAGAGGCGGAAAGATCGTGGCCAGTGGCCCTTTCATTGCGACCACTTCTCTTGTCCCTGCAGCTCGCGTGCGATCTCTCGGAGTTCGGCGAGGTCGCTCAGCACCTCGTAGGCACCGTGCCACTGCACGTAGTCGGGCCCCTGCATCCACGCGCCGAATTTGGTGGTGCGTCCCCAATGGTGCCAGAGCTCGAAGTGCACGAAATCAATGGGCTGGTCGAACGGCGCATCGGTCAGGTGCCCGCCCTCGGCCAGCGTCGCCAATATCTGATCGCTCTCATCCACCCAAGCGTTGACGGCCAATGTGGCTGCGTCGGCGTCCGTGAAGAAGTCATCGATGAAGGTCTCGTTGTGGCAGGAAATGCAGACGCCCTGCATCCGAGCTAGATTGGCCTCCCAGGCGGGGCGCCGCGTGCTCTTGGGCGCGAAGAGATACCAACTCAGCCGTTCTCCGACGTCGTGTGACGTGCCTGTGGTGCCGAAGCCACTGATGTGGCACGTGGCGCAGGTTGCGGCGGGTAGATCGACGGCGGTCAACGTTCCG
>CAZEXX010000319.1:0-4659 GCA_964516885.1 uncultured Anaerolineales bacterium | reverse complement strand
CCCCGTGGTTCCTCGGCGCTTCCCTGGGCACGTCCGACATCGTCACCCCGGCGTTGTCGGGCCTGGTCCTGGCTCTGATGATCGGCCTGTACGCCCACCCCAACGGATGGGCCTTGACGGGTCCCGTTGTAGGCGCCGCCTATCTGCTATGGCAGGGACACGCATCCGCCGTGGGCTGGGTGCTCCTCCTGGCGCTGCCGGGGTTGATGGCACTGACTTCCCGACCGAGTCGCGAGGCCTACCGCCGCGCGATCGGTCCCTGGGTCCTGGGTATGGTTGCCTTAATGGCGTGGGTGTTGTGATATGGGGTGGATTGCTGGAAGCTTCGCAGTGCTGGCGCTGGTTGCGTTTCTCTACTGGCAGCTCATCGTAGCTGAGGGCGCCTACCTCGGGCGCGGAGTTGTCACGCTGTTATATGACTGGTCGGCACACATATACGACCGCATCAAGCATTACGACACCGGCTACGAAACCTATTTTCTGGCGCGCCCCTTGGCCAGTACGCTCTTCTCCTTCCCGAACCCGCTTGTGTTGGACGTCGCGACAGGGACCTCGCGTCTGGCCTGCACATTGCTGGACGAGGTCGCGTTTCGCGGTCGCGTGATCGGTCTGGATCTATCCCGAAAAATGCTCAAGCAGGCGGCTCTCAAGACAGCGCGCTACGGCGACCGCAACGCACTTCTCTGGGATGATGCCTCAGAGCTACCATTCCCCGACGATACCTTCGAGGCCGTCGCATGTCTGGAGGCCCTGGAGTTCATGCCCGATCCTGACCAGGTTCTCCAGGAGATGGTCCGCGTGCTGCGACCGGGGGGCGTCTTCCTGACAACGAACCGTATCGGCAACGAAGCCAAGTTGATGCCGGGGCGCACGCAGTCCGCCGACGAGCTGCAGAAGAAACTCCAGGCCCTGTCCCTGGAGATGGTCAAGATCCGGCCCTGGCAAGAGGACTACGATCTGGCCTGGGCGTTGAAGCCGGGTATCTGCACCCCGTTGGGGGTCCGAAGACTCGAGGATGTGCTGGTCTGCCCCGCGTGCGGCACACCGGTGACGCTCCGGTCCGGCAGCATCGTATGCGAGGCTGGGCACGTTCTCCCCATCGCAGAAGACGGCGTTGTGGAACTGGCGCACGTAGACTAGCAGCACCGGCGCACCTCACCGTCTGTGCTCTAAGCGGACCACAGTCCGCGCTCTGCTCTGCCGCCGACGTCGCTTCATCCCCCCTCAGCTGTTCAGCGATCCAAGCCCACCACCACCGGTCCGCCGCGCGCAGGGATAGGGGATACAGAAGCGCGTGAGTGTCCACCCGCAGTAGGGCGACCACAAGGGTCGCCCCTACAGGCCATCCCCAGCAATGTCCTCAGGCGCACGTCGCTGACCGCGACGTCTCACATTGCCGGGAGTTCTTGCTCGGCCTCACAGCCAGGAACGTGACGAGGTCAGCGCGATCAGGTATCGCACTGACCTCGTATGCTTGTTGGGAGCTTGGCTACCGCCGGCGACGCATCCGCGGCAGTTGCGACAGGGTTTTGCGCATCAACCCCACGAGCTCGCGGGACTTGGCCCTCTTGGCCGCCACCACCGCCCGGTTCAAGTAGGACTTCGCCCTGACGGGATTGCCGTGCTGGGCATAGAGGATCGCGAGATTGCGCAGAGTCTTGGCCTCGCCCTCTGCATCCGCCAGGGACCTCCGGATCTCCAGGGCCTCTCCGTAGACGTCGATGGCCTGCTGCCAATCGCCCATACCATCGTGCGTAGCGGCCACGTTGTTCAGCACCACGGCCTCCCCGGCACGGTCGCCGGCAGCCTGGTACAACTCGCGTGCCTGTGCTGTGTAAGCTTGGGCCTGTTCCCAATCCTCCATCGCCAGATGGACGCTGGCGATATTGTTGAGCGCCTCGGCCTTACCGGCAACATCCCCGGCAGCCTCTGTCAACTCGATGATCTCCTCGTACCTCGCCACCGCGGACTCCCACTCACCCTGTGTCAGGAATTCGCGCGCCTGCTCTTCGAGAAGGCTTGCCCGCTCCTCGCTGGTTGCCTCCTCCGACGGCCCGTCCACGCTCTCGTCTGCCACGGTATCGTCCGCAGCTTCTGCTGCAGCGTTGGCGGTTTCCTCGGCCTGCGTTAGTTCTGCATCACTCATGTCAACTCCTCCTCAAATTAGTGTCGTCAGGCCCTATACCGGCTCAGCCCTGCGATACATCGCAACCACGGATCTAGTGCTCATACGCTCGCCCGACAGCCGACGGCTCTGATGGCCGCCGATACTGCGTCCCGGTTCGCCACCAAGCACTGCAGCGACTCGAGATTCAAGACCAACTGTGCCGGGTGCAGCATCCTCCAAAGCTGCCCGCCCCCATTCACGAAGCAGCGCCATCACGGAATAGGCGTCACGTTCGCTTGCGTGCACCACGCAGTACTAGAATGCACCGCGAAGAAGACCCCAAAGCCTCGCACGCTGCTGTAGTGTGGCAGTCAAGGCTTTGGGCCCGCAGAACGGACCGGAGGTGGGTGTTTCCCAGTAGCACCTCCGGTCCCCTCTCCCATTCCGTCCGCGGAGTATGGGAGAGGGCTAGGGTGAGGGCTCTGCTGGGTTATTTTCGTAGTAGTAGCATTGATCGCCGTCCTGCCCAGGAAAGCGAACACGGAGACAGTTGTCAATGTAGATCCACGGGTCAGTACTCGGCCCACTATGGCGCCTCGAAAACCCAGGACGATCCCGCACCCGCATCATAGTATCCCTCGCAGTAGGCCTCGGCAAACGCCACACGGGCCGGATCGCCGGTGCAGTGCGTCGGCGCCACAGCTGCGACACCCAGCGCCTGAAGGTCGCCGATGGTAGACCGGATCGTCCCCGGACTCGCGCTGCCCAGATGGAATCCACCGACAGCCAGCGCCAGGGGTCCCCCGGTGACTTCGATCGCCCGCGAAGCCATCGTGGCGACGCCGGGGTGTGCACAGCCGGTGACCAGCACCCACCCCTCGGCGGTCTCCACAACCAAGGCTTGCTCAAGGATGGCTCCCCCAACCTCGCCCGTCGTCCAGACGCCTGGCACAATAGCCCTTGCCACGGTGACCTCGACCACATCGGTAGCCTCTGCCGCCGAGCGACGCAGGGCATCCGGGAAGGACGCCAACATATAGATCGTGGGGGCCAAACCCGTCTCCAGCATCCCCTGGACCCCACCTGTATGGTCGCCGTGGCGGTGTGATAGGACGACCACATCAACGTTGCCAGGGTCCTTGGCGAGAATGGCCATGTTCTCAAGCAGCGTCGGGGCGTCCCCACCTGTGTCAAAGAGGATCGTTGTATCCGGCATCTCAATCAAGCAGGCAAAACCCCACTTATTCGTCAGCCGGGGATCATCGACCTGGTTATCATAGACGATGGTGAATGTGATCATAGACGCCGGCTCCATCACGGATGTGGGCGCGGGCTCGTCAGGTGCCCGTGCCGTGCTTGTAGGATCTATCGTCGCCCTGACTATGACGGTCGGTGTCGGATCCGCCGAACTGCGCGGCAGAGCCGCAGTCGATAACGTCGCCGTTGCCGGCGCTACCGCAGACTTCGTCGCTGTTACAGTCTCAATCACCGCCTCAGCACCTGGGTCCCGAAGCTCAGAAGAACCGGAGGCGCACGCAGCCAAGCCGGCAGCGATCAGCAGCAGGATCGTCCAAGTACGTAGCCACTCATCTCTCACCAAACACTGAAGCCTATGCACGAGCCCGACGTTGTCGTTTCCGGCGTGCCTCGGTCCGCCGCTTCAACACAAAGACAACGACAACGCCCGCCGCCATCGCAGCGGAGACAATCCGAACCGCCAGGTGTTGAAAATTGCGCCCGAGCATCTGCGCGTGAATCGTGCCCAGCAAGAACGCCAGGTAGTTGAACCGATGAATCATCTTCCACTGCGTGCCGATCTTCTTCCGCAGCAGTGCGACCGCCGCCGCGATAAGGATCAACCACAGCGCCGGGCGTCCGCCCTGGCTGACGAATACCCGAGCCGAGCTCAACAAAGGCACAACTACGCTGACGCTGCCGGCGCGCCAAACAACCGTGGCGGCATGAACCAGCAAAGCCACGAGTGCCGTGAGCGAGGCAACGTGGTGCACCCTGACAAAGGCTCGACCGAAGAAACGTGTCAGTTCCCGCATATAATTGGAGGACAGCGCCGCGAGGAAGATCGTCAGATATCCCGAGACAGCCGCCACACGGATGACGCCCTCGGTGGACGCGCTGAGCGGATCAAGGGCAACCACAGCCCCCGCCACTGACAGGGCCAGGACCACACCGGCAATCAACATCCATGTGTTCTCAGGTTTTTTGCTTGGCATAGCAGTGCCGCCTCTCAGGCTTTGCGCACACTCCGCTAGACGATCTTCTCTCCGCTTATGACTTGGTCCGCTTTCTCTTGTTTCCAGTCTCAACTCGCTTCTGCCAGTCGTAGAGCTGGGTGAGAGCATCCAACGGCGTCAAGCTGTTGATGTCGAGTTGTCGCAGCTCCTCGACAAACGGATGCTCTTTGGCAATCAGCATCGGCTGGAAGATCTCCGGTTCCTGTGACGCGACCCCAGGCCGGAACTCCCCGCTCTCCAGCTCTTCCAGCAGTCTCTCCGCACGATGGACAACCGGCGCGGGAATGCCGGCAAGCCGCG
>CAZEXX010000318.1:0-4678 GCA_964516885.1 uncultured Anaerolineales bacterium | reverse complement strand
AGCAACTGCGTGGAGAGGGGTGTAGAGGTCCGTTAGCTGGCTGCACATACCGTAGAAAGAAAACGACTCTCCATACACCCCTATTCTACAACAACACCGGCATACTTACAACACCGATTTGAAGAGGGGTGCTGCCCAGGATGGGCGATGTACCAGCTGCTCGATCGCCGGCGCACTGTGGTCGGATAGTTGCTCTCCATTCTGAAACGACTCGGTTGCCCCCGCCTGCAAACCACGTATAATCCGTCCTTGGTTTACGGCCCCCGTGGTCCGAACGCCGATTTGCAGCAACTCAATACTCACCCAATCTTCACTCAGAGGAGACGACTATGGCATACTTCATTACCGATGACTGCATCAGCTGCGGTGTCTGCGTTGCCGAGTGCCCCGTAGAAGCGATTACCGAGGGCGCCAGCAAGTACGTGATCGATGAGAGCCTGTGCATCGACTGCGGCGCCTGCGCCGCCGTCTGCCCCGTGGATGCCCCCACGCAGAAGTAGGTCCTGCGTAGTTTCATCATACGCAACCGCCCCGAGGGAATCTCGGGGCGGTTCTCGTATGGTGACCAGGCATGGTGTAATCTCCACTCAGGAGCAATCTTGGCCCATAGCCGATCACTATGCCCGGCAACGTGGCCTTCTGGACACCGAGGCCGACGTGAGTAGAATCGGACTCATGAGCTGACCAACCCGGAGCCAACCAATCACACGGGAGCACAATGATGGTCAAGTCTGTACGTGTCCGCTATGCCGGAGACCAGAGCGATCTAGTCGAACGAGCCATAGCGCTGATCTCCGACCGCATCCGTGCGAACAGTGAGACAGACGTGAGCCTAAGGTACGACGCTGACCTCGGCATTGACCTGGACCTGGACACGTCTCTTGGCGCGGAGGGCTTCAGGATTGCTGACGCCGTTCGAGATAGCAGTGCTGGTCCAGGCGCGTCAGTCGAGGCCAATGCCATCCGCATCACAGGCGGCGACGCACGCGGGCTCTTCTATGGCGTTGGGAAGTTCCTTCGCGGATGCCGGTTCCCTGATGGTGAGTTCCTCCCCGGTACCTGGCGCGGGGTCTCCGTGCCGGCACACGAGATACGCGGCATGTACTTCGCGACGCACTTCGGCAACTACTATGAGGTCGCACCGGTGGAAGAGATTGAGCGCTATGTCGAGGAACTGGCGCTGTGGGGCTGCAACACTCTGAGTGTGTGGTTCGACATGCACCAGTACGCCGGTCTCTCCGATCCAGCCGCACAGGCGATGATTGCGCGGCTCCGCCGCGTCCTCCAGACCGCCAACGCCGTAGGAATGCGTGGCGCGCTGACAACGCTGGCCAACGAAGGCTACGCCAACAGCCCAGAATCCCTGCGCGCCGACTGGACGGCTGGGCATGATGGCTACACCAAGCCCCCAGGCGGGCACTACCATCGTGAGATCTGCCCGAGCAAGCCCGGTGGCCTTGACCACATCCTGGCCATGCGCCGTGGGGTGCTGGAGGCCTTCGAGGATCTGGAGATCGCCTACGTGTGGATCTGGCCCTACGACCAGGGTGGCTGCACGTGCAGCAAGTGCGCGCCGTGGGGCACGAACGGATTCCTACGGACAGCGGAACCGGTGGTGGGCCTGGTCCGCGATGTGCTGCCCGGCGCCAGGATCATGCTCTCCACATGGTATTTCGACCACTTCACCAGCGGGGAATGGGAAGGGCTCTCTGCAGCCTTTGCCGGCGGGGCACCGCCCTGGGTCGACTACCTGATCGCCGGTGACTTCGGTGGATTCCCCCACCATCTCCTGGATCACGGCGTCCCGGGCGGGCTACCGGCGGTGAGCTTCCCGGAGATCAGTATGGAGGGGAACTCACCCTGGGGGGGCTACGGCATCAACCCACGCCCCACAGTCTGGGAGGAGTACGAGCGACGGAATGGACCGCTGCTCTCCGGCATCTATCCCTACTCCGAAGGAATCTACGAGGACATCAACAAGGTCCTCCTGTTACAGTTGAACTGGGACCCGGACAGGCCCGCCGAGGACATCGTGCGGGAGTATGCCGCCTCGGAGTTCTCTCCGGATGTCGCCGACGATGTTGTCGAGATCATCAAACGTATGGAGAGCAGCCTCGGCCACTCCCTGGTGGAGGATCTGCGCGATCTCATCCTGGATGAGTGTGTGCACACGCCCGACGACTTGCGAGGGCTCCGGCTCTACCACATCGTCGACGGACCCGACGCGCAGGAGACCCTCGCCCTCGTGGATAGCGTGGCATCGCGACTGCCCGCGAAGAGACGTCGGTCGTGGCGGTGGCGGCTACTGTGGATCCGCGCAGCGCTCGATGCCGAGCTACAGCGATGCGGCGGGAGGTCCACAGAGCTGACGGAGAGCCTGTTCGATGAGTTAACCGCGATATACCACACGACCACAGCCCGTCTGGCGGTCACACCGCCTTCCCGCAAATCGCTCTTCCGCGTCTTCAGCCAGAACCTGGACCAATAACCGGAATAGGACGAGACCACCATGCAAATAGAAGACGGATCGCAATCCCCACCCCGGGTCGTCACGCTCAGAGACGGACGTCAGCTCACTCTGCGGCTGCTGGCGGAGGACGACGCCGAGGGCCTCGGTGACTTCTATGAATCGATGCCCAGGGAGACCTGGCGCTTCTACTGCCCCCCCAAGCTGACACGGGAGGACGCTGCTAAGAAGGCAGCCCGCGCCTTGAGCCCCACCCTGGTCTGCTTGGTCGCCGTGGACGAGACCACCGGGCAGATCGCGGGCTATGACTGGTATCAATGGGACAATGAGGAAAGCCGCGCCAGCGTCTTCGGCATCTGCCTCCGGGAGGCCTACCGCGGCATTGGGCTGGGACGGGCGCTGATTCAGCGCCTGCTGGAGATTGCCCACGGACGCCTCCGTGGAGGCGTCCGCAAGCTCGAGCCTCCAGTGATGAGCCTCACCGTGCAGGTTGCCAACCCGCGCGCAGTGGCGCTCTACACCAAGATGGGCTTCCGGATCGTGCGCGAACAGGTGCGCGAGCAAGTCGCAGATTTTCCGGCTGAGCCCGAATACTATATGGAGCAGACCGTAAGGGAATAGAACCCATGTTCCCTTGCGCGCACCACGCACCACGGAGATGTCCCATGTAGGTTAAGCTGTTAGCTTGACCATCCGCTCGACGGTAGAAGGCGCCAGTTTCGAAGTGGACGCCATATGCGCCAACGCACACCACGCAGCACGGTAATGTGACGCAGGGAAGGCCCCAAAGCCTGGGCTGCCACACTACGGCAGCTTGAAAGCCTTTGGGCCCGGGAGCGGAAGCTATTCTCGGAGTAGAATCTCCATAGGAGGTCCAACCCATGGACGAACTGGAGAAAGGCCTATCCATCAGTATCGATGAGGCAGAACGCGCGCCGATCCTGAAAGCCTTCCGGGAGCAGATCGCGACCTGGGAGATAGCGATGCCTCCCGTCGAACCCTTGGTGCTGGACTTCGGACTGGGGCGATTCGAGGAGATCGGTCTCATCGAGTACTGGATCGCTAACGAGATGGAGGCCGGCTACTGCGGCAAGTACCTGTTTGTCTTCGACGGGCAGACCTGCCCAAGCCACCGCCACCGCGAGAAACTGGAGACCTTTTTCATCGTCAAGGGCACGGTCGAGATGCACTACGGTGACCGCGTCTTCGATATGGGTCCCGGCGCTGTGCTCCGTGTCGAACCGTGGACGCACCACAGCTTCACAGGCAAGGGGCCCGCCCTGCTTCTGGAGGTCTCCAAGCCCTGTGTGATTGATGACAACTACTTCGAGAATGCAGCGATCCCCATCGGCGGTAACTACCAGGCACAGGCAAGTTGAGCATACGAAGGAAAGGTGGACAACTGATGACAACTCTACGCATCGATCTCAGCGATACCATAGGCAAACTGAAGCCGCTCCACGGTCTCAACAACGGACCCATTGGCTACGGATCTCTGGTCGATGTCTCGCACTACTATGGGGAACTCAGTGTGCCCTACGTGCGTCTGCACGACACAAATTGGCCCCATCCAAGAGAGGTAGACATTCCCCAGGTCTTTCCGGATTTCGAGGCAGACCCCGATGACCCTGCATCTTACGACTTCGCCCGCACGGATGTCTACATTCAGAGAATCGTGGATACCGGCGCGCAGATCGTCTACCGTCTGGGCGTCAGCATAGAACACACGGAGCGGAAATACTACACCGCACCCCCTGCAGATTTCGACAGATGGGCCCGCATATGCCTGGGCATCGTCAAGCATTACAACTACGGCTGGGCCGGCGGCTATCGGAACCAAGTCGCATTCTGGGAGATCTGGAATGAGGCCGACATCGGCGACCGTATGTGGAGCGGCTCCATTGAGCAGTACTTCGAGCTCTACGAGACGACAGCCAAGATGCTCAAAGCGTACAATCCGGACCTCATGGTTGGGGGACCTGCGACAGCAAAGGCGGAGCCACCCCACCCGGCAGCTGACTTCCTGGCTCAGTTCCTGGCCTACTGCGAAGCCCACGATTGCCCTCTGGACTTCGTCTCGTGGCATAGGTACGCCACCGACCCCAACGCCGTCACGGCCCACGCGCACGACGTTCACAGACTGCTCAAGCGCTACAGCTACGCGGAGGCTACAAGCCATCTCAACGAGTGGAACTACGTCTCTTTTGAGGG
>CAZEXX010000317.1:0-4683 GCA_964516885.1 uncultured Anaerolineales bacterium | reverse complement strand
GGATACCCGCTTGGCCAGAGTGATGTGACCGATGAACAGGCCATAGAGGCGATCCAATATGGACTGGAGCAGGGCATCGACTATATCGACACTTCCCCCATGTATGGGCAGAGTGAACGCCGCTTCGGACTGGCTCTGGAGGGCATTGACCGCGGTTCCCTCATCATCTCCACCAAGACAGGTACACATCCGGAGCGGCGAGGCGATTACTCCTGGGATGGCACGCTATGGAGTGTGGAAAACAGCCTGCGCCTGCTCAAGACCGATTACCTTGACCTGGTGCTGGTGCACGATCCAGCGGACATACGCCCCGTCTTTGCAGAGCAAGGGGCCCTGGAGGCCCTCGAGCACCTGAAAGCGGAGGGCGTCATCCGAGCCATTGGCCTGGGGCAGAAACGGTTCGACTACCATCAGCAGGCAATTGAGTCGGGTCGATTCGACGTCATACTCACCTTTAACAACTACCATCCCCTGGATATCAGCGCCGGAGACTGGCTCTTACCACTCGCAGAACAGCACGACGTGGGCGTGCTCAACGGCGCTGCTATGGCGCACGGATTGCTGACAGGCCAGGATCCCAAGGAGATTGCTGCTCTGCATCCCCTTCAGGGTCACCTCAAAGAGATGCTCCCGGACGCACAGAAGCTCTACGATTGGTGCCACGACAAGGACATTCCGATGACAGCGGTAGTATTCCAGTTCTGTCTGCGCCAACCACGCATCCACTGTACATTGACAGGCATCAAGACTCGAGCCGAGTTGGAGACAAACTTGCACGGCGCGACTATGGCTCTGCCCGATAGTGTTTGGCCTGAGCTTGACGCCCTTGGCATTACCGACTCCCGCTACAGTGGACAGCCAGAGGAGGCCAGGGACCCGTCACAGTGAGCGTGCTCGCAGACGGCTAGGAGAACAAGGGAACGAACCGCAACGTTAGGAGCGGCCCGAACTTGGGTGACCTACCCGGTCAGCCATCTGTGGTACACTAACCCTATGCCGATCCCGTACATCACCTACGCATCCAACAAGGAAGCAGCGCAAGCTGTGTATCGTCATATCACGACGCTACCACAAGCACGACACTTGCGGCTGCTGCCGAGAGGACGAGCCCGCCGCGATTGGAGCAGCGCCGACTTCGCCGAATGGTGGTTCACGCACAGTCTCGATTGGCCGGGTTATCGTTACGGAAGGCTCTTCTTGGATCGCGTTTGGGGTCCCCCGCAGAGACGCTTACCCGGCCTCCTGCGCGCCGGGTTCACCCTGGCCAGGGGCTTTGGCAGGCAGGCCGCAGACCTCGTTCCGCCCGACCTGGTCATTGACTCCAACTGGTTCTGGTATCGCTTCTTGAGCGATAGCATGGCCGGTGTCTTCGACGTCCCGTTGCGAGCTCTGCTGGCATCGTGCCGGCAGCCTGTGATAGTGGACCTTGCCCTCACCTATTTCGACCGCGATCCCGATCCCGGCAACGAGATCGGCGTTCGAACACCCAACGACCAACTCACCTTTGCCATCCGCGATGAGTCGCTCACGTTCGACGTCGTTCGCGAGGGCGGCGGCATACTGGCCCCCCTGGTCTCCGCCACCAGCTTGCGCGATCTTGTCTTCCGCCTTGAAGGCGTCCAGGACTTGACCTGGTACTGGATCGATGTGCACATCTGCGTTCAGGCGTGGTATCAAGGCGAGCACACGGACGACCGCGAGGCCTGGGACGCGACAACCCTTTGGGAGTATGCCCTCGCCCCGTGGCTTCCCTGGGTTCACTGAACAGACTCGTCCACAATGCAGCAGGGATTGACCTATCGAAGCGTGTCCCCAGCACTTGAGGTGCCTGTACTGAGCCCTCTGTTTGCTGGAACACGGCGAGATCGCAGAAGCGCAGGAGCCGGCAGTGGATGCCGCAGCGGCCTTGCCGCTGATGGTCCCGGTGCGGATGGGGACGGAGATTATGCTGGTCAGCCGAGGGGAAAGTTGTTTACCGGCGCCTGAGGCCCGGTGCTGGAGAACAGCGGCGTCCTCTTCCACGACAGACCCGGTGTGTTAGTGATCGCCACGATCCCGCGTAGCCGATCGCTAGACGCCATCCTCAACGAATGCCTGCATCATCTCTTCTTTGCGTGGCTCCGGCAGCCAGGATCCCCGGATGCCGTGTAGGAGGATCTCGTGGACGGTCTCACGTGACAGCCCGAGCACAGACTCCAAACCGGCGTATTCCTCAGCAAGGCAATTACCGAACATCTTGGGGTCATCCGTATTCACCGTGACCAAGAGGCCGGCCTCAACATAGCGGCGTATCGGGTGCTGTGCCAGCGACGGCACGACGCCGGTGCACACATTGGACAGCGGACACATTTCCAGCGGGATCTGTCGTTCGGCCAGGTAACCGATCAGGGCCGGGTCCTCCTCCGCACGTGTCCCGTGCCCGATCCGCTCGGCGCGCAGCACGCGCACCGCGCCCCACACACTCTCCGCACCGGCAGCTTCGCCGGCGTGCGCAGTCGTATGGAGGCCAAGCGCACGCGCACGTTCATAGACCGGTCCAAATGGCTCCGGTGGAAAGCTATGCTCGGCGCCGCCGATCCCGATTCCGATCACACCGGCATCGCGGACCTCGGCGATTTCCTCCAGGTTGCGCATCCCGTGCACCGGACCGCGGTTGCGCACGAGGTCGGCAATCAGCGACACCTCGACATCGGGCACGCGCTCCAGCCCACGCCGGATCGCCAGCGTGATCTCCTGTGCCGACAGCCCGTGGTAAGCGAAGTCAGATGGGGAATAGAAGGCCTCGACATAGCGCACGCTCTGGCGAGCGAGATCCTGGGCCACAGCCTCAGCGATCAGTGTGAAATCCTCGGTCTCACGCACATACCGATTCTTCCAGTTCCACACGTCCAGGAAATGAGAAAAATCCCTGTACGCAAACCGCTGCCGCAGCGCAGGGAGATCCGGCACATCCGGATCGCCGCCGTATTTCTGGATCAACGTCCACAGCGCCGGCAGTGGGATCGCGCCTTCCAGGTGCAGATGCAGCTCCACCTTCGGCAACCGCTCATAATGCCCTACGGCTGTCTCATACATGCCCCTCTCCCCTCCGGCTCTTCCGTCTGTATCGCCTTTTCGCTTTCTCGCCTTCTCGCTTTATCGCTCTCCCGCCACCACCACGCTCTCTATCCCTAGCGCCTCGCCAATCTTCCTGATCGTCTGCGCGTGGTGTCCGATGCCCAGGGCGAAGTGATGGGTGGGCCCTTCCGCAAGCCAGCGCTCAAGGAAAGTCACTACGTCGGGTTTGAAAACGCCGCGCGTGTTCGTATTGCCCGTCGCCGGGATCAGCCCGGCAGCTGACTCTCCCTCGGCGATCACGAACTTGAAGCGACCATCGTACGTCGACGTGATCCCAAGCATCGTGATGGGGCCCTCTTTGAGCTTGAACTCCACCGAAGCCCCTGCCCCCGGCTTTCCGTGATACCTGGTGAGGCTGCGCAACGCTGGTTTTCCCTCGGCGATAGCTAGGTGGTGCGGTCCATCGTGCCCTACCAGGACGAAATCCTCGTCGAAGTCGACGGGATGGAACTCGGCAAAACTCCCACCGATCTCCAGCCGATCCATAATCAACATAGCAATACATGTCTTGAGATCCGATTCCCCGCACATCGGGAGCCCTGCCGCACAAAGCAGCGAGTTTCCCACGACAAGGTTAGCAGCGGCATGTTCACGCTCACTCCCCGGCTCACCCCGGTAGTAGTACGCCAGACCATCCAGATCATAGGCCTCGACAAAGCCGTCCAGCGCCACGGACATCCGAGCCGCGCTGCCGAGATCCTCCTGGGTGAGCGTCAGAGTCAGCGGGTCGGACTGTGGATCGGGCGTGTCGAACAACGCCAGGATCTCTCCGGACTTCGCGGCAATCTGATCGTGGGTCACTTCGCGCGCCAAACGCACCAGATCATCCAACTCTGTCTGCACTACGTGAAGGCCAAAGGCGGCGGTCAGGGCGGTTTGGTCTGTATGCATGTCCAACATCGCCTCAATCGGGTGCCCAAAGTGGCCGATGCGTGCGCCCTTGAGATCGTGAAGCACCCTGGCAATGCTGCACCACTCCGCCACCTCTGCCTCAGCCCGCGCATCGCCCAACAGCGTACCGATGATCATCGGCGGCACCGGCTTACCCATCCGCACCGCCACACCGGCGAACTCCGGCAGCGAGCAGATGTTGTCATTCTTGAGCTGCATCTCGATCGTCGCACGGGCGTAGTCGAGGCGCGACAGCGGCTGCAGTGCCACCAAGACCACCGGCACATCCAGGCCCCGGATCAGTATCCCGAACGTCGACGAGGTCGCATAAGTGAGCATATCGACGAAGACCAGGTCAAGATCCGCCGCCTTCAGCCTCTTCAGTGCCGCATAGGCGGCGTGCGCGTTGTCGATCATGCCGAGATTGATAATCGTCACGCCTTGAGCCTGCACCTGCTGCTCAAAAGTAACCAGGTAACCCATAAGGGCTTCCTTAAGACCCGGGAACTGGTCCCAATAGACATCCAGACCAACGCCTAGTATGCCGACGTTGGCGGCCAGTGGCTTGCGTCTCGTAACAGTGGTCGTCATCGCATCCTCTCTCCTCGTCAAGTATCAGCAGCTGTTTCTACCTCGAATCGAAGATTAGCACAAGGACGCCGCCTTGCCGGCCCC
>CAZEXX010000316.1:0-4713 GCA_964516885.1 uncultured Anaerolineales bacterium | reverse complement strand
AGATCGATGCCCTCTTGCGTGGCCAGATCTCGCGCGTAGGAGCGGACCGCGCGCTGCATCGCCATTGCAGCCAAGACACCGCGTTCCGGATCGTCCTCGTGGGCGACGTCTGTGCCAAAGAACGCCACCAATCCATCGCCGCGGAATTGGTCCACACGGCCGCCAAATCGGTAGATCTCAGCTTCGAGAAGCTGGAACATGCGGTTCATGATCTCGACCCATGCTTCACTGCCCACCGATTCAAGCAAGTCAGTGGACCCTTGTACGTCGGCGAGTATGATGGTGGCCACGCGCCGTTCGCCCTTCAGCTGTGGCAAGGGTACACCGGCCTCCGTTGGTTGCCGGGTTACCTGAGCAACTGCGGCGAGGTCGTCTGGCGCTGCAGTATGCTCTTCAGGGGTGTACGTTGTAGCTTGCCCGGGGGCAAACCGCGTGCCGCATTGAGTGCAGAATAGGTAATTTGTGGGGTTGGCTAGTTCACACACGGGGCAGAGCTGCGTCAGGCGGTGACCGCACATGCCGCAGTATTGCGCGTCGATTCGGTTATGAAAACCGCAAGTCGGGCATTCCATAGATATCGCCTCAACTGAACGGGCACACGGGCACGGGTGACCACCTCGGTGCAGAGTGCCCCAAGGTGAAGCGAGTATGGGCCGGCTACAACCTTAGAATACCGGATTCCTCGAAGATTAGCGTGTCTCCAGAGCGGTGCGGAACCGTCTGGCCAACTCAATCGCGATCTCCACCGCCATGTCGCCGTCTCGCCGCAGCATGCCGAGGAAGCTCTCACGCGGCAGAATCAAGCACTCTGTGGTGTCGGTGGCCACAACAGAGGCGGTGCGGGGCCCGTTGTCGAGCAGCGCAAGTTCGCCGAAGAACTCCGTGGGACCGAACGTGTTCACAACTTCAGTTGACCCGTCGCTGTGCTCAAGAATCGCCTCGGCGGCGCCTGAGACAACTACGAAGAACCCATAGCCACCCCGGCCCTGCGGTACGATGACCTCGCCGGAGGCACACGTTCTCTCGATGAAAATCCTCGCCAGCCTCTGTAGCTGCCGTTGCCGCAATCCACCGAACAGAGGAACATCTTTCAGTATCTCGACAATCTTGTCTTCGTCAGCCATCGTCGCCTCCCAGGGTTTTTGCCGTACATGCTAATTATAGCGAAACGGTTGCGCCGCGCAAGTGGCGTGGCTGGATGTAAGGTGCGGTTCGGGATGGGGCGAGTCAGCAGCCGATGGAGCATACTGGATCAGCGGGTCCCATGTCGCCCCTCCTGGACCGCGCGGCCACAGAGCTGGCTGGGCAGATTGGTCCTGACGATGCTGGGCATAGTGACCGATCCCGCGCCAGAACTGCTCATTAATGGCCGGGCTGCGCGGAGACAGACCTGGCGATTGGCCCTGAAGCGAAATCCGCCTCTCGATGTATACTTAGTGCGATAGCATCAACACATGCCTGTGGAGGGAGCGATGAACACCTGGCTAGTCACAGAGACGGTATTTCAGGCTGAGGAGCGGTCATATAAGGAGGCGGTGTTCACGGTAGGCAACGGGTATCTTGGAACGCGAGGTACCTTTGAGGAGGGGTACGCCGGCGACGCGCCGATCACGCTGGTCAATGGTCTGTTCGACGATGTCCCGATCGTGCACACAGAACTCGTGAACGTGCCGGACTGGTTGGGGCTGACGGTGAGGGTGGGGGACGAATGGTTCCGTTTGGATCAGGGAACCTTGCTTGCCTATGAGCGGGCGCTCGACATGCGTCGCGGCGTACTGGCACGTTCCGTGCGTTGGCGCAGCCCTGGGGGGCAGACAGTCGAGGTGGACTTCGAACGCTTCGCCTCGATGGATAATCCGCACGTGATGGTGGTGCGGTGCCGGATAGCGTCCGTCAACTTCACCGGGCCTGTTGAGATAAACGCCGACATCTCGGCGATTGTCGACAACAGCGGCTACCGTCACTGGCGCATGATCAGTCAGGATGCTATCGGTGACCGCGAAGTGGCGCTGGCCGTTGAGACGAGCGAGACAAAGCTGATCTTCGCCGCGGCGGCGCATTTGGGAGTGTCGGCGCCGGGGGTGGTGACCTATGAGACGCGGAATTGCCCTTGGTCTCCCCACATCATTGCGCGCTCCAGACTGCGCCCTGGCGAGACGCTTGAGGTGGAGAAGGTGGTCACGATCTACACTTCTCGCGAGACGCAGGATCCCTACGACACTGCCGTGCGCGAGGTGCGGGCGGCAGCAGCGCGTGGTGTCACGGTACTCAGGCGGGACCACGAGACTGCGTGGGCTGATCTCTGGCGGATGTGTGCCGTGGAGATCGAGGGCGATGAGGAGGCCGAGCGTGCTGTGCGGTTCAGTCTCTACCAGCTGCTGATCGCTGCGTCGCGCACTGATGATCGTTTGAGCATTCCGGCCAAGACGCTGAGTGGGTACGGGTATCGGGGCCACGTCTTCTGGGACGCCGAGATCTTTATGCTGCCCTTCTTCATCTACACTCGGCCTGAGATCGCTCGGAATCTGCTCATGTATCGCTACCATACGTTGCCCGGCGCACGCCGCAAAGCAGCCACGCAGGGCTACGCCGGGGCGATGTATGCGTGGGAAAGCGCCGTTACCGGCGACGAGACGACGCCGCGTTGGGTGCCGGTCTGGGTCGAGGAGCGCGGCGAGGATGAGTTGGTTCGCATCTGGTGCGGGGATATCGAGCTACACATCACCGCGGATGTCGCCTATGCCGTCACGAGGTACTGGCGGGCCACCGGAGACAGTGCCTTTATGCGTGATTTTGGCGCCGAGATCGTGCTGGAAACGGCCAGTTTCTGGGGATCCAGAGCGACGTGGGACGAAGCGCGCGGGGCGTATGTGATTGATGATGTGATAGGCCCGGATGAGAACCACGACCACGTGGACAACAATGCCTACACAAATGGGTTGGCCCGCTGGAACCTCAGCACAGGGCTCGAGGTGTTGTCTTGGCTGCGCGACCACTATCCCAAGACTGCGGCCAGGCTTGAGGGGCAGTTGGGCCTTACCCCTGAGCGATTGGCGCAGTGGGCATCCGTCATCTCGGATCTGGTGCTGGACATTGACCCCAAAACCAAGATCATCGAGCAGTTCGACGGGTTCAGGCGGCTGCGTAAGGTTGACTTTGCCTCCTATGAGCCGCGCACGATATCTTTCCAAGGGCTGCTGGGCATCGAGAAGACGCAGCAGTGCCAGATTCTGAAGCAGCCCGATGTGCTGATGCTGATGTATCTGCTGCCCGATGAGTTCGATCAAGAAACGTTTGAGGCCAATTGGCAGTACTACACGCCGCGCACGGACCTGACCCATGGGTCCTCACTGGGACCGGCTATACAAGCTGCGCTGGCCGCCAGGATGGATGATGCGGAGATGGCCTATCGCTATTTCATGCTCGCGGCTCAGACCGATCTGGGCAACATGCGCGGAAATACCCACGAGGGTATCCACGGCGCAACAGCCGGTGGCCTCTGGCAAGCCGTGGTCTTCGGCTTTGCCGGCATCACGTTCACTGACGAAGGTCCGGTCGCGCATCCCAACCTTCCGGCGACGTGGACCCGGCTGGCGTTCCATCTCCAGTACGGGGGCAAGCGCTTCGATTTCGATCTCCGTCCCTAGACCTCGCCCCTGCCTGACCCGCCCCCTTTTCATGCAAGTCGGTGGAGAGGGGGCCTGCTTCAGAATGGGCAAGGGCGCTCCGATGGTCGGATGATGGCCCTTGCCTGGGCATCAGCTCCCGTGCTGAAACCCGCCCGTCGAGTGTTTTTCCTTGACGCGATGGGACTTCCGGGTATCTTGAGCGAGGGTGCCGAGGTGGCGGCGGCTGTCTTGCAGGAGCTTGCAGAGCGATCCCGCCGCGCAGGGAGCACGTTGCGAGCACTATCTTTCACGGGCGTGGGGCACGAGTCCGATCGGTCCACGACTGGCTGGTCGGACTTGTGCCCCGTCACAATCTTACACAGGAGGACCTATGAAGCTGCACGTTTTTGGGGAGAAGGAGGAGATGGGGGCCGCTGCGGCGACTCGCACGACTGAGCTGCTAAATGCGGCGATCGCTGAACGGGATGAGGCGACGTTGATTCTGGCGACCGGTATGAGCCAGTTCGAGATGCTGAGCCATCTGGTGAAGGCGGTGGTGGATTGGTCGAAGGTCACGGTCTTTCACCTGGATGAGTACCTGGGGGTGCCCGAATCGCACCCGGCGAGCTTCCGCAAGTACCTCAAAGAGCGTTTTGTGCAGCAGGTCTCCGGCTTGCGTGAGTTCCACTTTGTCGACGGCGAGGCCGCGGACCCAGAGGCTGAGTGCCTGCGATTGGGCGAGTTGATCGCGGCGTGCCCGGTAGATGTAGCCTGCATCGGTATCGGCGAGAACGGCCACCTGGCCTTCAACGATCCCCCAGCTGACTTTGAGACAGAGGCTGCCTACATCGTTGTGAACCTCGACGAGGCGTGCCGTCGCCAGCAGTTGGGGGAAGGGTGGTTCCCAACGCTGGAGGCTGTGCCCGCCCAGGCGATCTCCATGGGTATTCGGCAGATCATGAAGAGCAAGGCGATCATCTGCACAGTGCCCGATGCGCGTAAGGTGCAGGCGGTCAAGGGCGCTGTCGAGGGGCCGGTGACGAACTTGCTGCCCTCATCGATCCTCCAGGAACACCCGCAGTGCGATATGTATATGGATGAGCCG
>CAZEXX010000315.1:0-4713 GCA_964516885.1 uncultured Anaerolineales bacterium | reverse complement strand
CAGATGCAGGAATACTAGGGGGCGCCCTGAGCTTTCCCCCTGCGATGGGAATCCCTGAGCGCTGGAGTCCGGCCTCCACAGAGAACGACAGATTAACCACGAATCCTCACGAATCTTCACCAATCCAAACATAAGGGATCAGTGTGGATTCGCGTGACTTGTGGTTGCTGTCTCCGGCTATTCGTAGTGCAGGGCGTCGATGGGGTTGAGGGCGGCGGCGCGCTGGGCGGGATAGATACCGAAGAAGAGGCCGACTGCGGCAGAGAAGAGTGTGGCCAGGGTGACGGCGCCCACGGTGATGACAGCGCTGAACCCATCCTCTCGGAGGAAGTAGGAGACTGCGGTGGCGCCGCCGGCCCCGATCGCGATGCCGATGGCGCCGCCGAAGAGGGAGAGCATAATGGCCTCGGAGAGGAACTGCAGCAAGATGTCGCGCTTGCGGGCGCCGACCGCCTTCCTGAGGCCGATCTCACGGGTTCGCTCTGTCACCGACACCAGCATGATGTTCATGATGCCGATGCCGCCGACCAGCAGGCTGATGCCGGCGATGGCGCCCAGGAAGACGGTCAGGACGCCGGTGATCTGCTGGAAGGTGCCGATCAGGTCGGACTGGCTGATGACCGTGAAGTCGTCGGGTAGGCCGGGCGCGATGCGGTGGCGCTGGCGCAATACCTGGGAGACTTCCTCAATGGCAGCGTTCGAGCGATCCTCAGCGACAGCCTGGACATAGATGAAGCTGATGCTTGGCTCGCCGCGGTTGGTTCTCCGCGGGAAGATGCGGGTCAACGCGGTGGAGAGCGGGATCAGCACGACCTCGTTCTCATTCTGGAAGCCCCCCCCGCCGCCCTTCTCCTCCAGGACGCCGATAATGCGGAAAGGCGCGCCGTTGAGGCGGATGATCTCACCCACAGGATTGGGTGTATCGGGAAAGAAGTACGAGGCCGTGTCATTCCCCAGTACGGCAACGCGTCCGCGGGACTCCTCATCCGTCAGGCTGATGAAGGTGCCGATGTGCGTGCCCCAGTCGCGGACGATAGCGTAGTTAGGCGTGACGCCGCTGACCTCCACCCGCTTGTCCTTGCCGGGGGCGGTGACCTGGGCGCTGCCCTGTACCAGTGGGGCCACGCGGAGGACGTCGGGGGCCTCGATGGGGTCGGCGATGGCGTCCGCGTCCTTGAGGGTCAGGTAAGCCGGCCGGTCCAGTTCTTCCTCAAAGGAGCCGGGGATGACGAAGAAGAGATTCGTGCCGATGGATTCGAACTGGCTGGTAATATAGGCTTGCACGCCCTCTCCAACGGACATTAGGGTGATCACCGCGCCGACGCCGATGATGATGCCCAGCATCGTCAGTGCCGAACGCAGCTTGTTGGTTGTCAGCGCGCGCAGCGCGAGGCGGATAGCTTCCCATGTCTTCATCGGGCCGGCTCCTCAAGCATTTCGCCCTCCGCCCGGATAGGGTTTTCGACGCTCGCCTCCCTGAGGATCTTACCGTCGAAGAGCTGGATGACGCGCTGCGCGTAGCGGGTGACGTTGGGATCGTGGGTGACCAGGATCACGGTGATGCCGGCGTCGCGGTTGAGTCGCTGGAGAAGATCCATAACTTCTCTGCCCGACGTGCTGTCGAGGTTACCGGTGGGCTCATCGGCCAGGATGATAGCGGGACGGTTGACCAGAGCTCTGGCGATGGCGACGCGCTGCTGCTGTCCACCGGATAGCTCATTGGGAGTGTGGTCGAGACGATCCCCCAGTCCTACGGATTCCAGGACCTCGCGCGCGCGCTGCTTGCGCTGCCTGAGGGTGGCGCCGGCATAGACCAGGGGCAGCACGACGTTCTCCAGGGCCGAGGTCCTGGCCAGCAGGTTGAAGCTCTGGAAGACGAACCCTACCATCTTGTTGCGCGCCCCCGCGAGGGCGTCGTCGGACATCTTGCTGACGTCCTGGCCATCGAGGACGTAGAGGCCATACGTCGGCTGATCGAGGCAGCCGAGGATGTTCATCAGCGTGGACTTGCCGGAACCTGAGGGTCCCATAATGGCGACGATCTCGCCCCGGCGGACCGTCAGGCTGACGCCACGGAGTGCGTGCACCTCATTGTCGCCCATCTTGTAGATCTTGTGCAGATCCTCAACCCAGATCACAGCATCGTTGTTCTTCATAGGTATCAAGTTCTCTTGGGTGTGACCGGGCTATGGCCGCATTGCCCCGGGGGGCGGTCCCTGAGGCTCCAGATCAAATAGACTCACCGACTCGCTGACCAGGGCCACGGTTGCCCCGGCATTGATCCCGGAAAGCACCTGGGTCCAGGTCTCGCCGCGCGCACCGAGTTCGATCGGCTTGCGCACCGGTTCGCCGCTGTCGAGGCAATAGCAGTACGTGAAGATCTCGTCGGACGTCTGGTCGGTGCGGATGGCCCAATTGGGGATCAGAACCACGTTCTCCAAGACGGCCGTGGTGATGACTGCGCCGGCGGTCATGCCATCGCGGATAGCGACCCCGTCGGTTTCCGAAAGCCGCGCCCGGACCGTGTAGGCGACCACGCCGCCGGAGATCTTCGAGAACGCGCTGAGGCGCTCGATGACCCCGGAGAGCGTCACATCAGGATAGGCGTCGAGCGTGAGCTTCACCGACTGACCCTCGAAGATGACGCCGATATCGATCTCGTCGATTGTGAGATCGACGTAGACCGTGGCATCATCGAGCAGGGTCGCAGGTTGCTCGCCCATCCGACCGGGGCTTGGTGGCGCACTCCCGGGCTGAAGATTGACCGCGGCGATGATGCCGTCAAAGGGGGCGACCAGTTGGGCAGAGGCCAGATCAGCGCGGGCCTGTTCCAGCGACAGCTCGGCCTGCTCAACCTGCAGCTCCAAGCTCTCTATCTGACTCTCGTCAGCGCCCTGCTGAAGTAGCTCGAGATCGCGCGTTGCCTTAGCGTAGCGCTGGTTGGCGGAGAGCCACTGGCTCTGAGCTTGTTGGATGGCGACCTCACTGCGCAGCTGGGTGATCCCGACGTTGCCCTCAGCCTCCATATACATGGCTGTGATACCCGCAGCATAGGCGGCCGGCAGTCCGTAGTCATCCAGAATGTCCGTGTATTTCTCGTACGCCTCTCGGGCGTCCTTCTCGTACTCCTGGGCGCGCGTCTGGTCGATGGCGGCGCGAACCTGTGCCAATGCGGCGCTGGTGTCGGCCACCTCCATAGCCTGCACGGCCTCCCGGATGGCAAGCTCTGCCAGATGGATATCGGCTTCGTCCGCCGGCTCCTGGGCCTGTTGGAGGTTGAGCTGCGCCTGGGCCAGCCCCAGCTCCGCTTGCCTGACGGCGTCGATAAGCGTGTCATCGTCAAGCTCGGACAGCAGATCACCGGTCCTCACGCGATCACCGACCTCGATGTTGACGGTGCGAACGATGCCCGACGTCTCAAACGCGAGGTCAACACGCCGCTCGACGACCACGTTGCCGCTGGACGGGACGGTGATCTCCAAGTCGTCCTGAACGACCTCGCCGGTGCGCAAGACCTCAGCGACTCGCGCGGAGGCCTGCTGTTGACGGTTCCAGAGCCACAGACCTCCGCCGGCGACGCCGGCCAAGACCGCGACTACAATGATCCAGGTGATTGCTTTTCTCATATCTCTTCCCTGGTGCCTTTCTGCGGCAATAGCGCGGCCGCGCTATTGCATGGGCGGTCCGCCCATCGCGAAGAAGTTGAAGGGCACGCGCTCCTCGGCGACGAGGGCGATAGTGTCTCCCTCAGCTACGCCGGCAAGGATCTCTGTGTAGGTGTCGTTGCGTCGGCCGGTCTCCAGGGTGCGACGGACGGGGGACCCTGCCTCGATGGCGTAGGTGTAGACCTCAACGGTCTCCTGGTCGATGCGAAGTGCCCAACTGGGCACCAGCAGAACGCCGGGGATCGTCTCGGTGGTGATGCGGACGCTGGCGGTCATCCCGTCCATCACGCGGATGGACTCTGCCAGCCCGGTGAGTTCGACGCGCACCTGGTAGGCGACGACGCCGCCAACGTTGGACGAGGCCGGCGCGATGGTTTCCACGACGCCGGTCAGGACCGCGTCGGGGTAGGCGTCCAGGATCACCTCAACGTTCTGTCCCTCGGTGATGGCCCCGATGTCGATCTCATCGATGGTGACATCGACGAAGTGGCGGCTGTCATCGACGAGGGTGAAGGCGGACGTGCCGGCGCCCTGGCAGGTGTCTTCCTCAATCTCGATGGAGGCGACGATACCGTCGTGTGGGGCGGTGAGCGCGGCGTCCTCAAGCGTGCGACGCATCTGCTCCAGGCGGAGCTGTGCCTGCTCGACCAATATCTCCTGCTGCCGCACTACGTCCGTATCGGCGCCCTCGCGCAGGGTCTCAAGGGCCTTCTCGGCCCGTTCATAGCTCGTCTGGGCCGCCTGCCGGGTGGCGTCGGCCTGTTGGCGCGTGGCCTGGCCGCTCAGCTCGGCCGCTTGCTCCTCCGCCTCGGCTTCCGCGTAGGCGATGCGAGCGTTCTCGTCGTCCTTGCCGCTTTCCTGGGTATCGCGCAGGTTGATGTAGGCCTGCTCGCGCGCGCGCTGGGCCTGGACGCGTAGTGCGTCGGCATCGACACGCGCGGTCTCTGTGCCCAGCTGGGCAACGTGGAGCGCCTTGGCGGCCGCGGCCAGGGCCAGTTCGGCGACCTCGATGTCTTCCGTGTCGGTGGCTTCACCGACGGTACCAAGG
>CAZEXX010000314.1:4345-4747 GCA_964516885.1 uncultured Anaerolineales bacterium | reverse complement strand
GCTGCAGCAAAGGATGGTTGGGGCGGCTGAGCTCTGTCAGCCTGAACGTCGTGGTCAGATCGAATAGTGGGGTGAGCAAGAATAGCCCACCCACGGTCAGCGCACCGGAGATCAGACCTCCAATGATGCAGACCCCCAGCTTGAGCGCAAGCCCCAGAGGCGCCACCGCCAGCTGGTCGACCGAGAAGACAAAGACCACCAGTGCCTGGACGACGCCGTCGACGAGCCCCGATCGGAAGAGCGGGCCGGTCTGCTCGTAGCGGGGCAGAGTCAGAACCGCATAAAGCCCCCCCAACAGGACCATGGCTGAGAAACTCAGGGATTGATCGGAAAGCCACCCCGCAACTGCGCTCAACAACAGCGTCACGGCGACCGCGGGACCCTTCCCCACCGTGGTGGCGA
>CAZEXX010000314.1:0-4335 GCA_964516885.1 uncultured Anaerolineales bacterium | reverse complement strand
ACCTGGGGATCAAAGTGATGAATCAGCAGCCCCATACCGAGGGTCAGGAGCGCCGCGAAGAGCACGGCCGTGCTTCGGTCACGCTTGCTCTCTGTGGACGCAGTCAGGCCCAACTCATCCAGAGCCTCGGCGTCCAGCTCGGAGATCACGGTACCCTCCCGCACCACCATCTCACCGCTCCGGAACTGCCGCACCGCCGGCCCGACGGCCTCCCGAGCGGCATCCTTGGCCGCGTTCGTGGTCGCATCGTCGTAGAACACGTTGGGCCGCAAGAACTGCACAACCAGTGCCTCGATCACCTCAGCCTCGTCCTGGGGTAGATCCAAAGGCACCATAGCGGCCAAGCGACGCTGAATCAACGCCAGGTCGCTCTCCCGGATCTCTTCCTGCCTCATCACCTGGTCCAGGAGATCCAGGAACTCCAGTTGCACGCGGCTCCAGCTTGAGTCCGGCAGTGTCAGGATCGCGCGGACGGGGGCCTCGGGCATTTTGACCAGCTCCTGCACAGCCCAGATGGCCGCCATACGCTGCACCTCAGTGCCGTACGTATCGGCTCGCACTGCGCGCAGATAGGCCAAGACATCGCGGGCGCGATTATACTGCTCTCGGGCAATGGTGGAATCAGGGGACGTGTAGAGGGGCACCACCTTGCGGGCGGCGTCGTCACGTGCCTGTTGGCTCAAGATCTCGCTGATGAAGGTGACATCCCGGGGCGCGGAGATGTTCTGCGGTGCAACATCGCCGGCAGCCAGGTCATACTCTCCCGGCACGGAGAAGAACATGACCAGCGCGGCAACAGCCGTGATCCAGAGCCAGAAGAGCACCTGGCGCAGGAACCACACACGCCTGACTTTGCGGGACTCCGACCTTTCACGTGGTTGTGACATCCGGTTCCCCTATCTAGAAAGCCAGAGGGGCCCCCGGCAGGAGCCCCTTCTCATATCCAACATGACCAGACCCGGGGTCAGGCGGAGAGCAAGCGGCGCACGACCTGATTGACCATCTTGCCATCGGCCTTGCCTTTCACCAGCGGCATCACGGTCCCCATCACCCGGCCCATATCCCTCATCGAACTCACACCGAGCTCGTCAATCTTCTGCTTGACCAGTTCGGTGATGACCTCCTCTGACATCAAGGCCGGCAGATAAGCCCTGAGGAGGTCCAATTCCACGACCTCGCCGGGAATCAACTCCTCACGACCGGCCTCTTTCATCATCTCGACAGCCTCTTCACGGCGCTTGACCTCTTGGCGGATCAGCACGATAACCTCGGCATCTCCAAGAGGCTCGGAGGTCGCCACTTCCGCATGCTGAATGGCGGCTATCACCATCCGCACTGCCGATTTGCGGTGCGCGTCTCTGGCACGCATCGCATCTCTCAGATCCTGACGAAGCTGTTCTTGAAGACTCATGGGCCCTTCCTACGTCTGTCGCCGGCGGTCCTTCAGCGAAGTCCGACGGCTCTTGCGGAGCTTGGCAGCTCGCATTCGCTTACGAATGATGCTCGGCTGCTCGGAATAGCGACGCTTGCGAATCTCAGAGAGAATGCGATCCCGCTGCACCCTGTTCTGAAACCGTCGCAGTAAGGAGTCAAATGATTCGTGGTCGCCTGCGTGTACATGCGTCACACCCTCCCCTTTCCGTGCTCTCGATACTCACGTTCGGCTTCAAGCAGACAATCGGCTAGGAGCCGCAATCCTAAAGGGGCTTGCGACAATATTATAGCGTCGGCTGTGAGTGTGTCAAGCGAAATGGCCGGCATCACTCATACCCCTCCCAATCGTACACCACCATCAACAGCCGCCCATCGGGGCTTCGCAGCTCAGTCTCACACCCCCCAGGATGGATCCCACGCACGGTCACAAGCTCACGGGCGCGCTCGGGGACGAAGGCAAAGCGCGCAGGGCCGTCCGCCAACGGATACTTACCCTCCGGCACCTCTTCCCCAGGAAAATCACGCAGCATGAAGGCCAGCGCGCCGAAGTTCCAGGTCAGCCGCGGGGGCCCGATGAAGTAGATCCGGCCCGCACACGCCGCGGCATCACCCGCGGCAGGACAGACCGGCTCCGGATGCTCCAACGTGTACCGCGCAAAGGCCGTGGCGATCTCGGCCGTAGGATTCCCGTAGATGCGGCGCGGCGTATACTGGCCGAAGTAGAAGGTCACGTTGGCCACCGCGATGGCTGCAACGACGATGGCGGTCGCCGCAGCGACCACCTCCGGCACGTGGTCAGCAGGTTGACGACGCCGTGCACCGGACACCATCTGCGATGCAAGCAGCTCCAGTCCCCAACTTGCCAGGATGGCGACCGCGGGCATCATAAGCAGCCCACGTTGACTGCTGGGAGGACTCTCGTTCACCACCCAGGCCATCACGAGCGTCGAGCTGAACCAGAGCAGGCACAGCGCTCGTGATGGCCACCGGAGCTTGAGCACCGCCTCGACCAAGCCGACCAGCAGCAGCGCGCCGGTAATGGCATCTAGTAAGGGCCGGTCCGGGAAGTACCAGAAGGTCCGGTCCGGCGTGAGATGGAAGGCCGTCACCGCCCGCCAGGCCTGGTCCAGCAGCAGGACCCAGGAAGGCTTACCCGTGATCCCGACCTCACGCGCCAGCCATCCCGAGGCGAAGATATTGACGACGTTCACGCGCTCGGTGAGCGGCGACGGAGTGATCGAATACCACCCCAAGAGCGGCAACACAACCATCAGCCAGCCGGCGGCAAAGAGGAGCAGGCCCTGCCAGTGACGCCGTATGACAGAAGGTGCCACGAGCGCCCGCCACCCGACCACAAGCACCACCAGCACGGTGACCCAGCGGGCGCCGAAGTAGGCGTACCAACCAACCCCGGCGACCACACCGGCCAATCCCAACATCAACGTCCGCGGCAGAGCACCGCCTCGTGCGTTCCGGCCGTCGGTGACCGCCTGCAATCCCGACCAAACCAGCCACAGCACCACGGTGCCCACCAGAGGATCGGCGATCTGGTTCGAGGCGAGCCGGCTGAAGTGAATGTGATAGGCCGAGAAAGCCAGAATCGCGGCCGAAAGCCACCCGACGCGGCGGCCGCCGAGGGTGCGCCCCAGCAGGAAAGTCGTCAGAACTGTCAGGGTCCCCGCGATCACGGAGAGCGCACGTCCGCCCGCCACTGTCGCGCCAAACAGGCGCATCGCGACGCCATAGGCCAGGAACGACATCGTGGGCACCGAATACCATCCGGTTGCGAAAGGATTGTCCATCGCCGGCGTCATAAGGGTGAGTGCCGCCACCAGCTGCGTGCCCTCATCGCCACCCAGATTGGCGGGGATATGGCCGAGCCGCACACCGCGCAGCAATCCTGCGCAGAGCAACAGCACGACGAGCAGCCGACGCTCTGTCGTTGAAAGCTTGGGAGAGAGGGAGCGCTCACGAAACAGCGGGAGAGTCGCAGAGACCACAAAGGCGATCAAAGCAGCGAACCAGATGAGGACGAGGCTGCCAAAATCCTGATCCAGTGGCCGCGTTCGCACGACAGCCGCAACGCCCACAGAGACCGCAAGAGCGCCGGTCCTGACCCATCCGCCGGGCCGTCGCGGCACGACCCGCCGCAGATAGGCACCCAAATACCCTCGCCGAGGGCGGTCTCTCAGGGCTCGTGCAGCAAGGTAGGTGAGCGAGACAAAGACTAGCAGCCCGGCGTCCCAAACATAAAGCCGTCTGGATAGTAGATAGGTGCCGGCCAACAGCAGCAGGATAGCGAGCCCAGTGAAGAAACCCACTTTGGATTACCTACCTCCCGCGGACACACAATCGATGATCTGGATGCGTCCGCCACCACCGGCGTCAGCTATCCGGCGACGCACAGCGCGGCAATCCTCTCGGCGGTAGCGCGCGCGGTCAGGCGCAGCAGGCCCAGCGTTGCATCGCCGCTCACGGTCACAGCCAGTATGGCATCGTGCACACTCAACGCGTAAAGCATGTAGCTGCCGCCAGCGATGCTCTGCTCGAAGCGCAGCTGCTCCCGGCCCAGAATCCGCGCGACTTCGGCCGAGGTCTGAACGCCTTGGAGCACGGCCGCGGAGATCAACTCTATCTCAGCCTCATCCAGGCTGCCCACCGAGGTCAGCAGCCCCTGGCCTGAGGTCAGCAAGACACCGTCGGCGCCGATATCGGCGACCAGTGCGCGCATCAGCGTCTCAATGCGTCCCTGGTTTATTCGGAACGCGCGGCGGGAGATTCCCGCGTTCCCGTCAGATCTGTCATCCGGCTCAAGAGTCACAGCGGTAGCAGACGTACCGATCTCCGCGGTCGCAGCCTCCACGTGCGCTGCCTGCACAGCCGCAGGCTTCCCGTCCGCAG
>CAZEXX010000313.1:2563-4761 GCA_964516885.1 uncultured Anaerolineales bacterium | reverse complement strand
GGTCTTGGCAGTTGCTGGGTCGGTTTTGGCAGCCGAATCAGGCATGATCCTGAAATCGTGGCGACATTGGAGCTCAGAGAAGAAGAGACGATTTACGGCCCAATCGTGGTCGGGTACCCGGACATACTGCCCGATCCACCTGAGAAAAAAGAAGCGACCGTAAAGTGGATCTAGTTGATCCCGTAGGTAGATAGAAACCTCAGCTGAGTTCACTGATGCTGGCTGCCAAGCGAGACGCTCGCCTGATGAAGGGACATGCAGAAGCGAGTTGACCTGACTGCCGAGACGGCCCTTGAACCGCTGCCCTTCTTCGATGAAACGGCGTCCCTAATGCCTGAGCTCCTTCCAGACGGAAAACTGATTCGCGAGTCCTTCGAGTGGTTGGAGTGACGGCGTCTGCGCCATCTCGGACACTCGAGGACGAATGAAGCGCAGGCACGGTGATGCAGGCGGCGTGATAGGTCCACAGAACGGACTGCGCCGGCCCATGGCGACTGAGGAGGCATCGGTGCTTTCCAGATGGAGAGTCCTACGTCAACCACCCAGAGACGACCTCGTCCGTCTCGACCCAATGGCCATCCTCCCCCTGCACCCAACGGTGTGTCTCGCCCAGACCCATATTGGGCGGAGCTGACATTCCGGCGTGAACCAGGGCCGCGCCCTCCCCCAGCGTGGGGCGGGATATGTCAAGGTAGTCTCGTGCGAGGGAAGCACCGGGCTCACCCAGCTCCGACAGCTTGCCGCTTGCGATCATCGACATCAGCGGCATTCGCGGCGCATCGCTGCAGGGCGCGGACCGCAAGTGGTCGGCGTCCACACGTTCGAAGCACCAGGACACGATCTTCACCATGCCGCTCCTATCCACCGGCGCCGTCTCATCGCCTGCAGAAGCCACGCGGTCGACGCCAAACCGGAGAGTGGACGGTTCGGCATCCGGATCCCCGTGCGCCGGCCAGTGACGTACCAGCACAGCGGCCCATAGGTGCGGATCGTCCCGATCGGTGAGAACCTGACCCAGCCCGAAGACACCCAGGACGCCCAACGCACCCTCCCACTCAAGCAACCCTTCAAGCGTCCCTGTCATATCGCCCTCCTTGGAGGACAGGATAGGCACAAGCCGGCCGCGGTCAAGACACTCTCCCCGGCGAGTGCCTGAATTCGCGACGGTTCGCCGTCCCTTCTGGCCCGAGCCAAGTGCGCACTACTTATTCTTGTACCCTCGGCGCGCGCGTGCGCGGTCGAAGTGACACTTCGACCTACGCAGAGACACCACGATCCGCCCCTCTGTCCCCTCTCCCACCTCCGCCTGCGGAGGCACCGTCCGCGGAGTGTGGGAGAGGGGCAGCGCGATTCCGATCGCGCGGGGTGAGGGCCCTCCCCACGCGTGCAATCCGCGTGATCCCCGTAGTCGAAGACTACGCGTGATCGCAGATTGCGCAGAATCAATGATCCAGACACCGCGTGCAGCGTCGATCCAGACAGCCGGCGCGCAAACGGGAAGGCCGCCACGACGCGAACATGCAGTGATCTCATCCGCCTCAGCGGTTCAGTAATTCAAGTGTCCGGTTCGTCGGGACACCCCGCACAACCCGTCGACGACCTTGGGGTTTTGCCCATTCGTGAGATTCGCGAGATTCGTGGTTCCTCCCTCTCCCCATCCATCTAGTCCACGTAGTCCCCGTAGCTGGAGATTGCGCAGAATCCGTGGTTCAGACTTTCCCCCTTTCCACCGTATACTACTCACAAAAAGGGAGGCACCCATGCAAAAGAAACCCACTCTCGAGTCCCTCTTCCGCTCCCCGCCCGCGGCCTATCGCCCCATACCGCAGTGGTCGTGGAACGGCGACCTGACCCGCGAGCGCATCAAGGAGCAGCTCGAGCAGTTCGCCGCGCAGGGCTGCGGCGGCCTCTTCACCCACGCCCGACCCGGCCACATCAATGGCTACATGTCCGACACCTACCTCGACCTCTGGCGCTTCGCGCTGGAGGAGGCTGCGCGCCTGGGCATGGCATTCCACATCTACGACGAATTTATGTGCCCGGCCGGCCACGCCGGCGGCCTGGTGACCGCGCAGCGGCCCCACCTCGCCGTCCAGGAGCTGACCCTGGTGCCGTGGGCCGGACTGGCGCGCTACCCGCCCGGCGCATTCAGCTACTGGCGCGCCACGAACCCGCAGAGTCGCACGAACTCGCAGAGT
>CAZEXX010000313.1:0-2463 GCA_964516885.1 uncultured Anaerolineales bacterium | reverse complement strand
CTCCACCATCCGCTTCGACTACTGGTGGACGGTCAACCGGCTCTTCAACGAGGCCTTCATGCAACCTATGGCCGCCTGGTGCGAGGCGCACGATCTGCTCTTCACCGGCCATCTGATGGAACACGAGTGGCCCAGCCCCCGCAGCCAGGCCAGCGCGATGGCCTCCCTGCGCTGGATGCACACCCCTGGCGCCGACCTGCTGGGCTTCCAGTTCACGCCGACGACGCCGGAGGAGAACGGCCTCTACCTGCTCAACCTGATTGAGCTGCGCAGCGTCAAGCGCCAGCTGGGCCGCGAGTGGATGCTGGTGGAAAGCTGCGGCGGGGGTGGCTACGACAAGGCTTTCGAGCTCTTCAAACCGCTGGAGGATCTGCTTCTGGCCTACGGATTTAACGTCATCGACCCGCACCTCAGCCACCAGACGTTGGCCGGCATGCGCAAATACGACTGGCCCCAGACGCTCTCGGACCATAGCCCGTGGTGGGAGCACTACCGCCACCACGCCGACCATGTCGCGCGCGTCAACATCGCGCTGAGCCAGGGCGCCAATGCCGCCGCTAGCGGCGGCCATGAAGGTGGCCGCAACGAGCCCGACTCCCGTCGGGCTCGCATCCTCGTCCTCCACCCCACGACCACCGGCTGGTTGCACTATACTGCCCCGGTTTTCCAGGCATTTGCCGGAACGAGCACGGAAGCGATGGATGTCCTGCAGCAGAGCCAGATCGACCTGATCCTGGCACTACTCGCAGGCCAGATCGATTTCGACCTCGGCGACGAGTTCATCCTGGAGGAGCTGGGCCACATCGAAGGTCAACAACTCATAATCGCCCCTCCCTCCCCTCCCGCTTCCGCTGATCCCTACGCCGCTCTGTGCTACGGCGCTGTCGTCCTACCCTCGGCGATGGAGACCTGGACCGCTTCCACGCTCACCTTGATGACTGCCTATCTGGAGGCCGGTGGCCACCTCTACACATTGCGCAACCCCGCGGGCAAAGCTGCGCCGAACCCGCAGGGCTCGCTGAACCCGCAGGGCTCGCTGAACCCACAGGGTTCGCCGAGCTTGATCGATGGCCGACCCTCCGATGCACCCGCCCATTTGCAGGGAAGATTCCCCGACAAGTGGCACGTCCACGACACCCTGGACACCCTTGTTATAGCACTACGCGAAGCCGTACCGCCCAAAGTCGCAGCTCCCGACGGTTCCGCACTGCCCGCTGGGCTCCAGTGGCGCCGTGTGGATCTGAGCGAGGGTCGCCACCTCTACTTCTTCTGCAATCCGTGGGCCGAGGCCATCGAGACCGAGGTGCGCTTGGATGGTCGCGCGCTCCAGAGCCTGGACACCACCAACGGCACAATAAGTCCGTTGGGTAACGGCACGATTGTGCCGCAACCTGCCCGAAGCGACGGGGACACGCTGATCGCGCGCCTCGACCTCCCACCGCGCGGTCACGTCCTCTGGCTGACAACGCCGGAGTCTGCACCCATAGGACTGGTCGCGCAGACCGCGCCGGCAGTTGCGCAGACACCCATCCCGCTCACCCTGACCGCCGTCGATCGCCGCAGCCCCAATTTGCTGATGCTCGACTACTGCGATGTCGAGGCGCCCGGGGAGAAACTCTCCTGCATCCATCATATGCATGCCGACGACGCGGTCTGGCGCCGGCAGGGCTTCGACGGCAACCCCTGGGCCCGCTCGCACCAGTTCAAGCGCACCATCATCGATCGCCCAATGGACCCGGAGAGCTCCTGTCGCATCACATACCACTTCCACGTGGCCCCGGCCCTTCCTGCTGTGGCTCGCGACAATCTGCAGATCGGCGTGGAGCGCCCGTGGCTCTACACGGCGACCCTCAACGGGCAGCCGCTGGATACGACCGGAGCATCGCGCTGGTTCGACGAGGAGGCACGCGCGCTGGCGATTGGCCCCCACGTCCACGCCGGAGAGAACACCCTGACCCTGGAGGCAAAGCCCTTCCACATCCTCTGCGAGATTATGCCCGTCTACCTCATCGGCGACTTCGCCGCACGCCCGGCGTGCGCAGGGCCTGCAGCGCGCGGCTTCACACTGACCGCGGCACAGGACCTGGCCCTGGGCGACTGGACACAGCTGGGGCTGCCCTTCTATCCCGGCAAGGTCCGCTACACCTTCACTTTTGACATATCGAACCCTGGGGTTCGCGCGTACTCCACGGGTTCCGTGCAACTCGAGGTCCCATCGTGGGAAGGCAGCATCGTCGTGGCCCACCTGGACGGAGCCGAAGTCGGACTCGTCGTCCATCCACCCTACACGCTGAAGCTGCACGACATTGGTGCCGGCCCGCACACCCTCGCCCTCGACGTGGTCGGCAACATGCGCAACATGATGGGCCCGCACCACGTCGACGGCCTCCCCGGCGCCTGGACCTGGAACCGCAGCCCTCACCACCAGCCACCAAGCGCCGCCTACAAGACCTGCCCCACCGG
>CAZEXX010000312.1:0-4771 GCA_964516885.1 uncultured Anaerolineales bacterium | reverse complement strand
CTGCTCCAGCTTCTTGCACTTTGGGCAACCGCTCCCTAGAATCTTGATCTCCATCTGTACTCTCCTGTGATAACTATGATTTGAGGTGGGGACAGGGCACCAAGGCAACAGGGCAATAAGGGCTGAGACCAGAATCTATGGTCATCCAGCAGTAGTTCACTGCGGTCCCATCCCTTGTCACCTTATTCCTTAGCACCTTGTCCCCTCAGCCCTAGCCGACAATCCAGCCGAATATCAGACCCGATAGGGTGCTGAAGATCGCAACCAATAGCACGTAGACCGCGGTCTTCTTCTTGCCGATAACAGAGCCTGTGATCAGGATGGACTGCACGCTTAGTTCAGGATCGGCTAACAGATAGGCCAGCAGCGGACCTCGCTGCATACCCAGTGAGAGGAAGGTCTGCGCGATGGGAACTTCCACGAGGGTGGGGAAGTACATCACCACGCCGAAGACCACGCCGGCCAGGTTGGCCCAGACGGTGTTGCGACCGGCCAACCGCTGGATCAGCTGCACCGGGATCAAGCCACGTGCTATCCCTGCGGCGAAGACGCCGGCGAGAAGCAGTGGCATGATCTGCTTGACGAAGCGCCAAGTTTCCCACAGCCACTCCTGGATTTCCCATTTCTCGAAAAAGCGGGCTGCCATCCACCAGACGCCAGCCAGCAGCGCGAGTTCGGCGAGAAATTTCCCGCGAATGCCGATCTCCAGTCCTGCCGGCGTGGCGGCGATCGCCAGGGAGGCGATGAGGAGTGTGAGCGTGGTGATGCCCAGCGTGACGTACGTCCATCTGTTATACCCGTCATCTACCGTACCAAGTCCCCTCCACGCCGTGGCGCCAATGGTGATCAACAGGCCGATAAGGAAGACGCCGTGGACACTGACGCCCTCGATGCCCAGAGACGAATTGGCGGGAACCGCTCGATCCAGCCAGCTCTGGAAGCTCAATGCCCAGCTTGTGGCGCCAGCTGCCGAGATGCTGGATGCTGCGGCCTGTGCCTGCTCTGTACCACCCAGAACGAAGCTTGTGTAGGTCCGGGTCAGTACATCAACCTGCAGGGTGCCGGCGATCAGCACGCCCAGCAGAAGAACGAAGAAGACCCACGTATGTGCCGGGACATTGGCCTGCTGAGAGAACGCGTCACGGCCGGTCTGCGCGTCGTGTTCAGCGTCATCCTTGCGGAAGATCCATGCCATCAGGAGACCAATGATGACGCCGAAGATCAGTGACAGCACAACTCGGGCCATGGCGATATCCATGCCGATGGCCACACCCGTCAGGGAGATGGCCAGGATGTTGATCGCCGGTCCGACGAAGAGGAAGGTGATAGCTGGCCCCAGCCCGGCCCCCTTCGCGTAGATGCCGGCGAAGAGCGGCATGATCGTGCAGGAGCAGACCGCCAGTACAAAGCCACCCAGTGCCGAGGCCGGGTACGAAATCCATTTTGGCGTCGTGCGTCCCAGGTAGCGTGTGATGGCCTCCTTTGGGATCAGTGCGGAGAGGGCGCCGGCAATAAAAAAGGCCGGCAGGAGGCAGAGCAGCACGTGCGCCGCCAGATACGATGTCAGGCTGCCCAAACCGGCCTGAACCAGTGGAATGATAGTCTCGATAATCGTCATAGGGAACCGTGGCTCTCCTTTAAGAATATGCATATTTATGAATATGAATGGACAAAAAAAGAGACGGTCTGCCGTCTGTGCTTGGCGAGGGGCGCGCCCGTGCCAGGACATGTTCCAAAATGGAGGTAGAGGCTCAAGAGCTGCCCATCGTCAGACCCTCGGAGGGCCCCTCGCCAAGCTCAAGCGCGCGCCCCACGCCAGGCATCACTATCCAGAATCTGTGGGTTCGCACCTCTGCTCGTCCGTGCAGCTGGGGCACGGGCAGATGCGGAGGCGCCGCATCGGACCTGCAGGCCCCAGCATCTCCGTCAGTAGGCGCAACAGGCTCTCGTCAGGGATCCTGTAGAAGACGTTCAGCCCGTCGCGGGCGGACTCCAGAAGGTCCGCTTCCCGCAGCAGGCGGAGTTGCTGGGATACATAAGCCTGAGGCCGTCCCAGCACCGTCTGAAGATGGCAGACGCAAGCTTCGCCACGGCGCAGCTCATCGAGAGTCTGTAGCCGAGCCGGGTGCGAAAGCAAGCGCAGGCGATCGGCGGCAACCTTGTATTGTGTAGGAATCTGTTGCATGTAGCGGTCCGTTACTCCCAAGATATGTCCATAGTCAGAGAGAAGATGTCGATGAAGAGGCCCACAGCATTAGCCGCATCAGGTCGGTCTGCCTCGGTCAGCAGGTCCGACGACGGCGCAGTCGCCGGGATCATTGTGGATTGCGATGGCCATGTCCAGTAGCGTATAGACTTCCGGGCGAGCAATCCGGTAGTAGACGTTCCACCCGTCTTTCCTGTAGCACACCAGTCCGGTTTCGCGGAGGACTGTCAGCTGTTGTGAGACGTAGGCCTGGCGCAAATCAAGGGCTTCCTCGATTTCGCAGACGCAGCGTTCTGCATCTCTCAACGTCTCCAGAATCGCGAGGCGTTTGGGATGCGCCAAAGCCTTGAACAGCGTGGCCAGATCTGCTGACATCACCGGAGCGCTTGTCGAGCTTGCTGGTATAGTTGATTCCATGGTCACCGCCTTCCGAACAGGTCGGGTATTCATATTCGAAAAACTGAATGTATTTTACCATAAGTTCGAGCGAGATGCAAGGGGGAAAACGCAGGGCTACCACATTACGGGCTCACCAGCCCTCTGCGCGTCGTCCCTGACGGGTATACGCGTCAACGGTGTTGGTAGGCCGTGCCGGTGAGGGATCTTGTGACACTCAGAAGGCGCCGCGCACGGGGACAAGATCCCTCGCTCTCCTGCAGAAGGCTTGGGGGGAACTTCGTCAGGCCGTTCAGGGCTTTATCCGCTTGATATCAACTTCCCGAACCCCAGCGTCACGACGAGCAACATGCCCATCGCGATCACGCCTTCTGTGCTGAGCGGTGTCAGCACTTCCGCGGGCAGTCGCTCGCGTAGCAGCGACCACACGGCGCAGAGAACGAAGAGCAGTCCAGCACCGAGGACGAGCATCAGTGACAACAGCACCCACTCACTGATCCACTTGGCCAGCCCCTCACTCCACCGTCTCCTTGCCTGATACGTCCCACGCAGCGAGAAGGCGGAGAATCCACGCCAATCGGAAATTCCCTGAAGCGTGCTACACTGGCTTAGAGGTTCCTGGAGGATGACTATGGATGCGATGCCGCCGCTGTGCTCGCTTGAGACTATCAAAGATGTCTGCGATTGGGTGAGTGCCTACAAGGCCCGCGTCTGATGCTTGTGACTATCATTCAGGGCATCGGCTATGGGTTCACCGGCGCAGTGCAGCCGGGGCCGTTCCAGACCTATCTCATCTCACAGTCGTTACAGTGCGGTTGGCGGAAGACCCTGTATGCCGCACTGGCGCCGCTGATCAGCGATGGGCCAATCATCGTTTTGGCGATGCTTCTGCTCACCAGGCTTCCGGTGGGCTGGGAGCGTGTGTTGTACATTGTGGGTGGCGCGTTTGTGCTCACCCTTGCCTGGGGTGCATTCGGGTCCTGGCGCGACTTCGACCTGGCGGAGCCGGCGATCCACAGTGGTATGGTCGGCCAGGGCATACTCAAAGCAGCTCTGATGAACGTTCTCAGTCCAGGTCCCTATCTTTTCTGGGGGCTGGTGACGGGTCCTATCCTCCTCTCGGCGTGGCGGGAGTCACCCGCCCACGCTGCTGGGTTTCTGATTGGTTTCTACGGCACCATGGTGATCAGCCTGGCTGCCCTGATCGTGCTTTTTAGTACCGCGCGGCGCCTCGGTCCACGCGTCACGCGAGCGATGGTCGGCATATCAGCTGTGACGCTGATCTGCTTTGGGGTCTATCAGATCTGGCAAGGGCTAAGCTAGGGTTGCACGTTGCACGTTGCACGTTTGAACGTTTGGTGCCAAGGGCGTCTGTGCGAAGTCGTGGCTGTCTCTCCAACGTGCAACTTGGGAACCTGCAACGTTCAACCCGCACCTGCTTGTCATCCAGCGTGTTCCACGCACTAATCTCACGAGAGGTCAATACACTATGACAACGCTTTCCCTCTGGCGCTTCTGCCCTGATCCCACTGACACTGGAGAGGCCCTGGGCTATGCAGATCCGGACTACGACGACCACCGGTGGCGTGAGGTCCAGGTACCGGTCGATTTCGAGACGTGCCTTCCCGGCCTGGATACCTATGAAGGCAGCGGCTGGTTCCGGCACCGGTTCGATGCACCCGAGGCCTGGCGCGGGCGCCGTGCTACGCTGCGCTTTGAGGGTGTGAACACCCGTGCGCAGATCTGGATCAACGGCATCGAGATCGGTGTGGTTGATGCACCCTATCTGCCGTTCTCGTTTGATATCCACCCCCGTCTGCGCTTCAGTCAGACGAATCTCATCGCTGTACGTGTGGACAATAGACGGCGGCCTGGCGATGTCCCGGGTATGCAGTGGGGGTGGCGCAATTTCGGCGGCATCTTGCGCGAGGTCACGCTTGAGTTCGGTGATCCATGTGCTCTGCAGACTGTCAAGGTGGTTGCGAGGCCCGATCAGCTGGGCGGATGCCTGGCTGTCGAGGTGTCTGTTTCGAATCAGCGGGAGGATGACGTCGCCGGCCTCCTCGTGACTACCGTAGCAGATCGGGATGGGGTGGTGTTGGCGACGCTGCCGGAGACTCGGGTGGCGGTAGCGGCAGGGGGGAAGGCCACCGTATCTTTGGCAGGGGT
>CAZEXX010000311.1:0-4776 GCA_964516885.1 uncultured Anaerolineales bacterium | reverse complement strand
TACAATGACGCTCCATTGTGGTCAGGAAAGGCGATAGGCAAGGGAACATGATGATCCGAGTTGGCACTGCGCAGCGGAATAGCGTCTCAGCGTCATCGCGTCTTAGCGGCGTAGCGTCTTCGCGTCCGGGCAGCGCCCTGCCCCCCTGCTCCCAAACTCCCAAGCTCCCCCGCCCCTCCGCTCCCCTGCACCCTAGCTCCCCAGCGTCCTGGCGTCGTAGCACCCTAGCGGCAACGGGGGATTGCGCGTGAGCCACCGCCACATACTAGTAACCGGCGGCGCGGGCTTCATCGGCTCGCACCTCGCCGAGGCCCTGCTCGCCCGCGGGGACACCGTCACCGTGATCGACGATCTGTCGACTGGGTGCATGGAAAATCTCAAATCACAAATCACAAATCACAGATTCTCCTTCGCCATCGACACCATCCAGAATGCCATGGTCATGGACCGCCTGGTGAGCCAGTGCGACGCCGTCGTCCACCTGGCCGCCGCCGTGGGCGTGGAGCTCATCATCAACGACCCGGTGCGCACCATCGAGACCAACATCCTGGGCACGCACGCCGTGCTGCAGGCCGCGGCGCGCTACCGCAAAAAGGTGCTGCTCGCCTCCACCTCCGAGATCTACGGCAAAAGCGCGCGCGTGCCCTTCGCCGAGGACGACGACCGCGTGCTCGGCCCGACGACCAAGTCGCGGTGGAGCTACTCGGATTCCAAGGCCATTGACGAATTCCTGGGATTAGCCTATCATAAGCAATACGGGCTGCCCGTGATCATCGCCCGCTTCTTCAACACCGTCGGCCCGCGGCAGAGCGGGCGGTACGGGATGGTGATCCCGCGTTTTGTGCAGCAGGCCCTGGCCGGCAAGCCCCTCTCCGTCTACGGCGACGGGCGCCAGAGCCGCTGCTTCTGCAATGTCGAAGACACCATCCGTGCGGTGATCGCCTTACTCGAGGCCACCGGCGGGGCTGTTTCCGCTGGTGGCGTGTATAATGTAGGTAGCACCGAGGAGATCACGATCCTCGACCTGGCGCGCAAGATCCTGACGCTCACCGACCGTGACCCGGCGGACACCGTCCTGGTCCCCTACGACCAGGCCTACGAGCCCGGCTTCGAGGACATGCGCCGCCGCGTCCCGGACATCGCCAAGATCAAGCGCACCGTCGGCTGGGAACCGACCATCCCGCTGGACGAGACCCTGCGGCAAGTCATCGCGTACGAAGAGAGTTCACGCAAAGGCGCTAAGCCGCCGAGACGCTATGACGCTGAGAAGTGAACAGACCTCTTGCCTTTTCGCTTTTTCGCCTTTTCGCTTTTTCGCTTGCTCGCCTTATCGCTCATTCTTTCATTCTGCCTTTCTTGGCTTCCTTGGAGATGATGATGAAGGCCATTGACCAGGAGCTCCTGGATGCATCGGTGCAAAGGATCGTTGCGGCCTTGGACCCCGAAGTCGTCTATCTGTATGGCTCACACGCCTACGGACAACCGCACGAAGACAGCGATGTGGACCTGTTAGTCGTTATCGGTGACTCAACGCTGCCGCCTCACCGCCGGGCAATTGCCGCATATCGCGCCTTGAGGGGGCTGTTCATGCCCACCGAGATCAAGGTCGTCACCCGGGAGGAATTTCAGCGCCGCGCACAGTGGCGCAGTTCGATTGAGAGGACTGCTCTGGAGAAGGGAAAAACGCTCTATGCCCGTGCTGCCTGAGGAAGTGCGCGCTTGGTTAAGCAAGGCGTACATCGATCTGGTTGCCGCACAGGTCCTGATCGAACACAGCAGGCTCGCTTTGGGACCGGCGGCTTTCCATTGCCGGCAGGCCGCCGAGAAGGCACTCAAAGCCTACCTGATCTGGTCTTCTGTTTCGTTCGACAGGGTTCACAACCTGGTCTACCTGACCGACCTCTGTGAGATGGAGGCGCCGGGATTCAGGTCCTTGCGGGATGAGACCGAGCATCTCGTGCCGTACGCAGTCGAGATTCGCTATCCGGGTGATGTGCTGCCGGTCACGCTGGACGAGGCCCGCGAGGCGCTTGCCGCAGCGGAGGCAGTCTGGGTATTCGTGCTGGCAGAACTACCACCGGACCTATGGGAGCCGCCTGAAGGCGCTCCGCGCCCCATTTTGTGAAATGCAGCGGGGAGAACAAGATAGTTTCCCCACAGGATTTACAGGATTTTCATTAGTCTTCATCCTGTAAATCCTAAAAATCCTGTTCATCCCGTCAAATTCCGGTATTATCCTGTTTGTCCTGTCAGAAGAATCTTATCGCGGAGACTGTCTGTCATTGCTTGAACGCATCGAAGACCGCACCGCCGTCATCGGCACCGTCGGCTGGGAACCGACCATCCCGCTGGACGAGACCCTGCGGCAAGTCATCGCGTACGAAGAGAGTTCACGCAAAGGCGCTAAGCCGCCGAGACGCTATGACGCTGAGAAGTGAACAGACCTCTTGCCTTTTCGCTTTTTCGCCTTTTCGCTTTTTCGCTTGCTCGCCTTATCGCTCATTCTTTCATTCTGCCTTTCTTGGCTTCCTTGGCGTTCTTGGCGGTTCACTTGGCGGTTCTCTGTATCCATTATATTCTCGTTTTCCTTTGCGTCTTTGCGCCTTTGCGTGAGCTTTCTGCTTCTTGGCGGTTATCTGTATCCACCATATTCTTGTTAGTGAGGTGCAAAATGATCCGATTAGCGATGGATCTCAAGTCATCAGCGGAGATACTAGGAACCGAGTCAGCGACATTTCTAGAACTCGTGAAGCGCGAGCGCATTGAAGGTGTCATCAGGCTGGATGGCCAGTGGCGTATCTCGGTCTTTACACTGGCTCGGCTGTTAGATACGACTCCTGACACTTTGCTGGAGTTTATTGAGGACTATGTGCTGGGCCAAATGCTTGAAGAAGTAGAAGACGATGAGTGGCTTGAAGGCCAGGAAGGACGGGAAGCCTATCAAAACTACATGGCGGAGGCAAGCGAGTGACCTGGCGAGCACGGTACACACGCACCTTCCTCAAGGAACTCGCCAGGTTGCCGGCTGGGGTGAGGGGGCGCGTTGAAAAGATAGTCTTTGGGGAAGAGGTCAAAGAAGACCCTTTCCTGGCCGGTAAAGTGCAGAAATTGAAAGGGCATCAGGACTATTACAAGTTGCGTTTTGGCAGCTACCGGGTTGGCCTCCGCATAGATTCTGAGGAGAGGGTGATAGAATTTCGACGAGTTCGACATCGGAATGACATCTATCGCAAGTTCCCGTAGCTGTTGCTCTACACCTCCCACCCCCGCACAGTGAAGCGGGGGCAGGATGCGCTCTACGACGTAGGCCGAGCACTCCGAGGGAGAGCCGTTCTCGTCCCGGGCGTGGCCTACAAGCCGGACACCAGCGACCGCAAGGAAGTGTGGCGCGGCAAGCGGTACGCGGCTAAACAGGCGGCTCGCCTTGGCCGAGCATCAGCATCGTCACGCTCTCGTACAACCAGGGGCAGTTCGTCGAGGGGACTATACGCTCGGTGTTGCCGCAAGGGTGCCCGGACTTGTGTGGGCCTTGCCGATTTGGCGGGCAGATAGTATCATGGGAACGATAGAGCACTGGAGGTGAAGCTAATGAGCACAAGAGCGCCCACATCCCGCTTCCAAGAGACAATTGAAGTCGTCGAGAACTTGCCGCCCGACGACCAGGCGTTGTTGATAGAAATCATCCGCCGGCGTTTGATCCAGCAACGGCGCACCGAATTGGCGGCGGACATCGCAGAGGCACGCAATGCCTACGAACGTGGAGAGGTCCGGCGAAGCGGCGTAGCAAATCTAATGCAAGAGTTGCAGGCGTGAGGACTCTTGTCTGGAGTGCGACCTTTGTGCGAGCGCTCAAACGGGCTGTTCGCCGCCGGCCGGAATTGCGGGCGAGGAAGAGATTCTACTATTAACGATGGGCACTCATGATGAAGTGTACTAGAGCTCACGCAAAGGCGCTAAGCCGCCAAGACGCTATGACGCTGAGAAGTGAACAGACTTCTCGCTTTTTCGCTTTTTCGCTTGCTCGCTTGCTCGCTTTTTCGCTTTTTCGCTTGCTCGCTTTTTCGCTTCCTTGACAGTTTTCTGTATCCATTGTATCCTTGTCTTTCTTTGCGTCTTCGCGCCTTTGCGTGAGATCACATCCGGAGACTGAATGTGACAACACTACTTGAACGCATCCACCGCCGCGTTGCCGCAAGGGTGCCCGGACTTGTGTGGGCCTTGCCGATTTGGCGGGCAGATAGTATCATGGGAACGATAGAGCACTGGAGGTGAAGCTAATGAGCACAAGAGCGCCCACATCCCGCTTCCAAGAGACAATTGAAGTCGTCGAGAACTTGCCGCCCGACGACCAGGCGTTGTTGATAGAAATCATCCGCCGGCGTTTGATCCAGCAACGGCGCACCGAATTGGCGGCGGACATCGCAGAGGCACGCAATGCCTACGAACGTGGAGAGGTCCGGCGAAGCGGCGTAGCAAATCTAATGCAAGAGTTGCAGGCGTGAGGACTCTTGTCTGGAGTGCGACCTTTGTGCGAGCGCTCAAACGGGCTGTTCGCCGCCGGCCGGAATTGCGGGCGAGGGCCGAACGTACTCTTGAGCAGCTTGTTGAGGATCCCTTTCACCCCACGCTGCACAGTCACAAGTTGAAGGCGAAGCTAGCTGGCGCGTGGGCCTGCACGGTGGACTATGATCACCGCATTCTCTTCGAGTTCGTCCAGAATCCGGAATCGGGCGAGGAAGAGATTCTACTATTAACTATGGGCACTCATGATGGAGT
>CAZEXX010000310.1:3333-4795 GCA_964516885.1 uncultured Anaerolineales bacterium | reverse complement strand
TGGGGCTCAGCATGCTCGTCTTCGCCGGCATCAACGGATCGGTAGACGTGAACCGCAGTGTAGCAATTACTCAGGTGAAGGGACAGCTGAACGAACTCAGCGTGGAACTGGACGCTGTCCAGGGGGATGTCGGTATCCTACAGGGCGACGTCAGCGGGCTGCGTCAGCGCGTCGAGATCCTCTCCGGCCTCACGGCGCGCGTGGAGCAAGCGGAGGAGACCTTGGCGACCTTTACCAAGGAGATCCAGACCCTCAAGGACGAAACAAGAGCCCTGACCTCGTCCCTCACAGACCTGAGTCAGGACGTCGACACGATGGCCGAGACCCTCGATGCCGTGGAGGCAGAGACCGAGAAGGCCACCAGCTTCTTCGAACGCCTGCAGCAGCTGCTCCAGGAGATCTTCGCGGAGCAGCCCACTGAACCCCAGAGTGCAGCGCCTCAGATAGCAGCACCCGATCTGGAGGTGGACGCGTGACACAGGATGCGACCCCACCCAAGAAGACCCGATCTTTCTGGCGTACATTGATGAACGTGCTCAAGGTGCTGCTCCAACTGATCCTGATTGCGATCTTTATGGGTGCCCTCGGCGCGGGCCTTTACTTCGCCATCCCCTGGCTCTATCGCGCCACCATCGTGCCGGTGCAACATAACACCGCCGACATCGCCGACATCGGCCGGCGTGTGGATCAGGTAGAGGCCCAGGTCGACCAACGCACCGAGGCGCTCCAGACCCGCAACGCGGATCTCGAGGGCGAGCTGGCCGAACTGCATGAGACTGTGGCTGTCCAGGACCGCATACTGGCCACGGCGGCCGCCGAGCTGGCCACACTGGTCCCGGGTATGGATGACCTCTATATAGCGACCGACGCCCAGACAGAGGCGCTGGCCAAGCTTGAGCAGACCCTGGCCAGCGCCCTCGGCGAATTGGATGACCAGAGCAAGCTGCTCGACGCGCAGGCAACCGTGCTCGACGAGCAGGCCGACGACCTCACTGATCTGCGAACCGAGCTCGCAGCGCAGACAGATGCGCTCGCAGAACAGAGCGAAGACCTCGCCGCGCAGAAGGCCGAGATCGTGGGTCGCATGGCCCTCCTGCAGACCGCGCAGGACCTCGTCCGCGTGCAGCTGCTCCTGCTGGAGGATAATGTCGGAGTGGCCCAGGAATCACTGGCCCTTGCCGTCGAACACCTGACGCGCGCTGCCGCCCTCTCACCCGAGCTGGCCACCGACGCCGCTGGATGGGTCGAACGCATCGCGACTCTCAGCACGCTGATCGAGGAGCGCTCCTTCCGCGCTGCGCCGGCACTGGACTCTCTGTGGGCCGATATCGCCGACCGTGTACTGCCGGCGCTCCCCGAGGGCAGCGCGCCCCTGTCTCTCCTGTCGCCCGAGACAACACTCCTGACCACTACGGTGACCGGAACGCTGACGCTCACCCCCACCTTGGTGATCACACCCACG
>CAZEXX010000310.1:2152-3233 GCA_964516885.1 uncultured Anaerolineales bacterium | reverse complement strand
TCACGCCACGAACACGTAGAATCACACGCGTACCGCGCGCAGTGTGGCGCGCAGCGGGTCCTAGAGTAGGCCAGCGGCACCACGATCGACAGTGTGCCCACAACGTAGTGGCGAACCGTCGTGTTCGCCACTACTGCGATTTCCGTCCTGCGCACCGCGCGAGAGCGAACACAGTTCACATCTATGTTACCAGGGAGTCCAGATTGATCCGTCTGCCAGGCACACTGACCATCGTCACCGTCGGCAAAATGCGCACGTCACACTGGCGTGTCGCACAAGACGACTATGCCAAGCGCATCCGCCGCTACACACAGCTGAAGATCGTCGAAGTTAGGGACCATCTCACCGGAGGTGTGGCAGACACCGTAGCCGTCCAACGCGAAGGCGCTGCGCTCACCGCGGTCGTCACCAAGGCCAAGGTCCCGTGGGTCATCGCTATGGATGCCCAGGGGAAGCACACAACCAGCGAGGGACTTGCCCGCTACCTGCACAAACAGGTGAGCACCTACCGCGACGTGGCCTTCCTCATCGGCGGGCCGGTGGGGCTGTCACCCGAGGTCCTCGCCATCGCTAACGACACCCTCTCCCTCTCGCCACTCACCTTCCCCCACGAACTGGCCAGAGTCGTGTTGCTCGAACAGCTCTATCGCGCACTGACCATCCTGAGCGGCGAGCGGTATCACAAGTGAACGCCATCGCCTGACCCACGGAGATAACACTACCAGACTATGCAGATCTTCTACTTTCTCTCGAAATTCCTACCTACTCTTATCTACCCTGCAGGGCTCACCTGCCTGCTCCTGGTCGTGGCTCTTGTCCTCCGGCACCACGACCGGTGGCGCAACGGCCTGATCATCGTAGCCGTGGTCACTCTGTGGCTAGGCGGTCACCGCATCGTCAGCATCGCCCGGGTGGGCTCCCTGGAGTGGCAGTACCCGTCACTGGACCCCGCGGAGGTCCCGCCGGCGGACGCGATCATCGTGCTGGGCGGCGGCACCCAGCTGCAGTTATCACCCCGCCCCACGCACGAGGTCGGCGAGGCCGGCGACCGCATGATCTATGCCGCGCGCCTCTACCGCGA
>CAZEXX010000310.1:0-2052 GCA_964516885.1 uncultured Anaerolineales bacterium | reverse complement strand
ATGCACATGCCCAGATCAATGGCCATCTTCGAGAAGTACGACCTTGCCATCACGCCGACCCCCACTGACTACCTGGCAACAGAACCTGATTGGGAGTACTACACCCAGCTCAACCTGGGTGTGCAACTGCTGAACCTGCTCCCCCGCTCCGACAACCTCGACATGACCTCCCGCGCCCTCAAGGAGATCATTGGCACCGTCATCTACGGCCTCCGTGGCTGGCTCTAGTTGCCTGCGTCGTCGGTACAATCTGGTGCATCGTGACTTGTGCTTGGGATCTGCAATTCGCCATCTGCCATTTCTGATCTGTTATTTGTGATTTGTCATTCGCCATTTGTGCCTTGATTTGTCCCCCCGCTCCACCGTCCTATAATGTAGCCTCGTACACAACCATACTGACCCGAGAAGTGAGGCACACTTGACAATCGTCTTTGGCCTGATACTGGCAATCCTGGGCGCGGCACTGTGGGTCTTTGCGGGCCTGCTGCCGGTCGCCAGAATCCTGCGCACCGGAAACAAGGGGTCCGCCTCCGTTCAGCTGCGGACCACTTGGATGGGCACCATAACCCTCTCAGTCAGCCAGGTCGATGGTGTCCGCGGCGCGCGCATCGCGCAGGATCCGGGCGCGGCCCGCAACGCGGGACGCAAGAGCAAGGTAGAACTCAAAGTCGACGGCAGATGGCAGGAGCTTGCCATCCGCTTCACGCAGGACGCGACGGCCAAAGCCCAATTCGCCGTCATTCTCCAGCAGTACCTCAAATCAGGCGGCCCCCGCGTTCTGGCACTGCCGCTGCGCGGTCGCACTAATATGATGAAACGCTTCCTGCTTTTCTTCCCCCTCGGTACCGCAAGCATTTTCACCGGTATACTACTCATCACCCAGTAGACACCCTAGTCCGAATGCCAGGACCAAGACAAGCCCCGGAGGATCCATGAAAACACACACTAACGAGAGCTTCTCTGTACCCGTGACGCAAGATTGGGAGGCATTCCGAGCCTGCATCCTTCGCCAGGGGACACCCACGCGCGTCCACCACATAGAGCTCTTCCTCGACTGGGAGATCCAAAACGCCGTGGCGCAGCGATTCCACCTGCTGGATGATCTGGACAGCGACGCCGGCGACTTCGCCTATCGGCGGATGCTCCGCATCCAGCGCTTCCTGGGCTACGACTACGTGCGACAGGGCATCGATATCCTGGACATGCCCCTGCACCGGATGACAACGGACGACACCGCCGAGATCCAGCGCGAGGGCGGACGGCAGTACATCGACGAAAAGACCGGCCCCATCACCAACTGGGAAGAATTCGAGGCCTACCCCTGGCCTGATCCGGCCAAGCTGACCACACGGGCGCTGGAATGGTATGAGCGGAACCTGCCCGACGACATGTGCGTCGTCGGCAGCGGTGGCTTCGGCCACTTCGCTGAACTCCTCACCTGGCTGATGGGCTACGAGACGCTCTGCTACGCCCTCTACGACCAACGGGATCTCGTCAAAGCCATCGCCGACCGCCTGATGGACCTCTACACCGTCATCCTCGAGCTCATCCTGGAGTTCGACCGCGTCAAGATCGCCTGGGGCAGCGACGATATGGGCTTCAAGACCGGCCCGATGATCAGCCCTGACGATCTCCGCGAATTCGTCCTGCCGGGCCACCGCAAGATGGCCGCTATGTCGCACGCGGCGGGCCGCCCCTACATCCTGCACTCCTGCGGCAACCTCTTCACCATCTACGAGGACCTCATCGAGGACGTCAAGATCGACGGCAAGCACTCCTTCGAGGACACCATCGAGGACGTCCGCGAGCTGAAGCCCACGATCGGCAGCCGCATTTCGCTCCTCGGCGGCATCGACCTCGACTTTATGTGTCGCAATGACGAGGCCGCCATCCGCGAGCGTGTGCGCGACACCCTGGACATCTGTATGCCTGGCGGCGGTTACTGCCTCGGTACCGGCAACAGCGTGGCCAACTACATACCGCTCGACAACTACCTGGCGATGGTCGACGAGGGTCGCAGATACCGGCCCTAACCCGACCGCGGGCACACCC
>CAZEXX010000309.1:2105-4826 GCA_964516885.1 uncultured Anaerolineales bacterium | reverse complement strand
ATTCACTTGTTGTCTTGTGGGGGGCTGCGGAGAACAAGGGGACTTTCTTGAGTAGACCTGAATCGTGAATCGTGAATGGTGATAAGTGCGGCCACGACTCACGACTCAAGACTCCCCTCCGCCGCCTCCGCGACCCTGAACCGCCAGAAGAGCAGCATAGCCACGACGTGGACGCCGCCGGCGATGAAGAAGACGGCGCGGATACCGATCCGGTTGGCCATCGCGCTGCCGAGCATCGGGGCCAGGAAGATCATCAGGCTGGCCAGCATCGTGTTGACGGCGAAGAAGGTGGGGCGACGGTCGGCCGGGCAAACGGTGAACAAGATGTCGAAGGTCGATAGGTTCATTCCGGTGATGAAGAGCCCCTGGACGATGGCGATCGCGGGAAGCCACGTTTGGCCCGGGATAAAAGCGGTGAGCACCGGTGTGAGCCCTACTCCCAAGGTGCACACCAGGAGTGGGATGACGTGCCCTCTGCGTTGGACGACCTTGCCCCACAGGAAATAGCCGACGATCATGGCCAGTCTGCTGGCCGTGGCCCGCCAGCCGATCCACAGGTCGGAGGCGTTGAGTTCGCGGATCCAGTAGATACTGTAGAGTGCGACCGGCAGGTTCAGGGCCATGCGCAGGACGCTGATGGTCAGTTCGTAGCGCAAGAACGCCGGCACTTTGATACTCTGCCAATAGGCGCTGATCTGCGTCTTGATCGACTCTGTCCGGTGCTCTTCTCGGGCTACCTGAGCGTTCTCCGGGATGCGCATCTTGCCCCAGAAGACCATTCCGGTGCTTCCGCCGAGGAACGAGATGATGAAGACGATCTGATAGTTGAGCGGGAACGCTATCGTGTCCAACATGTAGCCAAAGAGCGCGCCGGCGAGGGCGGTGGTGACGCCCATGACGGTCCAGCGCATGCCGTTGACGCTGGCGCGGCGGTTTGCAGGGATGACCTCGGCGATGACCGTCATCCACGAGGACTGGACCATAGCATTGGTGACTGCCTTGATGGTCCAGATCAGGATGATGGTCTCAACGAGATGTTCGTGCACGAAGAAGGGTAACAAAGCTACCAACAGAATCGACCCGCGGTGAAAGACGCGGACGATGTTGGTGAACCGGACGAGGTCGCGCTGCTTCTCGATGAAAGCCCCGCAGGGGAGGGATGTGATCACCATGACGATGGCCGGCAGCGATGTCAGGAGGCTGGTTTGGAGTGTGGTGGCGCCCAAACGGACCAGGAAGACGGAGAGGAAGCTGAAGATGCCGCCCATCATCAGCCCCTGCACAGCCGTGTCCAGGGTCAGGTAGAGGATATTGCGGTTGACGATGGAGAGTTGTGCCGGTTGCAGCCAGCGTGCATTTGTTCGTATGAATCGCTTGGCATCAGCGAGACGCATCGGTTGATCACCTCATCATTTTGTCAGGGCTAGGCTCCAGGGCCGCAGGGATTATACAGCTTTGTGGGCTTTTTGAGACGCACAGAATGACAACAGTGGGTTTGCCTATGCGGTGTCGGTAGTGACTTCTCTGCTGTAAAAAGCAATCAGCCCAGTCTCAGGACTGGGCTGATTTGGTGGGTCGTACAGGATTCGAACCTGTGGCCCTGGGCTTAAAAGGCCCCTGCTCTACCGGACTGAGCTAACGACCCGCGCAGCCAAAAGTATAGCACGCGCAGGTCGGATGTCAACTTAGCAGGAAATGAACTGAGGATGCCCGGGCAGGGCGAGAGAGTGTAGATCGATCTCAGCGGCATAGACCAGGTGCGTTGTGCAGTTGCAGTCCGAGGCGCCAAAGCGTGGCACGATGACGCTCAGACCCGGCTGTGCCAGCAGGTATTGGGCCCAGGCGCATTCCAGTTGCGTGTCGGGCGCGAGCCAGAGCGCAATGGGGGAGGCGATGCGGCGCAGGTAGTCGATGTGCCAGCGTGTTTTGGGGCTACCACGGAGATGGCGGCCGACCCGGGCTCTGAGGCCGCCGGGACCCCACGCGCTGCCGACGTAGATGTAGACCCCGCTGGGGAGCGTATGATCGCCGAGTGCGCCAATGGTGCATATCGCCGGCGCAGCGAGAGTGAGGCCCAGACCGTAGGTACCGTGCGCCCGGGGTAAGCCCTCCGTAAGTTTGGCGATCAGGCCATCAACTGGCGGTTCCAGAGCTTGCCCCCAAGCCAGGTCAAGACAAAACCTAGCCCGATGGCGAAGCTCCCCGCGACATCCATAAGGTAGATGGCGTGCTGGCAATCGAGCTGCCAGACGTGCATGCCTTCTTGGGATGTAGGGAGCGCGAGAGCCAATAGGCCTAGAAGGATGAAGATGATCCCGGCAGCACTGAGAGCCACGACCAGCCAGTTATGCCTTGGTGCCGGCATCACATCAGCTGATGACATAGGCTGCGTTGCCGGCATCAGTCCTCGTTGGGCGGCGGGACCGGCAGATCTTCAGTGGAGGTGTTCATCCATTTGTCACCGGTCTCAATGAGCATCACGGGAATATCATCTCGGATGGGATACTTGCGCCCACAGTCCTGGCAGACCAGCCAGCTGTCCTCGCGCACGAGATCGAGGAGGCCAGGATCTTCCTTGTCCGTACGGCGGGTCTCACCGCTCACGCAGTAGGGGCAGCGTAGAATCTCCAGCAGTTCGGCGTCAACCATAGATCCTCCTGAGAAAGGTCGAGAGAGCAAACATCGTTTGGAGTATACCACGCGAGCTGGACGTGGCAAAGG
>CAZEXX010000309.1:0-2005 GCA_964516885.1 uncultured Anaerolineales bacterium | reverse complement strand
AAGCCGGATCTGGTGCACGTCAACACGCCGCCCACGGTCCGGCTGGAGATCATGGAGGCGGCGGAGGCTGCCGGGATTCCCTCTCTCGTCATAGAGAAACCGCTGGCGTGTCAGGGTGAGGACTTTACTGCCATTCGGGAGTTCGCTGCGCGCAGCTCGGTAAAGATCTCGATCAACCACCAGTTGCATTTTCATCCGCGGCGAATGGCTCTGCAGCATCTGGTGCAGGACGGGAAGATCGGCGATGTCCGCTCGATTGAGGCCAGCGCGCGGATGAATCTGGCCTACCAGGGCACGCACTCGCTCCAGGCGATCGGTGCCTTCTTGCCCGGTGTCAGACCGGTCTCTGTCTTCGGTCAGATCTCGGGCGCAACCGGACTCCAGGAGACGCGTGGGCAGCACTACGCGCCCGATCAGAGCCTGGTCGCGATCTCGTACGATAACGGCGTTCACGCCACCCTCCAATGCGGCGCGAACGCGCCCAGAGTGCGGCGTGATGATGATCGCATCAACACTCACAAGCGCATTGTCGTCCACGGGTCGCGTGGCTACGTCAATTGGACGATGTGGTCGTGGGAGACCTTTGTCGATGGCGTTTACGACAGCGGCACGCACGAGTACCCTGAGGAAGATATCCTCGGACAGGCCGGATTGACCGAGGCTATGTTTGACTGGCTGGAGGATGACGGTGCGATCCATCCCCTGAATCTCGGTCTGGCGCTACAAGACTTCAATGTGGTGTTGGGTATGTATATGAGCGCTCTGAACCATGCCGTCGTGTCCCTGCCGGTTGAGCCAGAGCCTGATCTGATCAACAGACTGCGTCGAGCTCTGACGTAGTCCTGGTAATCGGTAACTCGAAAGGAGTGACATGATCAAGAGGACCGCGACGCTGTCACGATTGAAGCCTGAGTGTGTGGATGCGTATGTTGACTTCCACAAACACGTTTGGCCCGAGCTGGAGGCCGTTTATCACGCAGCTGGAACAACCGACATCTGCTGCTATGTCAGCGGCACGACGCTCGTGGTCACCATCGAGGAGGATCCCGAGAGCTACGGGACGACTCGCGACGCATTGGAGCAGAATCCGGTTAACAGAGCGTGGCAGAGCGGGATGGCAAAGCTGCTTGACCCTGACTTCACGCCGATCGTGATGGATGAAGTGTATCGTCTCCCAAAAGCTACAGAGGTGAGTTAGGATGCGGATGTTGGATCGCTTCCGAATGGACGGACGAGTCGCTTTGATCACCGGCGCCAGCCGGGGGCTGGGCAAGGTTATGGCTCACGCGCTCGCTGAGGCCGGGGCCAACGTCGCTGCTGCGAGCCGCCGCCTTGAAGATGTGCAGGCTGTGGCGCAGGAGGTCGCGGCGGAGCACGGCACGGACTGCCGTGGCTATGCGTGCGACGTTACCCAGCCGGCGCAGATTGAGGCATTGGTGACTCAGGTGATTGAGGATTATGGCCGGATCGATGCGTTGATCAACAATGCCGGCATCAACATCCGCGGCCCGATCGAGTCGCTGACGTTGGAGGAGTTCCGCCTGGTGCAGGACACCAATGTCACCGGTATGTGGCTGCTGTGCCGCGAGGTCGCCCCGCATATGAAGGCGCGGGGCTACGGTCGCGTGATCAACGTCGGCTCTATCCTATCACAGGTATCCATCCCCGAGCGCACGCCCTACGCGACCAGCAAAGGCGCTGTGGTACAGCTGACACGCTCTTTGGCGCTGGAGTGGGCAACGACGGGGATCACCGTCAACGCGATCCTGCCGGGGCCCTTCGGGACGGAGATGAACCAGCCGCTGCTTGAGGATCCGGAGAAGTATCAGGCCTTTGTCTCCAAGATCCCGATGGGCCGCTGGGGAGAGCTAGAGGAGATCGGCGGCGTGACGCTCTTCCTGGCCAGCGACGCCTCCAGCTTCGTCACCGGCGCGGGTATCCTCGTCGATGGCGGGTGGTTGGCACAGTAGCACAGAGCTAACTTGCGGGCGGCTAGGTCTCACCC
>CAZEXX010000308.1:0-4826 GCA_964516885.1 uncultured Anaerolineales bacterium | reverse complement strand
GTACGTTGAAGCCCGCCCAATCCACAATGAGTCCGCCCAGCACACCCGCGAACCGCGCCAGCCCAAACAGGGTATTGGTGAATGCCAGGTAAAGCGGTCGTTGTTCGTCCGGGGCCACCTCCAGGAGATAGTTGGTCAAGCCCATGGCCGACCCAGGGCCAAATATGCCCGCAGCCAGGAAGACGAGCGCGAAGGCGTAGCTGGGCCAGCCGGTCGGCGCCGGTACGGCGCTTTGAAGCCACCAAGTCACCAATGCCAGAATGGGTGTAGCTGCACCAACTGCCGTGGTCGCGATGATAAGTTTGCGATTGCCCATCCCATCGCTGATCCGGCCCCAGAGGAGGTTGGAGAGAATGCCTCCCGCGGTGCGCACACCCAGGTAGAGACCGAGAAGCCCCGCTGCGATCCCCAGCTCGCGCTGTGCATAGACAACGAGAAACGGGCCCGCCCAACCTGCGGCGATCAGGGCCAACCGGACCCAGACATAGCGGCGGTAGACGACGTTTCCCTCCAGAGCCTGGAAACCCCGTCGGAATTGCGTCACCACCTGATCCATCACGCCCTGCTGCGCAATCGCGGGCAGTGGGCTTGCCGGCTCCTTGACCAAGATCCACGACCAGGCCGTCAGCCCATAGAAGATCGAGGCCAGCACAAACATCACGGCGACATTCAGCGGGAAGTGCAGCCCGCCGGGTTCTGACAGTAAGAAGCCGACCACAGCGCTGCCACCCAGCGCGACCAGGCCCCCCCAGAACATACGTTGTCCGAAGAACGCACCACGACGCCGTGGTGGGATGACCTTCCCGACAACGTCCATGAAGGGAACACTCACCAAGCCGGCGCCCAGGCTGAAGAGCGTCAATGCGGCGAAGAAGGCCACCGTCAGCCAGGGGCTATCGACGGGGACCAAAGCCACCAGCAGCGCGAAGACCAACAGCACGGCGCAGCGGAAGATCGATATCCTGCGGTAGAGCGGCCGTTTGTAGGGCTGGAGCTCAACATAGCCGGAGACCGCCATCTGCAGCAGGAACGAAGCGCCAAAGCGGAGGGGCCAGACAAAGCCGATGAGCAAGTTGGAGGCACCGAGCTGGGACAGAAACCACGTCAACACCATCTCGGTATCGATGAATATGTCACCGATCCGGAACAGCGCACCGTTGATCAGGCCCAGAGTGAAGTTGCGCCGGTTATCTCGAGGGGTGAGAGGGGCAGCTGCCTGTGAATCAGCAAGCGGATCGGCGAGGCCAAGACTACTGACCTCGCCGACCTCATTTGCTGCGTCAACAAGTGGAACTGCTTCAGTCATCCGCCGCCCACGAGAGCTCGAGCTCGTGCAGTTTCGGCATGGTGGGCATGCCGGTCTGAGCATCCCAGCCCATCATAGCGTAGAACTGCGTCACGCCCGCATCCAGCTCCTCAGGCGTGATCGGCACCTCAGTAACACTGCCGCTGAAATGGGACTGCGACATCCGATCGGGCAACTTGTCGTCGGCACGGGTCCATCCGGAGCGCATGTTGAAAAGGCGCATCATCGTCACGTGACGCTCACCGGCCTTCAGCAGCTCCCACAGATTGGTCCCCCAGCCGGTGATCGCATTGACGATCTCGACCTTCTGATCGTTGGTCCAGGGGATGAACATGCACATACCCAGTGCGTTGTCCAGCCACTTGAGGTTGGCCATGACGGCGTAGGCGTGCACCTTGGCCGGCGACATCTCCGTGGCCGGTACCGGCGTGTAGACACCCAGCGTCTGCCACCCCGCGCCCACCTTCTCCACAGCGAGTCCCTCATCCCAGATATTATGCATATGATCGGCACCGGTCGGTGAGACCACAAAACCCAGCGCCTGACCGTGGCGCGATCGGCACTCGTGCATCGGGAAAGCCTGGCCGTGCGTGTTGAGCGTGAACTTCTCCGCACCGCCGCCGATCTTGGCCGCGGCTGCGTCGGTGCCCTCAGCCAGCAAATCGCCCAGGCCCTCGCGGTCGGCGATCATCTGAGTCATCGTAACCATAGCTTTGCCGTTGCCGAACTTCAACTCCAGGCCGCCGGTGTCGTCGGTGGTCAACAGGCCATTCTCAAAGCACTCCATGGCGAAGGAGATGGCCATACCCGCAGCAATCGTATCGAGGCCATAGGCATTGCAGATCTCGTTCGACTTGGCGACTGCGCGCAGGTCATCCACGCCGCAGTTGGACCCAAACGCCCCAATGGTCTCGTACTCCGGGCCGCCGTAAATCGGGTCAACCGTGTAGTCGCCGTCCTTCACCTCGACGACGCGCTTGCAGCGGATCGGGCAGGCGTAGCAGCCGCCGCGATCGATCGTCATAGTATCGCGCAACGACTCACCACTGATCGCCTCGTGGCCCTCAAACTGGCCATCCTGGAAGTTCCGCGTGGGGAGCTTGCCCTCCGCGTGCAGGCCGTTGATCCCGCCCGGTGTGCCCAGATCGTGCATCGCCCAGGCCTTCTCTTTCCAGTGCGTGACCATGTACTTGGAGAGTGCCTGGACCGCTTTCTGGTCGGCGACGGGAACCTTGGTCGCACCACGAGCGACGACGCACTTCAGGTTCTTGGAACCCATCACCGCGCCCAGACCCGTGCGACCTGCGGCGTGCTTTAGATCGTTGATCACGCAGGCGTAGCGCACCATCTTCTCTCCGCTGGGGCCGATCATTGCCAGACGCGCGGCTCTCTCACCCAGCTCTTCCCTGACCGCCTCCTGACACTCCCCCGTGGTCATGCCCCACAGATGGTCGGCAGGCCGAAGTTCCGCCACACCGTCCTTGATCCACAGATAGACCGGCGCCTCGGACTTGCCCTTGAAGACCACGGCATCATAACCGGCCCGGCGGAGCTCCGCACCGAAGAATCCACCGACATCGGCCTCACCGTATCCCCCGTTGAGTGGCGACTTGCCGCCGACGGCACTGCGTCCCGCACCGGCGATAGGCACACCCGTGATCGCGCCACCGGCGAAGATCAGCAAGTTGTCCGGGCCGAGGGGCTCCACATCAGCGCCGACCTCCTGAAGCAGATAATAGGCGATAAGGCCTGAACCACCGAGATAACGACGATAGAAGAGCTCATCGCGCTCCTCCACCTCCATCGACTGTGTCGTCAAATCCACCCTGAGAATCTTACCCGTATAACCGTTCACAATCTCCTCCTAGCTGAATGCTCACCATTCAATAACCGAGACACGCCAACTACCAAAGGGCTCACGACTGAGGAATTAGCGCATCCCGGACAGGGCCAACCCAAGCGTCGTCATCGATAGTGTAACCACAAAACCGGCAGTTGACAACTCTGAGATACCCCACTATATTATAGATAAGGTAGGTTTACACCAGGAACATTCTCACACCACCTGCCTTTCTCACCTCCGACCCGACTGGACCCTCCGGGCCCACCGGGCATTAGGGTGCCGGGAGCAATCCTTGCGCCTGCCGTGTTCGCAAAGGAGGCAGTTCCGTTCGGCTATGCCGGACAGAATTGCCTCTTTTTGTTTGGCACCCGCGCGATCCGGATTCGTTGCACCGGGAGCGCACGACGAGCCTATTGAATATCTACAAGCTTTGGAGCTGCTAATATCTATGCACCAACCGACGTGCCGGCCGGCACGCCGGACGCTGGTTAACGACCCTATCAAGCATCAAGGAGGTTTACCCCATGTGGATGGTTCGCGTGAACATGACAGATCGATCCTACAAACTGGAGGAAGTCCCCGAACGCTACAAGCATCTGGGTGGACGAGGTGTGACCTCGACGCTCATCTTTGATGAGATCGATCCCCAATGCCACCCTCTCGGGCCGAACAACAAGCTCATCTTCGCCCCCGGCATACTCACGGGCACGTCGGCGCCCACGTCAGCCCGCCTCTCGGCCGGCGCTAAGTCTCCCCTGACCGGCGGGATCAAGGAATCCAACGCCGGCACCAGCTTTGCACCTGCCCTGGCCAAGCTGCAGGTCAAAGCGCTCATCATTGAAGGCCAGACCGACAAGAAAGACGGATACTGGATGCTCCATCTCGCATGGCAGGATGGAAAGCCCGCAGTGGAATTCGTCTCCGCGGACGGTTACACCGGTCGCGACCTCTACGATGTGTATCCCGAGGTTTTCGAACGCTTTGGCAACAAGGTACACGTCGCCGGCATCGGCACCGCCGGTGAGTTCGGATACCCCAACTCCGGCATCGCCTACCCAGATATGAAGAAGAAGCCGACCCGTTACTCGGGACGGGGTGGGCTGGGCGCGGTGATGGGCAGCAAGCGCCTTAAGTTCATCGTGCTTGATTCAACCGGAACCCCCGGTGTTGAGATCGCCAATATGGCCCTCTTCAAGCAGGGACAGAAGAAGATGCGTGAAGCTCTGCTGGAACACGCCGTCACCAAGCCCAAGGGAGGGCTCAACACCTACGGCACCGGGGTCCTGACCAACATCCTGAACGAAGCCGGCGGCCTGCCCACGCGCAACTTCCGCACCGGGCGTTTCGAAGGCGCCGCAAACATCGCCGGCGAGGCGATCTTCGAGAACAACAAGAAGCGCATGGGCAAGGAGATCTACAATCACGCCTGCAGCCCCGGCTGCATCATCCAGTGCTCCAACACCCTTTATGACAAGGACGGCAGCGAGATCGTCTCGTGTGTGGAGTACGAATCCAGCTGGGCCCTGGGCGCCGACTGCGGCATCAGCGATCTGGATGCCATCGGCAAGATGATCTACCTGTGTAACGCCTACGGTCTGGATACGATCGAGGCCGGCGTTGCCATCGGCGTCGCGATGGACTCGGGCCTGATCGAGTTCGGTGATGTGGAAGGCGCCA
>CAZEXX010000307.1:0-4829 GCA_964516885.1 uncultured Anaerolineales bacterium | reverse complement strand
CGAATTCTCGACAACATGCCTCATCTAGCATAAAGCGGCAGCAGAGCGGAAGGAGCGTCAACCTGGTTGTCCCTTAGTCGCTGCCACGCAATATCTGCCAAGTAGCCGGCTCTTCGCAGGTGGCGCGCCGGGGCCGGTATTACAAGCCGTCCGAACAGGCTGCGGAGCGCCTCTCTCCCGGGTGCCTCGATCTCACCGACGAGGATAGCCGGCAACTCGATCCTTCCGGCAAGCTCTTCCCAAGAGACAACCTGGACGCCCGTCTCGGAACGCCATCCGTCCTCTCTCCAGTGGTAGCGTCCATACCCAACCCGTCGACGTCCGGCTGCGAAGATCGCATAGAGGGGACGAGAGTCCTGAGGCTGGGCCGCGGCGAGGATATCCAGCGTGGTTACCCCCATAAGCGGCAGCTTGCGCGAAGACGCCAAGCCCTTCGCCACAGCAACGCCAATCCGTACGCCGGTATATGATCCAGGCCCAATGCACACCCCAATCGCCGTCAGATCCTGGGGCGTCAAGTTTGACGAGGCCAAGAGCTGCACAACTCGAGGGAGCAGAGTCACCGTGTGCCGATTGGACGATTCCCACGTGCATTCCGCACGCAGGGTAGTACCATCGTGAAGCGCGACACTAGCGCGCAGACTTGCAGTATCAAGTGCCAGTAACATCAGTTCCCCAAGAGCTCCTGACGAAAATCCTTCAAGATTGCCTGATGGTGTCCACCCCGTGCTTGGAAGACCAATGATCGTCGGTACTCATCCAGCACGCGCAGGTGCACCCAGATGTGCTCGCCCGGGATGAGTGGGGGATGCCGATCCGGCCACTCGACCAGGCATACCGCACCCAGATCGCCCAAGATCTCATCCAACCCCAGCATATCCACTTCAGCGAAGGAGTTCAGCCGGTAGAGATCAATATGGTATAGTATGAGGGCATCCTGGTGGCGCTTATGCGGCCGGATCAGCACATACGTCGGGCTGACCAACCGAGAGGTAGCACCCCATCCCATCCCCACTCCCTGCGCAAAAACCGTCTTACCCGCACCCAGGCCACCTTCCATAGCCACGACCTCACTGCCGTCGAGGTAGCGACCGAGTCGCGCTCCGAGGCGGCACGTCTGCTCCGGGCTACGGCTGATGAATTCCAGAGTGTCTTTCGTTAGAATGGGCATTGGTCTCTGAAGAGAATGGAATGAGGCTATTATACACCAAGCAATAAGACTTCCAAAAGATGAATGGCGGCCCGTTTCGCTCCCGGTTCACTCTCGCCGGTTGGCCCGACGCACGAGGGGCACCCCTCACGACAGGGGCACTGGGTGACGCGTTCCAAGGCCGCCTCCGCCAACTTCGGCCAGAGATCCACCAATCGCGGCGTAAGCCCGACCCCACCCGGCACCCCGTCGTAGATGATGATCACCGGTTGGCCGGATTCACTATCACGCGCCTCCACCGACGTTCCCAGATCGCCCGGATCGCACATCAGGAAGACCGGGGCCAGCTGCTGCAGAAGGTAAGCCAGACCGCTTAGCGCTGTCCGCGCGCCGCGCGCCCGCTCCACCTGTCGATGGCACACAGGACAGAGACTCAGCAGATTCTCCGGCGCATGCGCCAGCCGTCGCGCCACGGGCCTTGTATGCCGCACCAGGAAAGCTCGCAGCGGCGTCAGATGATGGACCTCAAGGGAGTGATTCGGCGCGGCCTGCTGTCCACAGAGCCGGCACTGGTGCCCATCACGGTCGAGGATCTTTCCGCGAATCTCAGGCCACTCAGGACCATAGTCCAGCGGCGCGAGCATCGTTCCCTCGCCGGCCAAGGCGTCCACCACAGAGGGACCCAGGGTGAGCCGGAAGGCCTCAGTCTCCATCTGCTGTTCCGGCAGGCGGATCTCTCCCCAGCCCAGTGTCTCACGCGTATTGAGATGCACACGCCGGTAGGCGGTGGGCTTGGAATGAACGATGACCTCTTCATCGGTAAGCGCCAAGCCATTCGTGTATGCTTCTCCTGCAGGAACACGGCGGCGCACCTCGCGACGTTCCACCTTCGTGATCATCGACGCCACCGTGTAGTAGTCGAGATCAACTGCGCGGGCCAGAGCGATACCATGGTCCCAGTCAAGGGACTCGATCAAATAAAGCACCGCACCGTGGAAATAGACGGCCCCCTCATGCACCAACAAAGGCGCACTGGGACGGTCCACGGTGCCGATCACCCCCGCCTCAGCCGAACGAACGATGACATTGTCCGACGTCGCCGTCCTCAGCGACACCATCTGTGCCGGATAGGACTCACCAACCCAGGAATACTGGTGACGGCTGCTGTGGAGTAGGCCTTCCTCCGCCATAGCCGCCAATAGATCATCTACCTGCAAGTGCCGGCCGAACCGCTCCCCATGCTGGAACGGAAGCTCAAAGGCGGCACACGTCAGATGCGACACCAACAAGCTCAAGCCGTCAGCATTGATTCGCGCCTCTTCAGGAGAGCGGCCAAAGAAGTACTCCGGGTGCGAAACCAGGTACTGATCGAGAGGCGCCGGCGTAGCCACCAGGACGGAGAGCGAGGTGCCGGCGCGCCTACCGGCGCGGCCCATCTGCTGGCGCGTAGCCGCAATGGTACCCGGATAACCGACGAGGATCGAGGCGTCCAACGCGCCAATATCGATGCCCAATTCCAGAGCATTGGTGGCAATGACCGTCCGAACAGATCCGTTCCGCAGCCCCAGCTCAATCACTCGCCGTTCCTGTGGCAGATACCCACCCCGGTACCCCTGGACGGTGGTTGGATCAAGCCCAAGGGCTGGGGCGCGGCCGCGCAATTCTCGCAGCAGCAACTCGACGGAGAGGCGCGACCGCGCGAAGATAATGGTCTGGACGTCGGCCTCCAGCAACCGCCCTGCAAGAGAAAGCGCCTCTCCATAGGCGCTGGCGCGCAGTCCCAACGCAGGATCGATGAGCGGAGGGTTGTAGAAGAGCACGTGGCGCTTCCCATAGGCGGCGCCATCCATATCGATGGCGCTGACCGGCGCCTCCCAGAGGTGCTCGGCCAGGGACTGCGGGTTCGCGATCGTCGCTGAAGCGGCCAGACACTGGGGGGCAGTGCCATAGAACCCGGCAACGCGCTGTAACCTGCGGAGCACATTGGCAACGTGGCTCCCGAACACCCCTCGGTATGTGTGGAGTTCGTCCAGCACCACATATCGCAAACCCTGAAAAAAGCGCATCCAGCGAGTATGGTGCGGCAGAATCCCCAGGTGCAGCATGTCGGGATTCGTTACCAGGATCCGTGCTTCCTTGCGGATGGCGGCGCGGTGACGCTGTGGGGTGTCGCCATCGTAGGGACGCAGTGAGATCGGCACATTCAGCTCCCCGATCCAGCGCTGCAGTGCCGCGATCTGGTCGTGTGCGAGTGCCTTGGTGGGGTACAGCAGTAGCGCCGTTGCGTTGGGATCGTGGAGCAACGCATTGAGCACCGGCAGGGTATAGCCCAGCGTCTTCCCGGACGCAGTGCCGGTGGCAACAACCGCGTTCGCTCCACTTAGGGCCGCCGCAATGGAGGTCACCTGGTGTGTGTAGGGATGCGCTATGCCCTGCCGCTGGGCAACATCAAGCAATCGTGGATCGAGCGCGCTCGGCCAATCCGCCATATGCGCTTGACGGCTTGGCAGTGTCCGCCAGGCCGTTACGTTGCGGATGAAGCGTGGATCGGCCTGGAGTTGGCCGACCAGACGTTCGAGACGATTGTGGGAGGTCACGAGGTCGCCAGGACGGCCCCTTCTCGCCGGCGAAGAACCAGGGGGATGGAGACCAACGCCACCAGGACCATCCCGGTCAGGGCAACCTGAACCGAGACCCCAGCGATGATGACGACCGTCCCTATCACCTCGGACGTAGCGCTCAGCGCCGCACCGGCCAGACTCAGGACGACATTGAGATTCCATAGGCCGTGGATCAAGACGGACACTGCATAACACAGCGGCAGTGCCCATCGCCGGCGGCGCCAAAACCAGCCCCATCCTAAGCCGAGGATGCCGCTGGTCAGTGCGTGCATCGCCGTTGCCAGAAACCGCATACTGACGCTGATCCCCCAAGCTGACGACGCCCCGAGCCCAAGAGCTCCGCTGCCAATTCCCTCAAACCAAGCAAAGCCCAGACCACAGGCCGCTCCCATCAAGAAGGACGGCAACAACGATGGACGGGACCAAATCCCGAGGAATCCCATCACGAGGGTCTTGCCGAACTCCTCAACAATCGGAGTTATGACGGCCAGCGTCAACCCCAGGGTCATCAGAACGAAGGGGGACGCGAGCATCCCCATGATTTCTGACTCATCGGACGGAGGGGCCTCCACCCATCGCATCATAAGCTGTATGATCCGGTCGATCTCTGCCTCACCGCCGGGCGTGACCAGGGTGAAGGCCACACCGACCAGGCTGCTGAACATCATCCCAACGAATTCGACAGGCAGCGCCAGAGTGATACTCGATACGCCGCCGATCACGGCCAAGAGCATACGGCGGACCGAGATCGCGGCATCCGAACCCGCCAGGAGCGACACGAGGGAGAACAACATCAGACCGGGCAGCGTGATCAGTGCGAAGTGAATCGGAGCAAAGAGAAAGCCGGACTGGCGTTCCGCCGGAAAGCTCACCCCAATCGCCCCGAAGATCAAGCTTAACATCAAGAACACACCCCAAGCCCACTTGGAGTAGAAGCGGCGGGCCGAATGGGTCTGCCATCCACGGAGGCCAACCCCACACAGACAGAATCCCGCGGTCAGAGAGATGAAACCGTAGCCGGCAACGGCGACCACAACACCTTCAAACGCAGCCGGCAT
>CAZEXX010000306.1:0-4891 GCA_964516885.1 uncultured Anaerolineales bacterium | reverse complement strand
CGGCGCAGCGAGGTCGGGTCAGCCAGTGCAGCCTCCAACTCAGCTCGCTGGAGCTTCTCCCGATTGATCGAGCGGGCGCGCCCTGTGATCTCGACACCCTCCGGATAGTTGCGCGAGCCGAAGAAACTGTGCGCGTAGATCGCGGGCACACCCTGCAGCGACAGCATGATCGACTGCGAGGCCATAAAGCGTGCGACCTGCAGGGAGACGGGCTCCCCACCCTGCGGATCAGAAAGCGCATCGAAGTACGAGATGTTCAACTCGTAGACGCTCTCCGACCCGTCGGTGTTGGTCTTGTAGGAGGCGTGTCCGCCGTGGGCCAGCACGCGATCGGCAAGCGCCTGAACCTCCGCCGAGGTGAGAAGGCCCTCGACAGGACGGACGCCGACACCGTCGTGCGAGGCCAGGAAATTATAGAATGTGGTCTGGTCCGACGGAGGCGCCAGCTCAGCAGCCCACGATGTCAGCGCCGTCGCGTTGCCGGTGCTCAAGGTGTGTAGGACCAAGGGGGGGAGCGGGAACTGGTAGATCATCTGGGCCTCATCAGAACCGCTTCCAAAGTAGGAGATGTTCTCCTCGTGAGGCACGTTCGTCTCAGTGATCAACATCACACCGGGAGCTACGATGTCCAGCACGGCGCGGAACAACTTGACCACCCGGTGCGTCTCCTCCAGATGGATGCAGGAGCTGCCGACCGTCTTCCACAGATAGGCGATAGCGTCCAAGCGGATCAGCTCCGCGCCCTTCTCAGCATAGAGCAAAAGCAATTGGATGATCCGCATCAGCACGCCAGGATCGGCGAAGTTGAGATCTATCTGATCGGTGCTGAAGGTGGTCCACACAAGTCTCTCACCGGACACTGTCTGGACCGCTGTAAGCAGCGGAAGCGCCCTGGGCCGCACCACGTCTGAGAGATCTGTGCCTGGCGCTACCACGATAAAGGCGTCGGCAAACTCCGGATCACCGGCCAAGAATGCCTGAAACCAGCTGCTCTGCCGTGATATGTGGTTGATGACAGCATCGAACATCAGACGAAAGGAGCGACCCAGCGGGACGATGTCTTCCCACGTGCCGAGCTCCGGGTCTACCTGTGCATAGTCGATGACAGAAAAACCATCGTCGGATGAGTAGGGAAAGAAGGGAAGAATATGGACACCGGTGATGGCCCCACGGGCGTACGTCTCGAGGACCTCAGCCAGCGTCACCAGTGCGGGCTTACCGGGTTCCATCACCTGATCGCCATAGGTGATCAAGATGACATCACGCTCGGTGAGCCGATCCCCGGGTGCCGGCACGTTCTCGCTGAGCTCCGGGTGACGACTCGCGAAGTCCGCCAGCAATGCTGATAGTCGCGACCACGCCGCCAGGCCCCGCTCATCGCCGTATAGAAACGTCAGGTGCTCAACCAGCCGCTTCTCAATGGTACCAGTCATATCCTCCTCCATCGGTCACCGCACCAGCGGCGCCAAGTATCCGCGCAGCGACTCCAGTGAGTAGTATTGTTGCCCAAGCCGGAAGTTGCCGGCGACGACGTCCTGGCGCAGGTCATGATCGGTCAGCAGCGCCACAGCCTCATCGGCGGCCCGCTCAATCACAGAGGGTGCCACTTGCGCCAATCCCAGATCATCAAACCCGCACACCTCGCTGCCCAACGAGACCACGCGGAATCCCTTGTCCTTGATATCAGCCTCGTACACCGGGTACTCGAAGAGCATAACCGGCAGCTTGGCGCGAAAAGCTTCCAGGAGTTGGTTCCCCCACCCCTCCCAGAGACTGGGATAGCTGACGAAGTCCGCAAAAACATAGGTATCCCACAGTGAGTAGATCTTCTCCCCATCGCGCGTCTGCCGCCTGCCGGCGACAACATCCTCGATGTACAGAACATCAATCCCCGATGCCGCGATCTTCTGCTTCAGGTTCCCCGTGTAATCGGTAACGTCATCCTGCGTGTAGCCCGCCAACACCAACACAATGCGGCTGTCATCATCGAAGGAGCGACCGTCGTAGAGACCGCGAGCTTTGAGCTCGGCGCGGCGCTTGGGCGAATCCAGCGCCCGGACGAAGTCCGCAGCCAGCTCGATGCCCTTGCGGGAGACAACCCGCGTGGCCTGCAGGATCATAACATCGTTCTCACGCAGCCCGATGCGAGCGCGAAAATCGCTGTTGTAGGCATCCGCTTGCCACGGTGGTTCATCGAAGTCAAAGATGTTCGGGACAACAGACGCCTCAATCCCCATACGCTCTCTGAGTTGCTGCCGGCCCAGGCTGTTGATGGTCACGTGCCGTGCCAGGGGATCACGTGGCGGCAGGTACTTCTGAGCATACTCGATGGCGGTAGCACAGGTGAGGGCCACCCCGTCGCGGCGCTCCCAGTAGAAGTCGTGGTTGTGGGCAAGGGCGGGAATCTGTAGGTCGCGCATCACGTTTGTCACGGCAATGGCGACCGAGGGATGGGCAGCTACCGACCAGACGTTCTCGGGGATCAGGAAGTCGATCTTCTTATCCTCGACCCACGCCCGCAGCTTCAGCTCGATAACATCAGCCTTGCCGTAGAGCTCAGCTCGGTAGGCGGCCTCGTTGGGATAGTCCTTGAGTTGTCCAAAGGTGTTAATGTTGAGGCGATGCGCATCCTCGCGGTGGTGGAAGATCTCCTCGATCAGAGTCCCCTCCACTGTACCCAGATCGCCGGCGCAGTAGAAGACACTATGCCCCATCTCCTCCAGGACCAGCTTCCACTTGTCCATCTCCAGCGAGACACCGTCCGTACCCCCAACCTTGAAGTGGATCATGCCGATGTTCATATAAGCTCCTTTCGAGGGAAGTGTGGATCGCCATCCGATACCGCGTCGTCTGTCACCTGCCATAGGAGGGTGGTCGAAGCCCACACCCCCACTCCGAGGGCTCCGTGCCCATCTCCAGCACGAGCGTGCCGCCGTCGGCCAGCTCACCATACCGCAGATAGGCCCGCTCCAGCGGCACGCCGTTGAGCGTCGCCCTCTGCACATAGATCGCCTCATCCGAGTTCCCGCGCGCCTCCACCGTGAAGGAGGCACCGCTCAGTGCCAGCGTCACCGAATCGAAGATCGGGCTGCCGATCAAGAAGATATCCTGGCCGGCAACGGGGAAGAGGCCAATGGCGCTCCACACGTACCAGGAGGCCGTGCCACCCGAATCGTCGTTGCCCGGCAGACCGCCGCGCCCGGTATGGTACTGCTTCGCCATCACCTCGCGCACGATCCTCGCCGTTCGATCCGCTCGTCCGGCGTAGATGTAGGCGTACGGCACTTCCATATCGGGTTCGTTGTTCAGCCCCTCAAAGCGTCCCAGGGCGAAGCCCTCGGCCATCAGCTCACCATAGGGACGATGCACCACCTGGGTGCACGGTGGCCGGCCGAATCCGAAGAAACGGTCCAGCGTCTCAACAAAGACGTCTTCGCTCTCGAAGAGCCCTATCCGCCCGGCCATATCGTGGAACAGCCGGAACGAGTAGTTCCAGAAGGTCCCCTCATAGTAGGGTGACTCCTGGCTCAGCAGGCCCGTCTCCGGGTCATAGACATTCCGCCAAGTGCCGGTCACAGCCATCAGCCTGTCGCAGAGCGCCTGATCACCAAGATCTTGGGCAAGCCGGGCCGTCAGGAAAGCCGCATACGCCAGATCGAGCGTGTGGGTGTAGGGCAGCACTTTGCCCTCAAGCATGAACTCCGCGGCACGCCCGGACTCAAATGCACCCGCCATCAACCGCAGTGCCCGCGTCCAATCGATGCCCTCCAGGCCACGCACATAGGCGTCCGAAAGGAGAACGTGGGCCAGACAGGAAGCCTGATTGTCAAACTGGTGGATATCCGTGTTCATCACCAGCCCGTTGCTGAAAACGCCGAAGTGCTCAACGGTGTTGAGGATCGCGTTCACCAGATCACGTCCCCGCTCGGGGTAGAGCGTCAACATCAGCGGCAGTTGGGTCTTGTACATATCCCACAGCGTCGCCAGGTCGAAGAAAAACGGACCGTCGCCATCCCAGAACGGCTCTCCGAAGTCAGCCGGCTTGATCAGGCTGAAGTAGTGCATCGAGCGGAAGATCCGGTGTTGCGTCCCGGTGCCGCCCATCACTTGAATACGCGAAAGATGCTCCTCCCAGACTGCAGACGTTGCCTCAGCTACACTATCAAAGGAGTGCTCACCGAGAGCTTCAACATCCGCCCGGGCGCTGGCCACGCTCCGCAATGAGAACCCGACCTTGACCTCAACCTGTCGAGCTCCCGTCGCGAAACGGTAAAACACGCCAAACGGCACGATCGATTCCGGATCAATCGCGTCTTGAGCCCAGCGCAGGTCGTCAGGCGCCATTTCGCCATCGGACCACGTCCCTACCACGTCGGCAGGAACATCGAGTCGGAGATAGAAGTACAGCCGGATCCCCTCCAGGACAACCCAGCCCTGCGCGCTCTGCCGATCCAGCACCTCGAAAGCTGCTGCCGTAGGGATCGTGCGCATCTTGTCCAGAATCAGCCCCCCGGCAGAGACATCCACAACGATCGTGGCGGGCGCACCATCGGCAAAGCCATAGCGGTGCACTGCCACACGACGACTGACCGTCAACTCCGCGGAAATCCCCGTGCCGGCGAGCCGGGCCGCGTACCTGCCCGGCGACGCCGTCTCATCCTCCAGCGCCCAACGCGAACCTATCTGGCTGAAATCACCGGACAGCGGTGTGACGCGCAGGTAGTTGTAGTAGCTGCCGATCGCCCCGGTGCCACTCTGCTGGAAATGGGCAAACCCGGTCGCCGTGGTCTCCTCAAAGAGCCGGTCGGGTTGGCCGTCAGAGGAGGGCATATTCAGCCCGTATCCGGTGACGTAGGCACCGGAATAGGCGCACACCGAGACCTTGCCGTAC
>CAZEXX010000305.1:0-4917 GCA_964516885.1 uncultured Anaerolineales bacterium | reverse complement strand
GCGGCAGCTCCGGCGGGATCAGCCGCACCGTGGTCGAGCCGTAGGTGCCTGCCCCCTCGTCGGCATTGTACACAATATCGACACCGTCGAGCTCGTAGGCCTCATAGCGGGCCAGCCATTCGACAGCCAGCTCGTGCGCGAGCTCGTACGTCGGCAGAGACGTCATCGACAGCGCCCGCCCCCACGTCAACGTGTAGCCGGCTTGCGTGAGCTCGCGGATCAGACGCGATCCCAACGCCACGACCTCTACCTCACCGGTCGCGCCTGATCCCGGCGCCACAATCACCACCTCGGCGCTCTTGCTCTTCCGCGCCTCAAAGTATCGCGCCAGCTCCTCCAAGACGACCTTGTTGTATTGCCCGCACAGCCCCCGCTCCGAGCCAATGACCAGCGTCACCACGTGCCCCGACAGCTGAGGCCTCGCTTCCACTTTCGACCGGCGGCGCAGGCGACCCGCCCCCCGGCTACGCCCCCTCGCCGGCATATGTGGCAGGAGCAGTGGCAGAAGGCCCAGCAGGCGCTCGGTGTAGGCACCCAGCCCGGACCGACGATTGCGGGCCGCCTGCCAGCTGCCCAGCGAGATCGTGCGCAGTGCGGCCAGGATCGGCTTGACCTTCTGGATGTTGGTCAGACGCCGCTCGGCCTTCTTCAGCTCATAGGTCATACGGACAACTCAATACGTCTCGAACCGTTCCAGGTCCCAGACAAAGACGACAGCATAGCCAACTTCCGTCGTCGTCGTGGTCGCGGTGTTCGACGCACGCAGAGCCCCGGCTGGGACCTGCTGCTCGTTCACCTCAACACGGCTGTGACACGCCTGCTTGATGATCGTGACAACGTTCTCAACGCGATCATCGTCAGTGGCAATGAAGACCATCTGCTGAGCTTGTCTCAGCATCCCGCCACGGCTCTCGGTAAAGGTCGCACCGTAGCCCGCGGAGATCAGTCTGTCCAGAACACGGTCGGCCTGCTCTCGCGAGATCACGGCCATCACCATCTTCTTGCTCATGCCTCTATCTCCCTGAACCAGCCTGCACGGAACTCCGTGATCGCCTCTCGGAAAATCTCGTCGAACTGATCGAAACTCTCCCCCCGACGGTCGATCTGCGATGCCACTGCCGCGTGCTCGCCATTGAAATGCGCCAGGAAAGCCCGCTCGAAGCCGCGCAGATCCCGGATGGGCACGTCGTCCAGGTACCCCTCACTGGCCGCCTTCAGCATCAGGACCTGGTCGGAAAGGGTCAGCGGGTGGTGGGCCGGTTGCGTGAGCAACTCCTGCCACCGCTGGCCTCGCCGGATCTGCTGCTGCGTGGCCTCATCCACCTCGGTACCAAAGCGGGCAAACCGTCGCACTTCCTCGAACTGCGCGAGCTCCAACCGGAGATTCGACGCCAGCTTGCGCATCGCCGGAACCTGTGCCGCACCACCAACACGGGAGACCGACCGGCCGGCATCAATGGCCGGCTTCACCCCTTGGTTGAAGAGATCGGTATCGAGGATGATCTGCCCATCTGTGATCGAAATCAAGTTGGTCGGAATGTACGCCGAGAGGTTCCCCTGCTGGATTTCGGCGATCGGCAGCGCCGTCAAAGAACCGCCGCCTTGCTCCTCGTTCAGCTTGCACGCCCGCTCCAATAGCCGCGAGTGGAGGTAGAAAACGTCGCCGGGATAGGCCTCTCGACCGGGCGGCCGGCGCAGCAGCAGGCTGAGTTCGCGGTAGGCGTCCGCGTGCTTCGTCAGATCGTCGTACACGATCATGACGTCACGCCCCTCACCCATGAAGAACTCCGCCATCGTACACCCGGCATAGGGTGCCAGATAGCGCAGCGCCGGCGGATCATCCGCGCTCGCGACCACGACGGTGGTGTACTCCATCGCCCCAGCCTCCTGCAGCATCTCGATCGAGGCCAGCGTGGACGATTTCTTCTGCCCGATGGAGATGTAGAAACAGATGACACCTTGATCATGCTGGTTCAGGATGGCGTCAACGGCGAGGGTTGTCTTGCCGGTCTGGCGGTCTCCCAAGATCAACTCGCGCTGCCCGCGCCCGATGGGCACCAGGGCATCGACAACCTTCCAGCCGGTGAGCAGCGGCTCTTCGACCGGTGCGCGGTTGATGATCCCCGGAGCGTCGTGCTCCAGATACCACAGCTCCGTGGCTTCGATAGCACCCCGAGTGTCCAAGGGCACCGCCAGGGGATTCACGACGCGACCCAGCACATTGTGGCCCACGGGGATCCGCAGGCGTGCACCGGTCGAGGTCACCAGATCACCACCCCGGATACCCTCGCTGGGTCCCAGAAGGATCACGTCCAGGCGATCGCTCTGCAGGTTCAGCACCATGCCTTGCACACCGGTAGGAAACGTCACGAGCTCGTCCGTGCGCGTCTCAGACAACCCAGACAACGTCACAACGCCGCTGCCCACGCGCTGCACCGTGCCGACCTCGTGGAAACGCGCCTCGGAGTTGATAGTATCAATACGCTTGGCAAGCTCACCGACCAGATCACTCACACGGGGGCGCATGCGCGAAACGCCGGTCAGCGCAGCGACCTCGCTGCTGATCCTGTGCACAACGCTCATATCGCCGGCGTCGAGGAAGTGCACAGCTTCCTCTCCCTGCTTGGCACGCTCTCGAAGCAGCTGGAGCATCGTCAGGATGTCGGAACTCGCCTGACTCTTTTCACTCATTCGCGATGCGCTCCTCCAGAGCTTCGACCACGCTGCCGCGCAGTTCGTCGAGCTTGCTGGCAATCGTGTTGTCGATGACCAAATCTCCCAACCGAACCTGCATGCCCAGCCCCAGTGCGGGCTCGACCTTCAGGTCGATGTTGACGCTGCGGTCCGCCAGAGCTGAGAACGTCCGCACCACGAGCCCCTGCTGCTCGGGGGAGAGCGCCTGGGCCGTGCGCGCCAGCACCGTGGGCGTGCGCTCTCCCAGAGAGCGCCGCAGTGCATCCACCCGGCGCATATCGTTCTGGCCAAGCTCCCACACACTGCTGCACAGCTGGTCGACCATCGAACCATGCAACTCCTCAGGAGCCACCCGCCCGATCACCAGCCCGCTTACCTCGAGGACGGCCTCCAGCACTTCGTCGTGGAACTCGCTCACAGACTGACGCTTCAGGCGATAGGCATCCATCTGCGCCTCGGTCAGTATCCGCTCCACCTCTGCATGCGCCTCCTGCACCAGGGCCCCACGTTCTATGTCAGCCTGATTCTGCGAACGGCTGATCACGCCGGCGGCCTCTTCCTCAGCGACAAGCAGACGCGCCTCCAACTCCGTGCGCAGTTCGTTGACCTCCTCGCGGTCCTTCTCCAGCTGGGACATTGCACGTTCACGTTCTTCAGTGCGCGTCTTGATTCCGGCAATCGCCGGCTTGAACAAGATGAAGTAGAGCGCGGTCGCAAGGATCAGGAAGTTTACCGCCTGCCACAGAACCGTTGTGAGATCCAATTCAAGCATAGCTAGTCCTCATCTGTCGCTGATTAGCCTACGGGGAAGAAACGGTCGAGTAGCGGATTGGCAAACAGCAGAATGAGCATAACGAGCAGCACGTAAATCGCCGTGGTCTCCAACAGCGCCATCGCCACAATCAGCGTGTTTCTCAGATCACCGGCGACCTCAGGCTGCCGCACCATGCCCTCAAGGGCCTTAAGCACAGCCCGGCCTTCGACGATCGCCGGGAGGATAGCACCGACTATCATACCGATGCCGGCCAGTAAGATGGTCACCAAAGTGATTAGTGTTCCCGCATCCAATTGTTCTATCATCCTGACTCCTTTGCCTCACATCATAACAAGATAAGAAAGTGGAAATACCTTAAGACCCTCATCCAACTTGGCTGCCCTGGCCGGCTAACTATCCGATCTCACCGCACCGGAAATCGCACTTGTCGTCAGGACCATGAAAATGTACGCCTGCAGAATGCTCGTGATGAGCCCCAGGAAGACCATCAGCAGCGGGGCCACCGGAGCCACGAGTCGGTACATCACCGCGACAATGATCTCGCTGGCGATGATGTTGCCGAAGAGACGCAACGAGAGCGACATCGTGCGGCTGAAGTCGCTGATGACATCCAGAATGGTCAAGGGCGACGCCTTCTCCTTGAGGTAGCCCCGCAGCCCCTTCTTCTGGATGGCAAATCCGTGCACCGAAAAGAGGACCACAATCGCCAACGCCAGCGGCGTATTGATGTCCTTGGTGGGCGTCTGCAGCAAAGGGACCAGGCCAAGGTTGTTGGCCACGATCAGGAAGATGAGCAATGCACCCACGAACGGGACGTAGGGGTCAACATCAATCCCGCCCATCACGTCAGCTATCTGGCCTCTCAGGAAATCGATCAGCATCTCGACGGACCCCGGCAGTTTGCGCTGCAGGAGCCAGGCCAGTCCTATGATGATCACCATCGCGACCCAGGTCGATATCACCGTATCCCGAATCGGCATACCGAATACCGTCAATACGACCTTGGGAAACACCTCTTCCATTTGCCGACTCCTTCATTCCTGCTTTGAGAGTAACCTGCTCCGCTCCGCTCTGCGGGCCCAAAGCCTTTCACCTAATCTCGATCGAGGCTTTGGGCCCTTCTTCGCGCTGCATTCTCGTCCTGCGTGGTGAGCGACAGACCATGGGATCTACTTCGAGAACCGCCCCGCAGAGCCCTCACCCTAGCCCTCTCCCATACTCCGCGGACGGAATGCGAGAGGGGACCGGAGATGCTGCTTGGGAAAACGCCCCTCGCCGGCCCACTAGTCCAAAAACAACACTCCGCTCTCGGGCCCAAAGGCTTTCATGCTGCCGTAGTGTGGCAGCCCAGGCTTTGGGGCCTTCTTCGCGTTGCATTCCATCCCGCCTGGCACACGCGAGCGAACGTGATCTCTATTTCAACCACGACCAGTCAATCCTACCGGTTG
>CAZEXX010000304.1:0-4959 GCA_964516885.1 uncultured Anaerolineales bacterium | reverse complement strand
GCTGATTCTAGCAGATCTTGCGGTTTCGGCATGATCTTGCTCATCTGTTGTTTCGCGCTATGATTTGGACGCAGTGTCAGGCTGCCGGGACCAGCGACTTTTTCCCCAGCGGCCCTAGGAGGATTATGAGTCGACGCAAGTCCGCAAGAGAGAGTATCGTTCCGCCTGAACAAGCTTATTTGGTGGGGGTAGAGTGGAAAGAGATTCCCAAGGGGCGGTATGTGCCTGGTGACTGGAAGGTTGAGGAATCTATGGCTGAGTTGGCCCGTCTGGCCGGCACGGCTGGTCTAGAAGTGGTCGGCTCTACGACCCAGAGGCGGCAGCGCCCCAACCCGGCGACGTTTATCGGCAGCGGCAAGGCTGAGGAAATCGCCGAGGAGCTACGATTGCGGCAGGCCGATGTGGTTGTGTTTGATGATGAGCTGGCACCGCGTCACCAGCGGGAGCTGGAGCGTATCTTTGGGACCGACGTGAAGGTGATCGATCGCACCGGGCTGATTCTGGACATCTTTGCCCAACATGCTCGCACGCGGGAAGGCGCGCTGCAGGTGGAGCTCGCTCAGTACAAGTACCGGTTGCCGCGTCTGACGCAGACGTGGACTGAGCAGGCATTGACCCGTCAGGCCGGTGGTCGCGCCGGTGGAAGCACGGGGGGTGTCGGCCTGCGCGGGCCTGGTGAGACCAGGTTGGCGATGGATCGATTTGTGATTCGCCGGCGCATCACACAGATCAGGCGTGAGTTGGAGGAAGTCCGGGCGGCTCGTTTGCGTCAGCGACAACAGCGGCGCCGCGAGGGTCTGCCGACGGTCGCCCTGGTAGGATATACAAATGCCGGGAAATCCACGCTGCTCAACGCGCTGAGTGGATCGAGTATCTACGTGGCCAACCAACTGTTTGCCACGCTCGACCCCACGACCCGCCGTGTCACGCTGCCGGGGGGAGCTGTGATCCTGTTCACTGACACTGTCGGCTTTATTCAGAAGCTGCCAACTGACCTCATTGCGTCATTCCGTGCGACGTTGGAAGAGGTGGTGGAGGCCGATCTCTTGGTGCACGTGATCGACGTCAGCCATCCCCAAGCCATGGATCAGGTGCGCACTGTCTATGCGACCCTCAAGGAGATCGGCGCTGATGAGCTGCCGATCATCAATCTTCTGAACAAGATCGATCGTTTCCGGGATCCTGAGGCGGCTTGTGCTTCGCTGCACGATCTGCCGGACAGCGTCGCAGTATCGGCGCTGACCGGCTACGGGTTGGAGAACGTCCTGGCGGAGATTGAGACTGTTCTTGAATCAGATAGGCGCCGCATCAAGGTGCTGTTGCCGTTCGTTCGTGGCGATCTGGTAAGCCTCATCCACGAACGCGGACTCATTGTGGAAGAGACCCATCAGAGCGAGGGAACCTATATGGAGGCGCTGGTGCCGGATCATCTCCTGTCGCAGCTAGCCAGATTCGCGACCAAGCCCGGCGAGGAGTAACCTGATATGAGCCACTGGCGCAAACAACAGCATCTGGATCGCTACTTCCGCATGGCCAAAGAGGAGGGCTACCGGGCGCGTTCTGCCTACAAGCTGCTGCAGATTCAGGAGAAATACCGGATTATCCGCAAGGGCAATATTGTCATCGATCTGGGGGCGGCCCCCGGTTCATGGTGCCAGGTTGTGACCAGGATCGTCGGTGGGCGCGGCCGGATCATCGCTCTGGATCTGCAGCCGATGGAGCCCATCGACGGGGTGACGATGCTTCAGGGGGACATGACCGATCCCGAGGTGCAGGCCCAGGTTATTGAGATGGCGGGACGCAAGGTCAATGTTGTGCTCAGTGACGCGGCACCCTCAACCACGGGCATCAAGCTCCGGGATCACGTGATCTCGATAGAGCTTGCCCGCGCAGCCTTCGAGGTCGCTCAGAAGTTGCTGGTGTCCAACGGCAACATGGTCCTCAAGGTGTTCGAGGGCGAGGATCTTCCGGCGTTGATACGCGATGTCAAGCGGCTCTTTCGTCCGGTCAAAGTGCACACGCCGGCGGCGACCCGCAACGAGAGCTGGGAATCGTTTATCGTCGCACGGGGCTTCAAGGGCGATCGCTAGTGCCGGCAACGCTGTCGTCGTAGTATGATCCCAGAATCTCTTCGTCTACGCAACTTCCTATCCCACCGGGAGACAGATCTTGATTTTCGGGGGGTGCATCTCGCCAGCCTGGTGGGTGAGAACGGCGCCGGCAAAACTGCGCTCCTGGATGCGATCACGTGGGCGGTGTGGGGCCGGTCGCGTGTGCTGCACGGTCACGATGATGATCTAGTCTACCACGGCGAGTCGGCCATGGAGGTCGAGTATCTGTTCAGAATGCCGTACGAGGACGGCACTGAGCATCGCTGCCGCATCCTGCGCCGCCGTGAGCAACGTGGTCGCCGGTCTGTGAGTTCGGTGCTGGACTTCGAGATCGAAACCGAGGAGGGCTGGCGCATCCTCACCGCCGGCAGTATCCGCGAAACGCAGCGCCGTATCGTGGATTATCTGGGTCTTGACTACGATACGTTTGTCAACTCCGCCTATCTGCGGCAGGGCCGCGCTGATGAGTTCACCGTTCAGTCCCCCGGACAGAGAAAGCAAGTACTGAGTACCGTCTTGGGCCTGGATCGGTGGGTTGAGTATCAAGATCGTGCGCGGGTGAAGCTGTCCGACGTTCAAGGAGAGCTGAAAGCGGCCAACCGGCGGCTGGACGAGACGGAGACCGAGCTGGCGCGTCGTCCGGAGTTCGAGGCGCAGCTTGAGGATTCAGAGGCTGAAGCCTCTGTGGCCGACGCTGCATTGCAGCAAGCGCAGACCGAGGTGGATGAAGTCACCCGGATGCGCGAGCAGGCGTCTGCCCTCCGGCGCCAGTTGGATGATCTCGATCGCCGGCACGGAGAGGCCGAGCGCGAGCTGGCTGTTCTTTCTGCCGATCAGGAAGCCCATCAGGAACGGCTTACCTACTACCGGCGGCTGGTCGATCGTGCTCCGGATATCGAATCCCAGTATCGGGCCTACCAGGATGCCCGTGCGGAGGAGCGGGTCTTCGGCCAGAAGCTGAGTCAGGCGGCCCAACTGCAGACTGAGAGGTCCGGTCTTGAGGCTCAGATCGCCGCGGCCCGCGACGCGCTGACTGTGCAGCTCCGTGCCCTGGAGCGTGAGGAGAGACGCCTGGAGCGGGTGGTTCGAGATGCTATGATGCTTCTTGAGAGGCACTTGAGTGACCTCAGAACCCAGGTGGCGTTGCTCGCCGAGCGATTCCCCGGTGAGCGGTTGGCTGCGGAGTTGCAGGTCGCCGCAGCGCACGTTGCTGAGTCGGACGCTGCGGCCGCGGAGCTAGATGGTGTCCGTGCACTGCTGCAGGAGAACGAAGTCGATCAGAGCCGGCTTAGTGAACGAAACCGGCAGTTACGGGATACTATGGCCGAGACCAAGGCCCGGCTAGACGCGTTGGCAGAAGCCAAGGCCGACTGTCCACTGTGCGGACAGCCGCTCTCGCCCGACCACCACCAACGGGTGCTGGCCGAGATTGAGGTTGAGGGCAAGGTCATGGGCGACGAGTTCCGCATCAAGCGTGCCGGACTCGCGGATTTGGAGCGTGTCCAGCAGGCCTTGGCGTCACGTATTGAGGCTCTGACTCACCAACTACGTACCCGTTCTGGGCAGGAGAAGGCCCTGGCCCGGCTCCAGCAGCAGATCGAGCAGGGCGAGGCAGCTCGTGAGCGGGCTGCTTCACTGGAAGCACAGATTGCTGTGCTCAGCCCGCGACTGGACTCGGCCGATTACGCCCACGATGAACGCGCCGCCCTGGCGCAGGTCGTGGCGGACAAGGGTGTGCTGCAGGCACGGTTAAGCTCATCGGATTTTGCGCCTCAGGCGCAGGCCTCGTTGGTGAGGGTGAGGGACACGGTGGCGGCGTTAGGGTACGACTCCGATGCGCACGCAGCGGTTCAGCGCCTGCTTGCCGACCTGCAAGAAGTCGAGCGTCAGTACCGTGAGTTGGAGAAGGCACGCGTGGGGCTGGGGGGTGAGTCCGCGGCGATCGCGCGTATTGGGGCGCAATGCACCGGACTGCGGACGCGCAGCCGGCAACTCGCGAGGGATCGGGAGGAGCAGATGGCGGTGCTGGCCGAGATCGGACCTCTGCTGGCCCGTACGCCTGTCCTGGCTCAGCAGTTGGCCACCGCTCGACGGCAGGCGGTCGCGGCGCGCCAGAACGTGGGCGCGGCGAGACAAAACCTGGCGGCGTTGCTGACGCTGGAACGCCGCAGCGAGGGCGTGCGCGAGCAGCGTGCATCCCTGGCCAAACGTGTGGCGGTCTTGACGGAGCTGCGGGATGCCTTCGGGGTCAACGGCATTCCCGCGATGATTATCGAACATGCTCTGCCGGAGTTGGAGCGTGATGCGAACCGCATTCTGCAGCTGCTGACCGGCGGTCGCATGCATGTGCGGTTTGAGACCCAGCGGGAGACTAAATCGGGCAATCTGCGCGAGACCCTGGACATCATCATCAGCGATGAGAAGGGCACGCGCCCCTACGAGGGGTTTTCCGGCGGTGAGAAGTTCCGGATCAACTTCGCGATTCGTGTGGCGCTCTCACGGATGCTGACACGGCGTGCCGGCGTGGGGCTGCGGTCCCTCTTTGTGGATGAGGGGTTTGGAGCTCTGGATACCGATGGACGTCAGCGCCTGGTCGAAGCTGTCAAGGCTGTACAGAACGATTTCGATATGATCCTCGTCATCACCCACATTGCGGAGCTGTGTGAAGCCTTCCCCACGCAGATTCAGGTGTCCAAGAGCGACAGCGGCTCGCAGGTCGAGATTGTCTAGACCAGCCTGCCTTCCAGCACCGGCAAGCTAGGCTTGGGCATTTGCACCTACTTCGAAAATAGTCCCAGCGGAGCCCTCACCCTAACCCTCCCCTGAAACGGGGACTTCGTCTCCCATC
>CAZEXX010000303.1:0-5035 GCA_964516885.1 uncultured Anaerolineales bacterium | reverse complement strand
AGACGGATGATGCGAACTAACAACTTGTCCCCGCCAAGGGGAGTTCGCACTACGCTGAGCCACGTCCGGCGGTTCGCATTCTGCGTAGGTCGAAGCCCTCTTCGAGGGCAAGCTGCCTGCTTCGACCACCTACTCAGTCAAGCGTCCCGAGATCTGTCGGCGCTCCCAAAGTCTGTTCCCTCGCGCAGAGAAGGCGAACTAACAATTCGCACCACGCGGTGTCGCACGCCATCCAGGAGACGCCGGAGGCGCAGTTGGGGCGGTGTAGCGCGAACTGTCAGTTCGCGTTCAGTGTCGCGGGCGAGCCGGACTCGGCTTGGCGAGAGGCGTGTTGGGCACAGACGGATGATGCGAACTAACAACTTGTCCCCGCCAAGGGGAGTTCGCACTACGCAGAGCCACGTCCGGCGGTCCGCCTTCTGCGTAGGTCGAACTCCTCTGCGGGGACAAGCTGTCGTGTTCGACGCCGTCTGGCGGGCGCTTGTGCGTGTGGTTCTCCGATGCTAAGCTAAGTGCGTGATCGCCTGAGTGAGTGTGGGTTCGATGGGAGGCCAAATGACACAGTTCCCGCCGGAGGGATATGTACCGGTTGCATCGCAGGTGGCGGGCATCGAGATCTTCGCCCCTGCCCGCAAGACGCCGGAGGCTGCGCCCGATATTGTTGACTTCAAATGCCCCAGGTGCCAGGCGACGACCGCCTATAGCGTAGAGGACGGTGGGTTGCGCTGTGCGCACTGTGGGCACTATGAGCCGCCGGCGACGCCCACGGTGGGCAAAGGCGCGCAGGAGTTCGAGTTCACGGTGACGACGGTCACCGCTGCACGGCAGGCCCAAGGGTGGGGCACGGAGCGACGTGAGTTGCGCTGTGAGCACTGCGGCGCGCAGACGTCACTCCCTCAGGGAGATCTGACCCATACCTGTCCATTCTGCGGTTCGAACCGGGTCATACAGCAGGAGTCGCCGCAGGACCAACTGCGCCCACGGTTTCTGGTTCCCTTCAAAGTGGAGCCTGGCGACTGTCAGAAGATCGCGCGGGAGTGGCTGGGCAGCAGCTGGATGACGCCCAAGGCGCTGAAGACATCGACGCGCGTGGCCGATTTTACCGGTGTGTATATGCCCTACTGGACCTTCGATGCACAGACAGTCGCCGATTGGCGCGCGCAAGTGGGGCACCAGGTCACGGAACGGTACTATGACAGCAGCAGCAAGAGCTGGAAGTCGCGCACCAAGACGGTGTGGCGGTGGGAATCCGGACACGTGCAACGTGCTTTTGATGATCTCCTGATCCCGGGTACCACGCGGTTCAGCACGGTGCTGCTGCAGCGGATGCAGGCCTTCGACACCAAAGCCCTGGCGCCCTATGAGCCTTCTTATCTGGCCGGGCTCTTGGCCCACGCCTATGATGTGGCGTTGGAACCGGCTTGGAAGGTGTCTCGTGAGGAGATGCGCGCTGCGACCCAGCAGTCGTGCCGGGGGCAGGCCTCCACCGGACAAATCCGAAACTTCAGCATGGCGCTGGACTTTAGCGATGAGAGCTGGCGCTATGTACTGATGCCGATCTACGTTGCGGCCTATCAGTACAACGGTGAGACCTACCAGGTGTTGGTCAACGGCCAGACTGGCGACATTGCCGGTCAACGGCCGGTGGATTGGACCAAGGTCTGGCTGGTCGTCGGCGGCATGCTGGCGCCTGGGGCACTGCTTGGCCTGTTGGGTGTCCTTGCCTCGGTCCTGGGGGCTGTGCTGCCGCCTTCCCTGGCCGCCGGCGGCGTTGTGATCGTGTTGGCCTTCATCCTTCTGGTTGCCGGGATCATCTTCGCCGCGATCACGATCAGAAGAGCGAGGGAGATGGATGATGTCTGAATCAACCCATACATCGGGCTGGGGGGCGGCGCGGATTCCCCTTATCTGCAACCGGTGTGACTGGCGCTATCTTGTGCAAGCAGACGCTGTCCCGACAGAGTGCCCTCACTGCGCCTCGCCCGGTGTCGAGGCCCTGGCGCCGGGGACGGCGCAGTTCCCGTACGTGGCCCCGCCGGAGTTGGTCGTCCCCTTTGCTGCCGGCGCGGAGGTCGTGAGCCGGCAGGTGGCGGCATTCGCGGAGGAGATCCCGTTCCCGCCCGAGGAACTCAGTGCCGAGGCACTGGTTGGCAGAATGCAGCGTTTGTTTGTGCCGATGTGGCTGGTGGACGCCGATGCAGAGTCTCGGTGGCAGGCCGAGGTCGGGTTTGACTATGAGGTGGTCAGCCATCGGGAGCGGTACGCTGACGGCGGCGGGTGGCAGACGCAGGAAGTGCGCGAGAATCGCGTGCGTTGGGAGCACCGGGTGGGGCGCCTTAACCGGCATTACGACAACATCGCAGCGCCGGCATTGACCTCTCACCAGGCGCTGGAGCGCGTTCTCGGTGGGTATGATCTGAGCGCCGCTGTGAGCTATGATCCTGTGGTATTGGCGGATGCGCTGGTTCGAGTGCCCGATCGCGCCCCTGAGGCTGCCTGGCCGGATGCACAGGTGGGCGTGCGCCGCCGCGCCCAAGATGAATGTCGCGAGGCCGCCGGTGCGGATCACGTGCGGGACTTCCGTTGGTCGCCGTCCTACAGCGGCAGCAACTGGACTCTGTTGCTCCTGCCGGTCTATGTGACCCACTATTGTGATGATGAGGGAGTTGCGCAGCGGATCCTCCTCAATGGCCAGACCGGCCAACTCTATGGTGTGAAGCGGGGGTCCGCGGCAAGGGCTCAGCGCCGTGCGCTGACTATCGGAGCGATCTCGCTGGTGATCTTCGTGCTGAGCTTGATGGTGACGCTCCTCGGGCTGCTCCTGCCGCCCCTGTTGATCGTGGGGGTTCTGGGTGCCGTGCTGGCTCTGCTGATCGGTGCAGGGGCTCTGATTCCGATAGGGCGCGTTGCCCTCTTCAACCGGCGTCAGCGCGACATTCCTGTGGAGGTGTGAGATGGCAACCGTTCTGGGTGGGCTCGTGGGCTGGATGCTGCTACTGGGCATGTGCTGTGCTGTTGTCAGTTGGGTTGCAGTGGTGCGGGGGATCCGGCGTCTGGAGACCATCTTCAAGCCGGCGACTCTGATGGCCTTCGTCATGGGCGCGTGGCTGTTGGGACAGCGCGCCGGTGGTGACCGCCTGGCTCTGTGGTTTGTCGTAGCTTTGGTCTTCTCGCTGGCCGGCGATATTTTCCTGATGCTGCCGGATGAGAAGTGGTTCGTGCCTGGTCTGCTGGCTTTCTTGGTGGGTCATCTGTGTTACATCATCGGCTTCAACCCCACTTGGCCGCCGGTTGGTGCGATCGCCATTGTGGCTGTTGTCGCCGTGGTGGATTGGATTGTCCTGCCGAAGGTCATCCGAGGCGTACGAGATTCGGGTGCACCGAAACTGCAGGGGCCGGTGATCGGCTATGGTGTGATTCTCAGCTTGATGTTGGTCTCGGCGTGGGCCACCTGGTTCCGCCCAGCGTGGGGCAGTGCCGGGCGGCTGCTGGCCAGCTTTGGCGGGACGCTCTTCTTCGCGTCGGATCTGATGCTCGCCTGGAACAAGTTCGTGCGGCCCTCTAAGTTGCTGCACGTGGCTGTCATCGTGACCTATCATCTGGGGCAGCTGGCTCTGGCGCTGACCGTGGGCTTTGGGGCTTAGGATCCGACACTGTTTGACGGCGGTCTTCATCTCCAGGTTGGCTGGACAACTTCGTTCAGAGGCAGTAGACTGACAATAGGTCAGGGCAAGTGCCTCCCTCTGTTCCCATTCTCCGTGGGTCCCTGGAACCTCAGCGTGTCCGGGTACGTCCTATAAGATAGTCGCGTCACCGCATCTGCTGGGGCACAACGCACGAAGGAGATCGTGGTATGGAAAGGAAGTTCATCAGAAGACTGCCGCTCCCCACTCGCGATAACTGGATATGGTGGGTGCTGATCGCTGGGACTGTGGCGACCGTGATCATCGGCGGGATCTTTCTGACAGGCCTGGCGCTCCGCGCGAGCGGCATCTGGCCTGCGGCCCTGCCGACCCCGACGCCGACGTCTGTCCCCACGGTGACGCTGAGCCCGGAGCAGGGCCGTCCCGGTGCCCCTGTCACCGTTTCCGGCAGCGGTTGGCCGGTGGGTGAGATCGTGATGTTGCGGCTTGCTCCCCCGGCCGCATACGGGACTGCTGCGGTGGATTTCATGACGGCTACCGTGGGCTTCGAGGGCACGTTCACGGCTTCACTGAGCATCCCTGTGGTGCGTCCGTGGTCCGAGTTCCCTGCGGTCAGAATACAGGTTGTCGGCACAGCGTCCTCGGTGACGGTGACGGCGGTCTTTGATCTCATTTTGGCATCTGATGACCAATCCGCCACTGCGACCGCAACGGCGACTGCGACGCCTGCCGCGTCGGCGACACCTACGCCATCTCTGACACCCACGCCGACACCAACACCCGAACCCGCAGCCTGGCGGGGTGAGTATTTTAACAACATTACCCTGTGGGGAGCCCCGGCTGTGGTTCGTGACGACCCGGACCTGGATTTCGATTGGGGGACGGCGCCGCCGGTCGCCGGGGTGCTTGCGGACGGTTTCGCGGCGCGCTGGACGCGCGTGATCGCCTTCCCTGCGGGCGCCCATAGGTTCTATGTTGCGGCGGATGATGGTGTGCGGATCTGGCTCGATGGACAGATCTTGGTCGATGAGTGGCACGGTGCGCAGTCCCGTACCTACACTGCTGATCTGGCTCTGTTGGCGGGCGACCACACGCTGGTGGTCGAGTACTATGAGGTATGGGGAAGTGCCAACATCCGCTTCTGGTGGGATCGCGCGGGCGCCTATCCGGAGTGGCGCGGCGATTACTACCCAAACATCCAGCTAAGTGGTGAGCCGGTGCTCACCCGCAATGACGTCTCTTTGCACTTTGCATGGGGGACGGGTGCACCGGCGAATGGTCTGCCGGCGGACAAGTTCTCCGTCCGATGGATCCGCACGGTGGCGTTCGACGCCGGCACATACCGCTTCCGAGTTCTGGTGGATGATGGTGCTCGGTTGTATTTGGATGGT
>CAZEXX010000302.1:0-5043 GCA_964516885.1 uncultured Anaerolineales bacterium | reverse complement strand
GCCTTGGTATTCATCCCCAATATTATCGCTTTCCTCCTCCTGTTGACCTATGTTCGTCAGGTCGACCCCAGAATCATCGCGATCAGCACGGTGGCAGGCATGGCCTATGTGATGGCTTTTATGAATGGTGTCGCATCTACCGACCACATGTTGTCTGGCGGCAGCACCCTCTTTGTCGTTGGACAGCGCCTGAATTGGATTGCCTCCATAGCGTGGGGAAGCTTTGTCGTTACCCTGTTGACCCGCAAGAAATGGGCTGTGCAACTCGGCTTGGGTGCGGCCCTGTTGACCCTTGTTGCAGGCATACCGTTGGGTGTGGCGACAACAATGGTTTCCGCTAAGTTTTCGATGTACTTTCTTGCCCCGATACTCGCCTTGATCTTGAAGATCAGTCTTGTCTTACCCAAGAGCAATAGAATGCTCACTCAATGGGTCGAAGGTGCGGTGGAAACTGTTGGGTGACCCCCTTCTGGGTCTTTGTCCCATTCCGAAACGCACCGGCTCTGGTAGGCGCTGCAACTCTTGCGGGAATCTCGCTATAATGAAGAGGTGAGTCGTGCAAGAGTCAGTGATCCCTGTGCGCACCCGCGCAGCCGAGGGAACCTGAAGGAGGGAAGTGCGTATGTCACGCAAGCTGTTCCTGATCTCGCTTCTGACCGGTCTGACGCTTGTCTTGGGCGCTTGCAGCAGTGCAACTGAACCTTCACCCACTACAACCCCCGCGCCAACCAGTACACCGGAGAGCACACTATCTCCGCCAACCTTGATTGCAGAAACGCCTACGGCACAATCCATCGACAGCGCCCGTCCTCTCTCCCCCGCACAGAGCGGCCCATTAGCATCAGACAGCAACGAGTGGTTCGCCACGGCGGGAATATGCGTTCTCTGCCACCAGAACAACGTAGACGAGGCCGGCATTGACGTCTCCAACGGCGAGTACTGGCGCAGCACGATGATGGCCAATGCCGCCAAAGATCCCTACTACCTTGCCGGCGTCAGCATCAATGTTGCCCGCTATCCGGAGTACAGAGCAGCCATTGAGACCAAATGCAGTACTTGTCACACGCCGATGGCCCATTTCAGCGACGTAGAGAAGGGCGAGCAAAGCATCCTCTTCGGCGAGGACGGCTATCTGGACCCGCAACATCCGCTCCATACATTGGCGGCGGACGGTGTCTCTTGCACCATCTGTCATCAGATCCAAAATGAAGGGTTGGGCGAATTCACAAGTTTCAGCGGCGGCGGGGTTTTTGATATGCAGACCCCGATGGGAAGCCGCTCGATATTCGGTCCCTTCGTGCCCCAACGGTCCGGTCAGAATATCATGTCGGGGACCTCGGGGTTCATTCCCCGACAAGGCGACCACCTGGTCCAATCGGAGTTATGCGCTACCTGTCATAACCTATACACACATTATGTCACCGAGGATGGCACGTTCAGCGACGAGTGGTTCCCTGAACAGACGCCCTACTCCGAATGGCTGAACTCTGATTACGCCACGCAGTCCACTTGTCAGGATTGCCACATGCCTCCGGCCGAAGGTGGCGTTGTTCTCGCAAATCGGGGGCCTGCCATCCCGCGCAAGCCCTACGCAAAACACAATTTCGTCGGTGGCAATGCCTATATGGTTGGCATGTTGAAAGACTTCGGTGGTGAACTTGGTGTCCAGGCCGGCACAGAGCATTTCGACGCGACCATTGCCCGCACCCTGACACAGCTGGAATCTCGGACGGCGGCACTTGCCATCACTGACCCCGTCCTGGCAGGGACGATATTGAGTTTTGACGTTACAACAAGCGTACTGACCGGGCACAAGTTTCCTACGGGCTACCCCTCGCGCCGAGCTTGGCTGCACGTCACGGTCAAAGACACCAGTGGACTAGTCGTCTTCGAATCAGGGGGTGTGAGCAAGAGTGGCGCCATCAGCGGCAACGATAACGACGCCGACGCGCTGGCCTTTGAGTCGCACTATGATGAAATAACCAGCTCCGAACAGGTGCAGATCTACGAGACCATCATGCAGGACGTGTACGGCGACGTGACTACCATCCTGCTCTCAGCCTCTGCCTATTCAAAAGACAACCGCTTGCTCCCCACCGGCTTCGATAAGACCGCCAGCACCACCGACATTGCCCCCCAAGGCAAAGCGGCAGCCGATAGCAACTTCGTCGGTGGCGTGGACACTGTCACTTACAGCGTCGATGCGGGAGATGCCGCAGGTCCGTTCACGGTTGAAGTGGAATTGCTCTATCAAACCATCGCTTCTCGCTGGGCGCAAGACGTCAGCACTTCTGATACTGAGCAAGCTCAGACCTTCAGTGCCTACTACAACACCTTGCCGAACCAACCGGTCGTAGTAGCTATTCAGAGCGCGCAGAGCAGATAGCTGCCCTGCCGGCCGGCATTCCCGGGCAACGAGAGCGTATCCACCCTTGGCTGCTGGCGCGCTTCAATGGGTTCGGTCTGCCTCGACCACCAGGAGCACCTCACTCACCGGCGATCTGCCTGATCCGGTTGACGATAGTCTTCTCCTGTCCGGGCTTGAGCGTCTGGGGGTTCACAAAGACGCCGCTCTTTCCTGCCTCAGCCAACGCAATGCTAGGATCGCCCGTGCGCAACCGCGTCAGAACCTCATCTCGCGTGATACCCAGTCCCTGCTCATCAAAGGTGATCTCGGCGCGCGGCATTGGCTGTCCTGCTTCGCTGGGGAAACTGCGCCGGGCGGAGATATGCGGGTGATCAGAGAACGCGGCGATCACCGTCTGCACCTGGTCCTCGTAGGTCTGCATCAGCAGGTCGTGGTCCAGATCCAGGTAACGCCGCACCGCCGTCATGAGCCCCACCAGCTCTTCTTTGCCCACCTTCATCGGCCTGCCGATGAAGGCTCTGGGACAGGCGTTAAAGGCACATGCTTCGATGAGATCCCTTCGGCCCAGGACAAGACCGCTGCTCTGCGGGCCACATAACCCTTTGCCACCGCTGAACACCGCCAGATCGGCGCCCATCTGTGTATAGCGCCACAGGTTGTCAATCGGCGGAATCTGTGCGGCGGCATCGACGACCAGGGGTATGTTGGCTTGGTGGGCAATCTCGATACCCCGATCCAGGGGCACCTGCCCCGGCATGAGAGCCGGATTGTGGAAGTAGTAGATGGCTGCCGTCCTATCGTTGATGGCCCGTTCCAGCTCGTCTGACGTCGCGCCCTCCTCTGTCCCGACCTCGACGAGTTTGCCCCCGGCTTGCTGAATGGCAAACGCATAGCAGACGCGCCCACGTTTGTGGATGATGATCTCGTTCTTCATGCCCTCCGTATAGGGCAGACGCGCGCGCTTCTCGGGATCCAGACCGGTGATGCAGGCAGCAGTGCTCAGAGCCAGGCCGGCTGCCGCACCAGACGATACAAAGGCCGCCTCGTTCTTAGTCCACGCCGCTATCCTCTCCCCGACCTTCTGCTGCAGTTCATCCATATCGACGAAGTGCTGGGCAGCCTCGACCATAGCAGCCAGGACCTCTGGAGACATCAGCGAGCCCCCCAGCCGGGTCAACGTCGCCGCGCCATTGATTACCTTCGTAACACCAAGCTCATCATAGATATCCATAGTCACCACCTCTTGTGTAGGAAGAAGATCAATAGCATCATGGGGTGCGCTTGCTACCACGCACCCCGTCTTGCGCCTCGTGGAGCCTCAGATATGGACAGTGCGAATCCCCCAGTAGGACTCCGGTGCGTGCTCCCAATCCGGCATACTCAATCCGGTCGGGTCATAGACGATCTTACCGGCCCTCACGGTCAGTGCACACTCCAGCTTCTCTTTGCCCAGCAACTTGGCGTGACCACAATCGGTGAAGCCGAACGTGCCCTTCAGGTGCTTGAACACGGCGATGTCAGCGTCAGAGCCCACACTCAGAGTACCCAGTGCGGGGCGTCCGATCTCTCTTGCCGGCGCCACCGTGGAGCGCATGATCACTTCCTGGAGTGGCATCCCCATACTTAGGTACTTCGACATCGTCGTCAGCATGCTGACGACCGGCCCATTGATGTTGGCCATGTGCAGATCAGTGCTGATCGAGTCGGGCGGAAAGCCTTGCTTCAAGGCCGGCACCGCATTTCGGAACCAGAAACTCCCGGCACCGTGACCGAGGTCGAAGATGACGCCCCTCTCTCGGGCCTGGAAGAGATGATCGTAGACCCTATCGTTCTCGTCGACAATGGGGAACTGCTGGGCAAAGACGTGGGTATGAATATCTCCGGGACGCAGCTTGTTCAGGATCAGATCAGGATACGAGCGTTCCGGTGGGCGCGGCCAGAAGTCGACCATAACGGGCATGCCGCATAGATCGCCCGCCTCCACAGCCCGTTCCACCGAAGTCCACGGCGGATGCTCCGCATCCCACGGCTGTTTGGTCCAGTAGTGGGCCGTCTTGATACCCACGATCACATCCGCGTACGCCTCTGCAAGAGCAGCCACGACCTGGGGCTGCATCGCGTTGGGATCCTGCTCTGAAGCGGCGTTGACCATGCCGCCGGCGGCGATATTCAGAAAGGCAAGGATGCGGACTTGAGCGCGGTCGATGTGCTGCGCCTTGAAGTCCGGGAAGTCCATCCAGCCAACCGTCCCTGCATCGACCGTTGTCGTCACACCGGAGGCGAGCAGGTGCGCGTCGGCGTTCATCCCTCCAACATAGGCCGCCTCGGTCCGCACGAAGGGGTATACATGCGTGTGTATGTCCAGAATGCCCGGTGTGATAATGTGATCTGAGACATCCACGACCGTGGTCGCTGCACTGATAGGGATATCTGTGCCCACGCGGGTGACTTCCTTCCCGCTGATGCCCACATCCAAGAGCCCATCGATGCCGTTCGCCGGATCGATGACGTAGCCACCTTTCAGCAGCAGATCAAACGATACCTGTTGGTCTTCCGAGTTAGTCGTCACGCGCACCCACCTCCCTGGCTTCGCCCAATGGGAAAAAGAATCTGCGCCGCGCCGGAAGCAGAGACCCCTCTCTAACTCTCCCCCGCGGGGGGAGAGAACCCAGACA
>CAZEXX010000301.1:0-5046 GCA_964516885.1 uncultured Anaerolineales bacterium | reverse complement strand
GGTGCGCTTGCTGCGGTGCGGCAGGCCCCCCACTGCTGGGCGTTCGCTGCGGCTTTGACGTCTGATGCTTCTGTTCCGTTGACTGCTGTGCTTGCGTCATATGCCTACCCTTCCGTCCCCTGTTTCCGTGTATGCCTCAATTGTCGGTTGCTTGCCATCGCGGAAGACGTGCCACCGGCACGTCTGTACGAAACTTGATCGCGTCTCGTACAGATGACCTGGCGAACCCAAGGGTTCGTGTCGTCTTCTGCCTCCGGATGCAGACCGCAACGGCCGGACGTCTCCACCGCGGAAGACGTGGCGGTGCCACGTCTCTACCACGTCATCACCGTTGTAAGGGTTCTCGGACTCTCGTTTCTATTACCATGTCCTCCTCGCGGACCAACCGACCCATCTTTTGGAGCTCGCGACGCGTGCCGTGAAGCAAGTGCGACATCGAGATGCTCTCACCGTCCGCTGCTGCCAGATAGGCGGCGCTGACGATGATATTGCGGATGTTGCCGCCGGCGAGCCGGAAGCGTTCGGCCAGATAGGCCATATCAATGTCGGGAGAGCGCGGTACATCGGGCGGGAAGAGCGTCTGCCAGATGAGCAGGCGATCCTCGGATTCCGGAAAGGGGAAGCTAACGGCAAATTGAAGCCGTCGGGTAAAGGCATCGTCCAGATTCCCGCGCAGGTTGGTTGCCAAGATCGTGATGCCGTCGTAGGCCTCCATCCGTTGGAGCAGGTAGCTGACCTCGATGTTGGCGTAACGGTCGTGGGAGTCGCGGACTTGCGATCGCTTGCCAAAGAGGGCGTCGGCCTCGTCAAAGAAGAGGATGGCGTTGCTCTGCTCCGCTTCCCGGAAGATGCGCTCGATGTTTTTCTCGGTCTCGCCGATGTACTTGCTCACGATGGTCGACAGGTCGATGCGGTACATATCCAGCCCCAATGCCCCGGCGATGATCTGTGCGGACATCGTCTTGCCCGTGCCCGGAGGCCCGGAGAAGAGCACCGTGATCCCGCGGCTTGAGGTGAGCTTTGCTCCCAGCCCCCACACATCCAGCACCTGGGGTCGCCCGCGCACCGTGTCAATGATCTCGTGCAGGAGCGCCAGCTGGTCTTCCGGCAGGATGATGTCCTCCCAGCTGTAACGCGGTGTGATCTTGCTGGCGAGTTGGGCGAGGCGCGGATTGGAATGCGCGCGGGCCGCTGCGAAGAGTGACTCGGCAGAGAGTGGGGCTTCGTCCGCTGCTGCGTCATCTGCCACGGCATAGTCCCTCGCTGTCGCGACCGCATCGCGGATCTGCCCACTGGCCAGCGCGAACTGGCCGGCCAGCGCATCCAGCGCAGTATCGAGCGCGCTCTCAGCCTCGCCGATACCGGTAAAGTGCCGCCAGAGGAGACGCCGCTGAGGGTACGCCGGCACAGGGAAGGCAATCTCCAGCAGCCGCCGGCTGCGCGGGCTGCCCTTGGGGTGCCAGAGGCGCTGGCCCGCCAGTATCAGCGGGCCAGGGAAGGCGTTGAGCTCGTAGAGCAATGCGGGCGGCGTCGTGTCGTTCACCAGGCAGACATCCCAGCCGTTCAGCATGGGGATGGCGTTCAGCAGTCGTGCGTCGCGCAGCGCAACCCGCACTGCGGCGCGCACTGCGCGCTGTGGGTCTATCTTGTCCTTCTCCGCCAGACCGGTCAGATCCACTATCAGCAGTGGTTGCCCGGTCGACTGCGCAAGCACCGCCGCTGCGGCGCGCTTGAGGTCCTCGTCGGGCCCGTGGAACACGTAGATCGCGGGATCAGTGCCCTGCGCCAACGCCCGTGTGATCTCCAGGTTGACAAAAGCATCCGGGATGGTGTCCGGCGCGCGGGTGTATGAGAGATGCCCCATCAGCATCGCGTGGGGACGGTAACTGCCCAGGAGCCAGGCGAGCAGGCCTTCGTCGATCTGCAATGTGTGTGCCAGAAGCGGCGCATGTTCGCCGCCGGCGGGTGCGCCGTCAGCCGGCGACACAAGCTCAATGAGGCGATGCCGCACCAGTGGCGCGTCCCGGTTGAAGAGGGCCAGCAGGCTCAGGCGGCCGAGCCCCGGCTCGGCCAGCAGATCCAGGGCCAGGTTGACGGTCGGGCGTTTCTTGGTCACGTCATCCTGGAGGTACCCGTAGATGCGCTCGTACCGTAGATCAACCGAGGGGGCGATGCACAGCAGAAGGACATCGATCTCGAAGCGGCTGAGCCCAAAGGCTTGGACTAGATGTACCAGAGGCAGCCGATATCCCTGCTTCGCTGCTTCATCGAGGATCGCCGTCGACTCGGTCTTGATCCGGGCGTCGTTGTGCTCAAACGCCTTTGTGGCCTCGTCTGGAAGCGTCGTCGTCTGGCCCCAATTAGTGCTCAAGGGGCGTGCCAGCAGGGCGTTGGCTTCATCGTCGGAGACGTACAGACCGCGGAAGGCGTCATCCGGGTTCTGTCCGGCAAGCTGCCACAGTTGGGTGGCGCGTTGCAGACGCAGGTCCACTCTCTGCAGCTCGATCTGCAGGTGGTGGCTGTCCATGCCTGCTAGAGACCGCGTTCGCTCTGTCACTTCTGCGCCCCCCGTCGTAGTCGTGAATGAGAGTCGGTGAATTTAGGCAATTAGTGTCTGCTTAAACCATACGCGTATTATAGGGGATATTCCGAAACTATGCAATACCCCGCATTCTGTCAGCTAGAATGTTACCGAAGGGTGCTATGTTTCTACCAAATGTGAATGTTACCGAAGGAAGAACCATGACGCCCATAGAGACGATGACAGTTAACGAACGCCGCAAGTATCTACGGATTATGCAGCCGCGATATCTAGCGGCTTGCCCTCCCCTTTCTCCGCGTGGAGGTGGCAGAGCAGAGCCTCTACTGCTACGCCGGATCAGTGGATCCGGTGATCTTGTGCAGATCAGGATTTCATCTGACAGTCCCACGCAGCAGTGATCCTGCAGCCTCTGTCTGTGGTAGAATGCAGCCTATGGCAAGCTATGAGGCGTACTTCACGGAGAACTGGCCGGTGCTGCAGCAGGCCGGCCTCTTCCGGCCCGGTGCGAACCCGACCTACGGGAACCCGGCCTTTGAGGCCGCGTCGTTCCGTGCCTTGATCGTGCGCTTGTCGCCGTTCCGCGACGTGATGAAATCCGCTCCGCATCTCTTCCTCTTTCAAGCCGTGCGGCGTGCGCTGCCTGACGCCTACATCGATATGGCCTTCCTGCCGCCGGAACACGACCGCGCTCGGTGGCTGGCCGACGGGGTGCCGCTCCTGATCGGGACGCAGTCCCGCCGCGACATCGCTGACTTCGATGTTGTCCTCATCTCCAATGCCTACTCACTGGAGTTGATCAATCTGCCGTATCTGCTCGCCCATTCGGGGATTCCGATGCTGGCCGGCGAGCGTGACGCAGCGTGGCCACCGCTGATTCTGGGGGGTTCCAACGCGATGGCCGCGCAGATGGTGCTGACGCCGGAGGGCGACAGCATCGTGGATGCCCTTTTCTTTGGCGAGGGGGAGCGGGAGGTCGAAGCGCTGATCCAGGCACTGGCCCAGACACTTGACGTCAGTCGCAATGTGCGCAAAGAGCAGCGGTTGACGGCGGCCGCGGGCAACGTCACGGGGCTCTGGGTTGCCAACGGCCCGCCGGATCAACAGGTGGTCGAGGCGATCTGCCACGCCCCCCAGAGCGACGATCTGATCGTCGAGTATCCCTCGCTCAACTGTGAAGAGGCTTCAACAGCGCGCTTACAGGTAAACTTCGGCTGCCCGGCGTTCTGCACTTTCTGCTTTGAGGGGTATGATCGCAAACCCTACCGCGAGGTGTCTATCGACCATATTCTGGCAGCGGCGGACCGGCTGAAGGTCGCCCAGGGCGTTGAGGCGGTGGATGTCTACAGTTTCAACTTCAATACCCACGAGCAGATCCTGGCCTTGATGCTGGAGCTCAACCGGCGCTTTGATCGGGTCCATGTCAAGAGCCAGCGTGTGGATCTCCTGGCGGTGATGCCCAGCCTGATGGAGGCCGAGGTCAAAGCCGACAAGCGCAGCTTCACCATCGGCGTTGAGGGAATCAGCAATCGCATGCGCGCGTTCCTTCACAAGAGCCTGTCGGATGCTGAGATTGAGTCCGTGCTCGTGCGGCTGATGCGGGAGAAGATCCGCGAGATCAAGCTCTTCTACATCCTGACCGGGCACGAGGATCAGGCGGACCTCGATGAGTTTCACCGGTTTGTCGTGCAGCTCAAGGCGTGGCGCCGCCAATATCGCCGCGGGCTGCGCATCGTCTTCAGTTTCGGGTTGTTGATTCGCTTGCCCCTCACGCCGTTGCGCTACGATCGTCTCTTCCTGGAGGAGGAGGCCTGGCGACAGATCACGGGACCGGTCAAGTCGTCGTGCGAGACCAATGGCTTCGAGTTCCGGCTGGCCACGCCCTGGGATGAGTATGCGGCCTCTCAGGTGTTGGCGTTGGGTGGATCCTGGCTGTGCGAGCCGGTGATTGAGCTTGCGAGACAAGGGTACCTGTACGATCTGGTGCTCACGCCCGGCTACTGGACTGCACTTCGTGCCTGGATGGAGGAGCACGGGGTTTGGACTGATGCCTTCCTTGGGGAAAAGGGTCCGGATGCCGAGTTCCCGCTTGACTTTGTGAAGCCCAGCGTCAGGCCGGAGATGCTCTACCACCAGTACACGCAGGCGTTGGCCGGCGTGGATGAGGGGTACTGTCTGGGCGAGGTCGGCAATCCGGCGGCGCAGGGCGAGCCGGGGCGGTGCCTCGGCTGCGATGCCTGCACGACGCCCGAAGAGCGAGCTGCCATCACTCAGCACCGGATGCAGCACCCCGGCACGGGCTATCTGCGCGAGCTGGAGCAAACTATGCGGAGCAAATGGCGGCTCCAGCCGGTCTACGCACGGGTCAGCCTGCCACCCGTGGTGGCTGCAGCCGATCCTGCGTGGCTCAATGCCTATCTGATGCGCAGCCTGCTGGCCGCATATCCGGAGCTTGCCGGCAATCTGCTGTCGGTGCAGGAGAGCCTCTTCACGACCAAAGCGAACGC
>CAZEXX010000300.1:0-5056 GCA_964516885.1 uncultured Anaerolineales bacterium | reverse complement strand
CCGAGCTGCCAGGGCCCGTCCATCTCATTGCCCAGACACCATAGCTTGACAGCGTGGGGTTCGGCACTGCCATTCTCGGCGCGCATCTGGGCGTACTTGCTGTCGGGCGGCGTGTTGCAGTACTCAACCCAGTTGCGGGCCTCTTCGGGGGTGCCGGTGCCCAGGTTGACGGTGATCATCGGGGTCCAGCCCATCTTGCGGCAGAGCGCGATGTACTCATCGGTGCCGAATTGGTTGGATTCGAGGCTCTGCCAGGCCAGCTCGCGCATTGTCGGTCGCTGGTCGCGCGGGCCGACGCCGTCCATCCAGTGGTAGCCGGAGGCGAAGTTGCCGCCGGGATAGCGCATCGCGGTCATCTTCAGGCGGCTGAGTGCGCCGAGGACATCGGTGCGGCAGCCTGCTCCGTCGGCGTGGGCGCTCTTGGGGTCGTAGACGCCTTCGTAGACGGCACGGCCCATGTGTTCCAGGAATCCGCCGAAGATGCGCGGGTCAACCTGGTCGATCTGGAACGCGGTGTGCAGCGTGAGCGTTGTCTTTTTCATGGCTCTCCTTATGTTGGCGATGTCTTGTGATGATAGTTGACTTTGGTGGGGTGTCGAATGGGCGGTGGCTCTATGGACCGCGGGCGTCAGAACGCCCTGCGTCAGAAGGTGGGCAAGTGCGCAGCGGCTGATGTGAGCAGACTGGTGACGGCTTGCGCGAAGATGCGGGCAAGATGCCCGCGGTCCAAGATGGCAGGTCGTATGACTCCTTCGAAGACAAGCTTCTCTTGCCTCTGCTAGAGGCCTGTCGACCTCAGCGCTGGTGAGGCCCGAGCAGAGGCGAAGCCGGCGCTTCGCCCTACGCGGACGGCAGACTACCGGACAGGCGGTTCGGCGTAGGGCGAAGTCCCCTTGGCGGGGACAAGTTGTTACTTCGCCCCGCTACGGACGCAGGAAAGCCTTTGGTCGGTCTGCGCGCGCGTTATTGCGCTGCGTGCTGTGCGCTCGCGCACACCACGTCTATTCCGAGTAGGCGCAACAGGCAGATAGGGCTGCCACGAGCGGGTCCGCGGTCTCATCGCAGAAGCCCAGATGCAGACGGCGGCGCCAACCCTCGGCATATTGGAACTTGCCCGACATAGCGCCCACTTCCCGGCACTGCGCCTGCATCGCGTCAAGATAGGCATCCATGCCCTGCGTTTGGTCCAGCCAGAGCTTCTGGCTGGCGTGATGCGTCAACATAGCTCGTTTGTCCTCGATCACATCTGAGACGTCCACGTAGATATCAGGGCGGACAATCCGGCGCAACGGGTCGCGGTTGCCGTGCGGTTGTGCGTGGTAAACTGTGACCTCCTGCGAAACCGGCTCGCGGGGTGGATCGGTGGTGTAGTTAGGCATGCCTCTGGTGAAGGCGGCGGTGACGGCCAGGCGCGCCGCGTTCTGGTGATCCTCCATATAGCCCTGGGGCGACTGGACGAGCAGGATCTCCGGCGCAACCTCCCGCATGACGGCGGAGACGCGTGCAAGAAGGCCTGGCTCATAGAAGATGGCGATGTCATCGACCAGGCTTTCGTGGAAGATTGCACCAATGCCGGCTGCTGCCGCGCGGGCCTCATCGCGCCGCATCGCGATGATCTCCTCTTTGCTGCGCTGGGCTGTGCCGCAGCTGCCGTTGGCGATGTTCATGTAGTGGATCTCGTAGCCGGCGCGCTGCAGGAGGATGAGCGTTCCGGACATCGTGAACTCGATGTCGTCCGGATGGGCGGCGATGGCAAAGGCTCGTCTCGGCATATGTGCTTCTCCTTGACGCGATGGGTTTGCAGGGAGTGGCCGGTGTGGAACCGGTCTCGGCTTGACTCTCTCTAGTGCATCTCGGCGTCGCAGGTGCCGATGCCGGGGCGGTAGAAGTTGAACTGCACGTTGGGATGATCTGCCAGCAACGACATTGGCACGGCGCTATCGGGCACCCTCTTGGAGATCATCAGCGTGGTCAGCCGCATGCCGAAGGGATTGTCGTGGGTCCCCGCTTGCCAGATGGAGACCTTCTCCGATTTCCAAGTCTCCACAGGTCCCACTGAAAGCGCCTGGCTTGGGACGTTCTGCACCACACCGCCGCCCGATGTGCGGGCGTTCTGGATGAGGGTGATGGGGTGGAGGTCCACCACGCGCGTGGTCAGTTTCCGGTACTCCTCCGGGGTGGGGGGCGCATCCTGGTATTGCCCACGGCGAGGGAGCGGATCGTTGAAGGCCCAGTGCTTCACCTCGCCCTGTCCTCCCTGCATGACAAGGCAGCGTGCCTGGTCCCAGCTGGCGATGTAGTCATCGAGATCGGTCTTGGGGAAGTGCAGGTTCTCCTGGGGCATACGCAGATCCGGGCGGATGCGGTCAAAGCAAAGCTCCCGGTCTGCCCTTTCGAAGCTCATCGGATGGGTGACCGCCACGGCATTGCCATTCACGACCCACTCATCCATTCCCCAGAAGTGGGCGTGGCGCAGATCGATTTCCAGGGTGTTGACGAGGCGTGCCACCAGCGGCAGCTGCTCCGTGGGGCCGATGGGGCCGCAGATGCCCGCCGGTTCGCGCTCCGTGGCCTGTGTCCACGCCGAGATGTACTCCAGTGCTTCTGCCAGGTAGAAGTCCTCCAGCGTATCGTAGAACTTCACCGTGAATCCGGGCCGTGAGAGCTGCAGGAGGTCACCGGCGGTCAGCCGCGCAGCATCGTCCAGGAGCTCTCGGTCCAGTGTGGTGTAATCCCACCATTCGGGCGCAACTTTGCTCAGGGGTCTGCTCATCCTAGGCCTCCTTGGCCAGTCGGAAAACCTCGACTGCATACTGCCACGCCAACTCGGGATCGTCACACGTCTCCGTCGTGCCGACCTGTCCCTTCCACGCCCAGACGTAGAGTGCGTCGGGATTCTGCTGCACGAGGATCTTGCCCTGCTCAAGGATGCGCGGCTCGCGGCCGCTCCCGGCGTGCCAGCACTGCAGCCACTCGTGATGGATCTTGTCCTCCTGCGCGCAGAGATCGGTCAGGCGCTCAATGATCGGGACCATCTCCTGCACATCCTGGTCAGTGTTGACCCAGTAGATGTCGGTGCCCAGGTTGTCCAGCGTCTGGATCTTCGCTGCGGCCTGCCACATAGCGTCGTCGTGCGGCATAAGGCAGCACATTGTCTCCAGTTGAGGATGCGTGTGCTTGCAGTAGTCGGAGATAACCGTCACATAGTCGATGACGCAACTTTGCCGGAATGCTTCCCTCTCGTCATCCGGCGCCACCGCCAGATCGCGACCGTACCATTCCTCATACTTGGCGCGGCACGAAGGACAGTAACACTCCCGGAGCGGCGTCGGCTCATCCACGAAGTAACCCTCGAAGCCGCGTTCGGCGATGGTGTCGATCATCCCTTCGATGTGGGCCACATTGATGGGGTTCACGTAGCAACCGGCGGGTCTGTGCGACCCATCGAGCGCCACCTGGAATCCCGCCGGATTCTCCAGCAGGAATTGGCTGGACCGACCGCCGCCAAAGAGGTTGAGGGCGCCCCAGAAGATGGCCAGTGGACGGATGCCGTGGTCCTTGGCGATCTTGGGCGTGAAGTCAAGCTTGCCTGTGAAGTGCACAAAGTCGTTTTCCTGAGTACACAGCAAGACGTCGTCCAGCTGCAGCGCCTGCATCTCAACCAGGTCGGTCTCGATGTGTTGGGGGTTGTGATGCCCCATATAGGATACGCCTGTTCGCATGATCGTCCTTTCTCTGGCTTCAAGTGTCGGCTATGCTATTGTCTTCCTAAGGAAATGTTACCGGTAGAGCTTCAACTGAGCTTGGGTGCGGCTGCGACCGCAGTCGTGGTCGGCGCTACTTGGCGGCAAAGCCGTGAGGGCCTATCCTCGCCCCCAGCGACCAGTACTCAGAGTGTAGGTAGCAGAGCGGATCGAGTCTGTCCACGATCACCCTGCCGCGCGCGTCGAGGGCGTCCTCGGCGATGTGCACGGCCACTGCCTCACCCAGAAAGAGGTCGTGGTCGCCGATCTCCTGGATGCCGATGAGGCGACATTCGATGTTCATCGGGCATTCGGCTATCAGAGGGGGCGAGACCTCGTCCGCCTTCGCAGGTGTGAGGCCGAACTTGGCGAACTTGTCCACGTGGCGCCCTGAGACCGAACCACAGAGGTCGACGGTCTCTGCCATCGCGGCGGTGGGGAGGTTGACCACGTATTCGCGGGTCGCGCTGATCAGCTCGTGCGAGTGTCGTCCTTTGCGGATTGCGATCCCGATAATGACCGGGCTTGCGATGCTGATGTTGAATATCTCGCCCAGCGTGATGATGTTAGGTCGACCATCCACGCTGATCGAGGTGATCAGGCCTGCGGGTGAGGGATAGATGGGCCGGAAAGGCCTGATACGTTGTTTCTTCATAGGTCCCCAATCGTTGTCTGAGGTTGTGGTCGTCAGTGTTTGGGTACTCATCCTTGGTGCGTTCGGAGATTCTGCCGCAGGATCTCCTCCACGACAGGTCCATAGTGCTCGCAGTACGTGGTCTCATCGTCGTCACCCTGTGGCGGGACGTGGACAAAGCCGGCCCGCTCGACATCCGATCCGCAGTAGAGATAGAGCGCATTGTTGCAGAGATAGGCTCCGGCGCTCAAGCTCAGCATCACCGGGGCGGACAGGGCGACCTCACTGCTCCAGGTGAATGTGAACCGGCTCTTTCGCTCCGGTTGTCCACCCTCGATGATCACGTCGTCGCCCGGTGCGATGCCGTCGTCGTCGTTGCCCCGACGGATGTTGCGACCGGTGGTTTCGATGGCGACAGCGTCCTTGCCGCCTTCCCCAAGTCCCAGAATCAGGTCCGGCCGCCACTCTTCGATCACAGGAAGGGCCACTGTTTCCACTATGGACCAGCGTACCGGGATGTCAAGGACGCAGACGTCTTCATCCGCAAGGTGCGACTGGAGATAGCGTGCCAGTGCCTGCGATCCGTTCTTGGCGCGCCCATTGAATGGCACAAAGCTGGTGATGAGGATGCGCATAGCTAACTCCTCACATGTTAACCGAACTGCACCTTGTGTGCTTT
>CAZEXX010000299.1:0-5062 GCA_964516885.1 uncultured Anaerolineales bacterium | reverse complement strand
GGGGCTCAGCGGAGAGGGGGGCATTCCAGGATGAAGGCAGGACAGCCATTTCTGGAACACCCACGGCAGTTCTGGCGTCGGCAACGACCCGTCCAATAGGTACCTCGGGGCCAGAAGGGCTCAAGGCTTGCGCAAAAGCCTTGAGCCCTCCCATCGCACGAAATCTCCGAGAGCCGTCCGCAGACCCCAAGTCTGACTTCGGACTTGAGACCTGCGACTTGTGGCTCTTGGTCAGTCCTTCTTCGGAATCCACACCCGCATCGCACCGGGGCCACGGTTGGCCCAGGCGTAATACGGCACCGCCGTCAGCGTCACCGCGCTGGTCATTTGCGCAGGCGCGCCCGAGGGCGTGCCCGCAGGCAGATAGAGCACGCCTTCCCAGTCACCTTGCTCCGCGACGTTCCCTGGGATCTGGACAGTGACGACGCCATCGAGTAAACCCGCCTGCCATACATCGGTCATCTCAGCACCGGGATCCACGGACACGTCCAGCAGATCGATGTCGGCCTGATCGACCGCCTCCAGACAGTAGACCAGTGGACCACGCTCCACCGCGATGCTGCCGCGAACCGCATCGATACGCGGGTTGGGAGCGGTGAACCTCGGCGCTATCGCCAGGTGCAGCTCGATCACATCACCCACCTGCCAGGCGCGCCTGACAGCCGCGTAAGCACCGCCGGGGAGCTGCCCCTCGACGGCCTCGCCATTCACCGAGATCGCAGCACCGGGGCACCAGCCTGGCACGCGCAGCGCCAGCTCCCAGTCCGTCCCGTCTGCACTATTGATCGTGATCTTAACGTCGCCGTTCCAGGGGTAGTCTGTCTCGACGGAGAAGGCCACCTGAGGGCCTACGGCGCCGTGTGTGTCCACCTTGGATGCGAGGTACTGGTGCAGCTGGACACCGTCATCGCTCACGGTGGCCGCATAGTGGCCGACCACGGCGATAAGGCGCATCACGTTGGGTGGACAGCACGCGCAGCCGTACCACTCCGGCCGTTCGATGCCGCCCCGGCTCTGGAGCGGATTGACGTAGAAGTAGCGGTGGCCGTCCAGCGAGACGCCGCTGAGGAAACCGTTATAGAGCGAACGCTCCAACAGGTCAGCGTACTGCATCTCACCGTTTACCAACAGCATGCGCCAGTTCCACATCAAGCTCGCGATACCGGCGCAGGTCTCGCAGTAGCAGCGGTCAGCGGGCAGTTCGTAGGCATCGCCAAACGACTCGCCCGTAAAGCGCGCACCGAACCCGGCGGTGAGGTGCATCTTGTGCGCAGTCATGTCGTGCCAGAGCCGCTCCATCGCGGTAAGCAGCGTGGCGTCGCCGGTCTCAAGATAGAGATCGGTCACGCCGGCGGTCAGGTAGAGCTGGCGGACGGCGTGGCCGGTGACGGCCTCGGCATCGCGCACCGGCACGTGGTCCTGATGGTAAGATGCGCCCCAGCGGCCGTAGCCACCCATCTCGCCGCTTCCGCGCTGGTCCACGAAAAAGGCCGTCAGATCCAGATAGCGCCGTTCGCCGGTCTCGCGATAGAGCTCGATCAGGGCCAGCTCGATCTCGGGATGGCCGGGTGCACCATCGCGCTTCCCGGGGCCGAAGATACCGGCGATATGATCGGCAAAGCGGCAGGAGACGTTCAACAGACGCGCATCGCCGGTCGCACGGTGCATCGCTACGGCGGCCTCGAAAAGGTGCCCGGCGCAGTAGAGCTCGTGATCGTGCGCCAGATTGGTCCAGCGTTGATCGGGCTTGAGCACCTGATAGTACGAGTTGAGGTAGCCATCGTCCATCTGCGCAGCCTCGACCAGGTCGATGGCCGTGTCCGCCATAGCCTGAATCTCAGGATCAGGGTCATTCGCCAAGTCATAGGCCACGGCCTCCAACCACTTATAGACGTCGGAGTCCATGAAGACTGGGGTCTTATACTCGCCCTCGCCACCACCTGCGGCCAGCCGCAGATTGTTGAAGTTGCCGGATGCCTCAAGTTTCCGGAACCCGTGGGGAATGCTCTCCTGGTGGTTCACGGCCTGCTTGTGACCCCAGAATCCGCCGGTCACGGAGATGCTGCCCAAAGGCAGCGTGCGCCATTTGTTGTGTGTACTGGTCTTCGTCGATACGTGCATAGTGATATCCTTTCGATACTTTGAATACATCCTGCTTCACATATCTGTGGACGGCGGCCATCTCTCGGTGTGCCGACATCTTCCGGCGTGCCGACATCTTGGCCGCAGCCCTGCGCACGCAGCCTGATACAGGTCGAAGTTGTGCCTGCGTGGGCAAGACGCAAGGGCCGGAGCGGGCAAGATGCCCGCGGTCCAAACTCATAGAACATCGAGCTACACCACCCTGAGCAGCGGCAGCTCAGTCGGATCCTCACGCATCAGCGCCTCCACATCGTCCAGTTCCAGAGGCGCCGCCGCCGTGAAGATCTCGATCCCATCCTCTGTAACTGCCAACGTGTCCTCGACCCTGATGTACAGATTCTCCTCCCGGATCCACATCTGCGGATCGACGGTGAAGACCGTGCCGGGCACCAGGGGCCTGCCGTAGTAACTGCCGTCGTCGTGGACCGCCAGCCCAACCGGATGCGACAAATGCCCACGGAACTCGAGCGTCCTGCGCGCGCCCTCGCGATAGACATCCTTCGAGAAAGGCCACGCGGCCCAGACCTCTCGCATCACAACGGCAGCTTCATCCATCACATGCTCGGGAGTCACGCCGGGCCGGATCTTCGAGAGCAGCACCTTGTGATACTCGACTATGAAGCCGTACAGCTCGCGCTGCCAGGGAGCATAGACACCGTTCACCGGCCACATGCGGCCGATGTCGCTGGTATAGTGGTTGCACTCGGGAGCGACATCCATCAGGACCAGGTCGCCATCCTCCATCGCGGTGTCCAGTCGGAAGTAGTGAATGTGCCAGACGTTCTCACCGGTGGCAATGATGGGACGGTACCCCTCCCCCTGCGCGCCGTGTAACGCGTAGATGTAGTTGGCCAACGCCCCCAACTGGTACTCGATCACGCCCGGACGGGAGACGCGCATCGCCTCGCGCACGGCCACGGCGGCGAGATATCCCGCCCGGCGCAGCACGTCGACCTCGCGCGGGCTTTTGACCGAACGCATCTTGTCCAGGATTGGCGTCAGATCCTGAACAACTAGTTTGGCGTATCGCGAGCGCAGCAGGCTGATAAGATGCTGCTCGCGCGTGGGGCGCCCATCCCACGGATCGCGCGCCACGACCTCGTCGGCCATCGACAGTTCGTGGCGACACGTCCCGCGCACCTCAGCCGGCGCGTGAGGCGTATAGACCACCGAAGCATCAGCCAAATGCGCGGAGAGGTCAGAGACCGGATAGACAGCCTCTACGCCGGTGAGAATCCTGACGAGCTCGGCATCCTCCAATCCCGGAGGCGCCCCCTCACCGATCTGCGCCCTGCCGCGGAGCGGCAGATAGAGCGCGCTCGTGCGCGTTCGCCCGTCCAACAACAGATAGGCTTGCGGCGTCACCAGACCAGAGCAGTAGAAGAACTGGCTGGATTGGCGGAACACGACAAAGCCGCGCGGCGGTGCTTCGGCCCGTATCAGGGCCAGTGCACCATCGCCGATCGCATCGTAGATCCGATTTCGGCGCGCGATGAATTCGTCAGCAGGGAAATCCACAGTGTCCGTGATTTCGGTCAAGTGATCACTGGCCATGTTTGCGTTCACACTCATCTCCTAAACTAAGCGTTTCGCCAATCCAGGCCACGACCTTGGCCTCCAACAGGTCGAGCGGGACACCACCATCCTCCAGCAGAATACGATGGAAATCGCGCACGTCAAAATGTGCACCCAGCTCAGACTCAGCCCGCGCGCGAAGCTCGCTAACCTTGAGCTCCCCTATTTTGTACGCCAGGGCCTGGCCAGGCCAGCCGATGTACCGGTCGATCTCGTTGGTGATATTGAGCGTGGACAACGCGGTGTTCTCAGCCATATAGTCAATGGCCTGCCGGCGGGTCCAACCGAGAGCGTGCATCCCCGTGTCGACTACGAGGCGGGCCGCGCGCCACATCTCGAAGACAAGGCGTCCGAAGTCGCTGTAGGGATCCTGGTAGAATCCCATGTCGATTCCCAGTCGCTCCGAATAGAGCGCCCACCCCTCGATGAAGGCCGTGATGTCGCCAAACCTGCGGAAGTTGGGCAGATCCAACTCCATTTGTAGTGCCAGCTGCAGATGGTGTCCCGGAACCGCCTCGTGGAGCGAGAGTGCTTCGTACTCGTAGAGCGGGCGGCTCCCCAACCCGTAGGTGTTGACGTAGTAGGTGCCGGCGCGAGAGCCGTCCCCGGCACAGGGGAAATAGTAGGCGGTGGTTGACCTTGGCGCAGCATAGGCCGGGATCTCGCGAATGCCGTACGGCGTCCGGGGCAACAGGCTAAAGAGCTTGGGCAGCTCACCATCGATCCGCTTGCAGATCAGAGCAACATGCTGCAACAAGGCCTCAGGCGTATCCAGATAGAACCGCGGCTCTGTGTGCAGGAAATCAAGGAACGCCGCCAGATCGCCCACGAAACCCACGTCTTCGATAATGCCGAACATCTCCTCACGAATGCGCTGTACCTCGCTGAGACCGATGGCGTGCACCTCCTCCGGTGAGATATCCAGTGTCGTATATCGCCGCACACAGTGCTCATAGTAGGCCCGACCATCGGGCAGCGCACTGGCGCCGATCTCATCGCGGGCCGCCGGGATGTAGGTCTCCGTCAGAAAGCCCAGCAGCACCTGATACGCCGGCACAACCGAGCCTGAGATTGCCTCCGCTGCTGCCGCCCGGAGCCGTGCACGATCCGCCTGGCCGACCGCCGCGGGGAATGCCTGAAACGGCGCAAAGAAGACGCTGTCAACAGGGTCGGTGACGATATGCGGTGTCAACGCATCCTCGACACCCGCCATCGCGATGCGCGGCGCCGTCACGCCGGCAGCCATCCCGGCGCGCATCAGGGCGATATGCTCCTCGGCATAGGCCCTGAAGCCCACCAGTCGCGCCAGATAGGCCTCGTAATCCTGCACTGTGTTGAACGGCGC